>VSMX01000022.1 GCA_009773975.1 Desulfovibrio sp. | reverse complement strand
GCCTGGGCAGGGAAAGCAATGCGGCCGAAGGAATGCGCTTCCAGGTTTTTCCCGGAGCGGAGACGGCAACCGCGGTGCCTTGCGTGGTGAAATTGTTCTCCTGGAAGTTGGCGAAAGGCAATCGCTGGCCGAAATTCTTTATCTTGAAGACGCGGCCGCCATGCCGCTGCCAGGAGACAACCTGGTCAAGATTGGCGTTTCGCCAATTCGCCAGCCAGAAGCGGAAGAGAAAAAGATTGCGGCCAGCGGAGAAGACGCTTTTTTCAGAAGCCATGGAGAATTTTTGCGCCTGTTTGAGGAAAAGCGGGCCCAAAGCCAGAAGTTTGTCCTCGGCATTGCCCGGCTGGCCAGTGATTCAAGGGATGCCATATCATTCGAGGCCTTGCTGCAAAAAATTGAAAAAAGCCTCTCCGAAAAAACAGGCGACGAGTTGCCTGCCGGCCGTTATGGCAGCAATAGCCTGATATTTTTCCATGAAGGAGCTACAGCGGATGCCTGCGTCAGCTTTTATGAAAACCTGGGCAAGATTGCGAAAGATAACGGGTATGCATTTGCGGCCGGCCTGGCCTCCTGGCCATATCTTGACTTCGGCAAAGCCGAAATTGAGGATTGCGTCCTCAAGGCGCTTGAATACGGCATTCTTTTGCCAGAACCGCATATCGGGGTTTTCAATACGCTGGCCCTGAACATCAGCGCGGACCGCCGCTTCAGCCTGGGCGACATTTTTGGCGCGGTTGCGGAATACCATCAGGCCCTTCTGGCCGACCCGGACAATGCCATGGCCAGGAACTCGCTCGGGGTTTGCATGGCCTCGCTCAAACGCTACGCGGAAGCCAAAAGATTGTTCCTGGATGCCCTCAAAAAGGCGGACGATAAAGTCCTTGCAGCCAAGATTTGCTATAATCTTGGGGCAGTTGCCCAAAATCTTGGCGAAACGCGCGGCGCGCTGCAATATTGGCGCAAATGCGCGGCATTCGCGCCAGGGCATGGCTATGTCTGGATAAGGCTTGGGCAATTATATGAGCAGCTTGGGCGCAAAGGCGAGGCCAGAAACAGTTACGAGCATATATTGGGCATGGAAAATGCCGATGCCATTTTGACAGGTTCGGCCAAAAGGCATCTTGCTCGACTTGCGGTGCGCCAGCAAAAGGGCAGCGCGGCGCGCGAGCTTTTGCACGACGCGCTTTTGCAGAATCCGAATGATGCCTCGGCCATGCTCATGCTGGCCGGAATTTATCTGCAAGACAACGAAGATCCGGCCATGGTCGAGCTGCTGGCCAGAAAAAGCGTGGGCCTGACCGGCAAACCGGAAGCCTGGAAAATGCTGGCGGAAGCACTGCGCAGGCTTGGCCGCGAGGATGAGGCCAGGGAAGCGGAATGGAGAGCCAGGCCCCACTGATTATCTATAACATTTACGCATGAGAATATCTCTTAACGGCAAAGCAAGTTTGCCTCGAGATATTCTCGCGCGCGCCTTTGCAGGCAAAGTCGCGTTAGGACATTTATGCAATTTCACTGCATGAATGCCCTAAATTCTGTCGCAATATACATTTTCCAGAAATTCTTCCATTGGCTTGTCAGCCTTTGCAATAAAATCCTTGAGGGGAAATTTTTTATTGCAATGGGGGCAGGCCATATATGTTTCCAGGCAGGAGCGTTCAATATTCAGCGGCTTGCCGCATTCAAGGCAGGGCAAGCTTGTCCGGGCCTTGCGTGGCGCAAAATAAGCCATTTCAAAATTCCTCCAGTTTATTGTGGTTTTGTTTCAAGATTGTAAACGTCGGCCGCAATTGTCAAGGGCGGATTTGGCCAGGCGGAAGCCAGTCTGAGAAACATCTATCTGGCAGCCAAATAAAAAATATAATTAAATCGTGGATATCAGCCTTTGGCATCTGGCATATTGGCTGGATTTTTATTAGATTCATCAAAAGGAGGCGAAACCCCCTTCGCCTCCTGATTATATGTAATAATGGCAAATAGCAGTAAACAGATACTGTTCGCCACGGGAGAGACAAGGTATGGCTGTTTCTTACAAGGATTATTACAAACTTCTCGGAGTGGATAAAACGGCCAAGCCAGAACAGATTTCCAAATCTTTCAAAAAGCTGGCCAGAAAATACCATCCCGACCTGAACCCCGGCGACAAAAAGGCCGAAGAGAAATTCAAGGAAATAAACGAGGCTTACGAGGTTCTGAAAGACCCCGAAAAGCGCAAACTTTATGATCAGCTGGGCCCGGACTGGGAGAAGTACCAGCAGGGCGGAGGCCCTGGCCCACAGGGCGGCGCGCACTTCAATTTCAACGGTCAGGACATGGGCGGCGGCGACTTTTCCGACTTTTTTGAAACGCTTTTCGGCAATCGCGGCGGTGGTTTTGGCGGCGATGCTTTCGGAGGTTTTGAAGCGCGTCAGCAGGGCCCGCGGCGTGGCCGCGATGTGGAGGCCGAATTGCCTCTCACCCTGTCGGAAATTGTTGCCGGCGGCAAGCGCAAGGTAACATTGCAGATGCCGGAGGGCCCGAAAATCCTGGAAGTCAACGTGCCCGCAGGCGTCAAGGACGGCGCGAAGCTCCGGCTTTCCGGCCAGGGCGATCCATCCCCCAATGGAGGCCAGCCGGGCGATCTTTTCCTTATCATCCGTTACCTTCCCGACAAGCAGTTCAAGGTGGAAGGGGACAACCTGCAATCCGAATTCTGGATTAGCCCCTGGGAAGCGGTTTTGGGCGCAAAAGTGCCTGTAAAAACTCTGGAAGGCGAAGTGGAACTGAATGTGCCGGCCGGTACTAGTTCCGGCCGCAAGTTCCGGCTGAAAGGCAAGGGCATGGGCTCTTCAAAAAGCCGCGGGGACTTGTTTGTCAAGGCCATGATCAAGGTTCCTTCGCAACCGGGCGCGGCGGAAAAGGAACTTTGGGAAAAACTGGCTGAAACTTCAACCTTCAACGCCCGCGCCTGATATGTGTCTCCCCATGACGCATAAGCAGGAGTAAGATATGAGCATGACGAATAAAAACTCCAATTTACCGATGCAATCCGAGGCCCTGGCCTGGGATGAATTTGTGGAGCTGACCGGCATAAGTCCCAACCAGCTTGAAGAGCTTGTCGATCTTGGATGGTTTGATTCCAGTCTTCCCGGCAAAATGACATTCCACGATGTCGATATCTGGCGGGTTCGCAAGCTTGGCCGTATTTGCGGCACATTTGAACTGCCGGTTATTGGCGGCACAATTATAGTTGATCTTCTTGAGCGCGTGGACAGGCTTGAACGCCTTGTGCGCGCAATGAACAATATTGAGGATTGATGAATGGATATTAACAAGTTTACCGAAAAAGCGCGCGAGGCAATCAGTGCGGCCCAGGCCATTGCCATTGGCATGGGGCACCAGGAAACCGATTGCGAGCATCTGGCGCTTGCCCTTGTTCAGCAGGAGCAGGGCATAGTTCCGGCCGATCTGGAGCACATGGGCATTTCGCCCAGGGCTCTTGGCGTGGCTCTTGAAGAATCCCTGCGCAAACGACCTTCGGTTTCCGGCGCTGGCGTTGATCCCAACAAGATCAATATTACCACGCGCCTGGCCAAAATATTGGGCGACGCCCAAAAAGAGGCCCAGCGCCTGCAGGATGAATTTGTAAGCGTCGATACCCTTTTCCTTGCCCTGACCACAGTCGAGCCTTCCTCGCATCTTGGCAAGGTATTTCAGGAATACAAGATTTCCCACGCCAACTTCTTCAAGGCCATGGAAGAAATGCGCGGCGGCGCCAGGGTTACCAGAGCCAATCCGGAAGATACTTTCGAGGCCCTTGCAAAATACGCGCGCGATCTCGTGGAAGCCGCGCGGGAGGGCAAGATGGATCCGGTTATCGGACGTGATTCCGAAATTCGCCGCGTCATCCGCATCCTGTCCCGCCGTACAAAGAACAATCCGGTGCTGATTGGCGAAGCCGGCGTGGGCAAAACAGCCATTGTCGAAGGGCTGGCGTTCCGCATAGTCAAGGGTGATGGGCCAGAAGGACTAAAGAATCGCAAACTCTTTGCCCTCGACATGGGCGCGCTGATTGCCGGCGCCAAGTACCGCGGCGAATTTGAGGAACGCCTCAAGGCCGTGCTCAACGAGGTCGAAAAAAGCGAAGGGCAAATCATTCTCTTTATCGATGAACTGCATACCATCGTCGGCGCGGGCAAGACAGAAGGCTCCATGGATGCCGGCAACTTGCTCAAGCCAATGCTGGCCAGGGGCGAATTGCATTGCATCGGCGCCACAACTGTGGATGAATACCGCAAGTATATCGAAAAAGATCCGGCCCTTGAACGCCGCTTCCAGCCTGTCATGGTTGATGAGCCCACCGTCGAGGATGCAATCTCCATTCTGCGCGGCCTGAAAGATCGTTTCGAGGTTCACCACGGCGTGCGTATCAGCGATTCGGCCATTGTCGAGGCCGTTGTGCTTTCAAGCCGCTATATCCCGGACAGGCAGCTGCCCGACAAGGCAATAGACCTGATTGACGAAGCCGCGGCCATGATCCGCACCGAAATCGATTCCCTGCCTTCCGAGCTTGACGAAGTCAATCGCAAGGTCATGCAGCTTGAAATCGAGCGCGAGGCCCTGCGCAAGGAAACAGACCAGGCTTCATTTGAAAGACTGGAAAAACTGGAAAACGAGCTTTCCGAATTGCGGCACCAGCAGGCCACCATGCGCGCCCAGTGGGAAAGCGAAAAAGGCTCGATTGACAATGTCCGCCAGATCAAGGAAGACATTGAGCAGACCCGCCGCGAAATCGAGCAGGCCGAACGCGCATACGATTTGAACAAGGCCGCTCAGCTCAAATATTCCACCCTGCTTGAACTGGAAAAGAAACTTGAGGAAGTTTCGGGCAAGAAAGACGGCGGTCCGCGCTTGCTGCGCGAGGAAGTCGGCCCTGATGACGTGGCTGAAATCGTTGCCAAATGGACAGGCATTCCTGTTACCCGTTTGCTGGAATCCGAACGCGAAAAGCTTCTGCGCCTGCGCGAACAGCTGCATGATCGCGTTGTCGGGCAGGATGATGCTGTCAATGCAGTGGCCGACGCCGTTTTGCGTGCCAGGGCAGGGCTTTCCGATCCTGCTCGCCCAACCGGTTCTTTCATCTTCCTCGGCCCTACAGGCGTAGGCAAGACAGAGCTTTGCAAGGCACTTGCGGAAGCCCTGTTCGATACGGAAGACAATATGGTACGCCTGGACATGAGCGAATACATGGAGAAACATTCTGTTTCACGCCTTATCGGCGCGCCTCCAGGATATGTGGGCTATGACGAGGGCGGCCAGCTGACAGAAGCCGTGCGTCGCAAACCATATTGCGTCATTCTTTTCGACGAGGTTGAAAAGGCTCATCCCGATGTATTCAATACCCTTTTGCAATTGCTGGATGACGGCCGTCTTACGGACAGCCAGGGCAGAACGGTGGATTTCCGCAATACAATCGTCATCATGACCTCCAATATCGGTTCCGTGCATTTGCTTGACGGCATTGCTCTTGACGGCACCCTCAAGGAAGGCGCGCGCGAACAGGTAATGGAAGATTTGCGGGCTCACTTCCGCCCCGAATTCCTGAACAGGGTGGACGAAACCGTCGTCTTCCTGCCGCTCAGACGCGACCAGGTCGGCAAGATTGTGGAATTCCAGCTCCGCAGGCTCAAAAAGCGTCTGGAAGAACGCAAAATCAAGTTGCACATGAGCGACGAGGCCAGGGATTACATTGCCAATGCGGCCTACGACCCAGTCTATGGCGCGCGGCCGCTCAAGCGCTATATCCAGCAGTACGTCGAGACGCCTCTTGCGCGTGAAGTCATCAAGGGCGACATCAAGGACGGCGATGACGTGCATATCGAGGTCAAGGACGAAAATTTGGCCTTTGAAGTGAAAAAATAAGTTAATTTTTTTAATGAAAATCTGTTGCCCCGGTAAAAATCCGGGGCATTTTCGTATGCGGGAGATTTAAATATGGAAAAAAACATGAGCAAACCTGGTCTCGAACCTGGCATAAAGGGCGAAAAGGAAATGGTTGTCGGGGATAAACACCTTGCCAGCGCGCTTGGCAGCGGCCTGGTGGATGTTTTTGCCACGGCAATGATGATTGCCGGTATGGAAGAAGTCTGCGTTGCTTCCGTGCAGCCATATCTGGAGCCGGGCACGACCACGGTTGGCGTGGGCGTTGATGTAAGCCATTGCGCGGCCACGCCGGCGGGGATGAAAGTAGATTTTGAATCCGAACTGAGCGAGATATCCCAAAATGGCAAGGGCCTGCTTTTTCGGGTGGAGGCAAGGGACGAGGCTGGCATAATCGGCCAGGGCACAATCAGGCGCGTAATTGTGAACAAGAATAAATTCGAGATGAAAACAGGCCAGAAGCTGAAAGTCAGCTAATCATTCATCGGCAAGCCTGTCGTCTGCGACAGGCTCCTTGCCTGTTCTTGCAAGGATCCATTTCCTGATTGCGGCATGCGCATCTTTACGCTGGGACTTTTTGTCCTCATACATGGCTTCGTCCGCCCGGCTCATGATTTCGGAAAGCCTTTCATTTCTTGATATGCCGCAGGCCAGGCCAATTGACGCAAAAACAGGCATCATGCCGTGGTTTTTATTGTAATTGTCAAAACGGGCCCTGATAAATTCAACGAGTTTTTTGCCTTTGGCGAGATTACAGTTTGGCAATAGCGCAAGGTATTCGTCGCCGCCAATTCGGCCGACGCAATCCGTTTTTCTCAAGCCTCCCCGCAACAGGGAAGCTGCGATTATGAGGAGTTCGTCGCCGACGGCATGGCCAAGATTGTCATTGATCATCTTGAGGCCGGTTATATCCATGGAAATAACGCAAACCGGCCTGATGCCGTTTTGCTCGATATGCTCGATTTCAAGGTTGCAAAATGCCCTGCTCCTGAGGCCGGTAAGGGTATCGTGGCGCACAAGATCTTCAAGCCTGTCGCGCTCCGCCTGGGCTGTCGTGATATTGGTGATCGAGCCAATGATATGCCCCGCGCGCCCAAGCTTGTCGCGCCAGATGACATAGCCGCGGTCAAAGATCCAGGCCCAGGCCCCTGACGCGCTCTTCATCCTGTATGTGTATTCAAAGGTGTCGCCGTTTTGCGGGGATGTCATGATGGATTTCTGCGCATCGATCACCCGGCTTGCGTCTTCCGGGTGAATTAGTTTGCGCCAGGCATTGGCCGGCATGGGGTTTTCCTCGTCCCTGTAGCCGAGCATTTCAAGATAGCGGGGGCAAAAATAGATTTTGTCGGCCTTTGTATCCCAGTTCCACTGGCCCCCGCCCATGTTATTCAGGGCATGGAAGAGGCTGTCATCCTTGCAGAATGGCGAATTTGCGCTCACAGGCGCTCCCATGGAAAGCAGACCGGCCACCAGAACGGCTTTGCCGGCCTCGTTTCTTTCCACGGCGGAAGCCCGCAGCAGAGCGGTTGCGAATGTGCCGTCCGCCTGCTTTATGCGCACAATATCGGTAATTGTGTTGCCGAAAAACAGACCTTCGCAAAAGATTTTATAATGGCGTTGCAGGGCCGCCCTTTCCGCGGGGTGAATATCCCTGAAGCTTTGGGTTATGGGCATGGGATTGGCGATGTTGCCGCCAAGGCCCAGTAGCTTGCCACATGTCTGGTCCAGCCAGATTTTCCTTTCTTTCACATCATAAATCCAGACTCCGCTGCCTGCCAGATCCTGGATGCCGACACTGAACCCCAGGCCGGCATGGGCAGGCCCCACGGGCACGGCGTCCATTTTGCCGATAACCCTTGTGGCATGCCCTTCGCTATTGCGCGAAAGCACCAGCATATATTCCTGTACCCAGAAACCATTGCACAAATATGAACATTCCGAGGCTGCGGGATCCTTGCCCAACAGAATATTCTTGCGCAAGGCGCCCAGTTCGGTCGCCGCGTCCGCAGTTAGCAATTTATAAAAATCCGCCATGGTGGGGGGCGGCGAGGGCAGGTTCAGGCTTTTGTAAAGGCCCTGGGTCATAAAAAGCGCATCCGACACAATGTCCCATTCAAAAAGTGGCTCGTTTGAACTGAGCGGAATAAGTGAGTATGGAGCGGGGCTGTTGTTATTTTCCATGTTTTTCCACTATATGCGGTGGCGCTGTTTATTGGCATCCAGGTATTGATTTTGGGCGACGGGTTTTCTGAATATTTTATATTCAAGGCGGAGTCATTTTAATTTAAAATGAAGTGCCGGTTTTCAGCATATAGGCCAGCAATTCATCCTTGAGCCATCGCGCTACAGCACCCGGTTGTCCATCGGCCACAGGGCGTCCGTCAAAGCGCACAATGGGAACGCACAAAGTTGCGCTGGTCAAAAGCAGCATTTCTTTTGCCTTGAGCATTTCCCGTATATGAATGGGGCCTGTTTTGACAGGCATTTTTTGGTCGGCAATCTCCAGAGCGCACAGAAGAGTTGTGCCCGGCAAAACCCTTCCCGGTTCGGGACTGCGAAAACAGCCGTTTTCATCGATAATTGCCACATTCGCGATGGCCGCTTCGCCCATATTGCCAGCCTCGTCAAAAGTGATCGCCACATCTTCTGCCCGGCTTACGGCTTCCGCGGCCATAAGCACATTGGGCAGATAGTTCACGCTCTTGATCCTGGCCAGATATTCCTGCTTGGGCGGATAGGCGCTTGTAAATGCGGAAAGTCCCCTGGAATAAAGATCGGCGGGCGGCAATTTGGCGGCCAGGGCAACAATATAGAAACCGGGATCGGGACATTCTGCAGGCGATATGCCAAATCCGCCCGGCCCGCGCGAAAGAAAAACGCGGATATCGCCCTTGTCGCTGCCAGAAGCATGGGCCACGGCGCAAACAAGCTCCCTGGCCTCGCTCATGGCCAGGGGCGGTTCCAGGGCAAGAGCGCGCGCGCCGTCCCACATTCTTTGCAAATGTGAGTCCAGAACAAAAATTTTGCCGTCCCTGTAACAGATGCTTTCAAAAAGACCATCGCCACGATGACAGAGATGATCGTCAAGGGGAATCAACAGCAAATGGCCGTCCGTGCAGATTCCCCGGGCCCGGTTATCGTAAAAGGCCAAGATCTTTTCAACACCGGGTCTCGGGGCCGCCAGCAGGGCGGACAAAAAATCGTCTGGTTTCAGTGCCTGGATCATGAAAGAAAAGCATCCCTGTCGGGAACGCGCAAAAGATCTCTTTTGAGCAATTCCTCGGCAATTTGCACGGCATTCAGGGCTGCGCCCTTGCGCACGTTGTCGGCCACAATCCACATGTTCAGGCCGTTTTCAATGCTTTCGTCATCGCGGATGCGGCCGACAAAAACCTCGTCCGTGCCGCCGCAGGCAAGGGGGGTGGGGTAAATGCCCTCGCGGGGATTGTCGAGCACGGCAATCGAAGGTGCCTGCGAAAGCAGCGCGCGGCAATCACGGGCCGAAAGATGTTTCGCGGTCTGGACATTGACGGATTCGGCATGACTGAAAAACACGGGCACGCGGGCGCAGGTCGCGGTTACCTTTACCGAGGGGTCATCAAGAATCTTGACAGTCTCGTTGACCATTTTCATTTCTTCCTTTGTATAGTCATTGTCCATGAATATATCTATATGGGGAAGAATATTGAAGGCGATCTGACAGGGATAAACATTGTTTTCCGGATCCCGTCCATTGAAAAGATCTCTGACCTGGCGCTCAAGCTCGTCCATGCCCTTGCGGCCTGTGCCGGAAACGGCCTGATAGGTCGAAACCACAACGCGCTCAAGTCCGGCGGCATCCTTTATGGGCTTTATTACCACCACCATCTGGATTGTCGAACAGTTGGGATTGGCAATGATGCCCTTGTGATTTTCCAGCGCGTCGGGATTAACTTCCGGCACAACCAGGGGGCAGCGCGGATCCATGCGCCAGGCTGCGGAATTGTCAACCACAGTGCAGCCGGATTTTACGGCATGTGGCGCGAATTTTGTGGAAGTTGCGCCGCCTGCCGAAAAAATGGCCAAATCCACGCCATCAAAAGAATCTTCCTTCAATTCGTGAACTTCCAGTTCATCATCGCCAAATGGAACCAGGTCTCCAGCCGATTTGGCCGACGCAAATGCAAGCACCTTGCTGGCGGGAAAGCCGCGATCATGCAATGTTTTGAGCATTTCGCGGCCAACGGCGCCTGTCGCGCCCACCACTGCAACTACCGGAATGGAACTCATTTGGCTTTTCCTCCTCAAAATGGTTATAGAAAATGAAATATACAGAGCAAGGAGAAAAATGTTAAGCCCCGTTTTACGGCTTTAACGACAGGAATTTTCTGGCGCAACTCTGGAAATCCCATGAATATTCAGCGAGTCTCTCTTTACAAATATCTGTATAGAGTTTATATAATTTTTTCCTGGTAAACTGTATGCCAGCTTTTGGCTTGCCGGGCCGCCAATGGATTCGGAGGATTTTATGGACAGCAAGGATATGGAATATTTTCGCAAACTCCTCTCCGATATGCTCGAAGAAGCACAGCAGAATGGTGACTTGACAATAGAAGAGCTTACAGACAGCAACGAAGTTTTTGCCGATCCTGCCGACCGCGCAACCGCGGAATCCGACAGGGCCTTTACCCTGCGTCTGCGCGACAGGGAACGCCGTCTGATTCGCAAGATTCAGGCCGCTCTCAAACGTATGGATGACGGGATTTACGGCATTTGCGAGGAATGCGGGGAGGAAATCAGTATTCCCCGTCTGAAGGCCAGACCTGTTACCCGCCTTTGCATAAACTGCAAGGCCAGGCAGGAAGCAGACGAACATCTGCGCAGTGATTGATTTCTGCAATACAGATTTGCGAAAGCATTTTTCTTACCCCGCCCCGGCGGGTTTTTTATTGGTAAAAGCCATGCTCATGCGCCCGGGTTCCCACTCTCTGGCTATATTTTCCATCCTTGTTTTTATCTTTCTGGCCACACTCGCCGTGGATTGCCCCGCAGCCGACGCGCCTGCCAAACGGGCATCTGCCGAAACAAAAGAACCGCCAGGCGCCGGGCCGGCAAAAGAAAAGGCCAATCCTTCCTCCACCGCAAAAAATGCTGAAGCGGCAAAAGACAAAGCCCGGGCCGCTGCCAAAATGGAAGCTACTCCAAATCCTGAAGCAGATTCTGCTTCAAGGGGAACTCCTTCAGAGAAAGAGAGAAAAGATTCCTCTTCCCAGAAGCAGGCCGGGGAGGGTGAAGAATCCGCCAGTGAAAAGACGGGCAGTGAAAGCGAGAATACAGCCAGCCAGAATGCGGCCTGGGAAGCCATGTGGACAGGGCAGCGCACGAGCCTGAACGAAATGAGGGAAACGGCCCTCACGTTAAGCGAAACTTTTTCCTCGCAAACCGACAACCTTTCCAGACATTTGCAGCCCTTTGAGGAGGAAGGGCGGCGCCTTCTGGTCTTTGCCAACACTTTCAGGGGGCATCCCAATGCCATGGAGGCCGTACAAAGGCGCATCCAGGGCACAATCGACGATTTCAATGGCGTGCTGGACCCAGTGCTCCAGGCCAGATCGGAAGCCCAGACCCTGCTTGAAAGAGTGAACAAGATGGCCGACAGTATTCCGCAGGACATGGACAAGAGCCGGCTTTCCGAAGAAATGAAGACCTATATTCAGGATATAAACAGGGCAAGATTGAGGCTGACCGTCGTTCTTGCCCTTTATGATTCCATATCGCCCTATCTCAGTCTGCTCAAAAAGCTTGAAAAGGTCAGGGATAATATTGGCGCCGAGCTGCCGGAATTGTGGAAGGACTATTATTTACGCGGCCCCATCCCCTGGCTGAATACTGAAACCTGGAGCAATATCGGCCAGAAGCTTTATTATTCCTGGCAGGCGATGATTTTGCGAATGCCGGTGGAATTGCCGGTCACGGCCTCGCAATGGGGAACAGCCTGCATTCGCTTTGTCATAGGGCTGATTTTTGCCGGCGTCTTGTGCCTTATTCTCAAAAACCGCTGGCCTGAAAAATTCAACAGTGAGACCAGCAGGCATATTTTCAGGGTAAGTTTGCCCTGGCTCTGTTTCGGTTTCGCCTTTTTGGGCAGCGCGCTCTCAGCGGCAAGCAACTTTTTTCGGCTTTTTCTCGCCCTGGGCAGCATTTGCCTGATCATTGGCCAGGTCAATCTGGCATGGGACATACGCCTCCTGAAACATACCGATGTGCCGCGGCAGGGAGCGCCATTTTTAAAGCTTCTTCCCCTTTCTTTTTGCGCCTATCTTCTGGCTTATCTGCCAATAACATCGGCCATAGCCCTGATTATATGGCTTTTGCTCCTGCTTTTGTGGCTCTTTGGGCAAAAAAGCAGGAAAGCTCTGGAGATAGGCGGTTTGCAGCTGGAAGCTGGCGCGCTGGACAGCGAGGTAATCATTCTCTGGATATGCCTGTTTTTGACAGTTTCCGGCCTGTTCATCGCCAGTATGGCGCTATATCTGGCTTTCGTCTCCCTTTCCCTGGCTTTGGAATTGTCCCTGGGCGGCATGTATCTGGTCAATTCAATCAACGATCATCTTTCAAGGGCGGGAGTGCGCGCCATAGTCGGCCATCTGGCCGTGGCCATGGCCGCCCCCATGGTTCTGGTTATCGCGGTGACCGGCGTTTTTTTGTGGATCGTTGTTTTGCCGGGCGGCATCTATCTGCTGGATGAATATGCGCTCAAGGGCATCAGCATTGGCGAAACACAGTTCAATATTATCCAGATCTTGCTGATCATAAGCGTTTTTTATCTCACCCGCGCCGTTGTTACCATGGGCACAACTTTTCTGGCCAGGCTGCCAGGCCAGGGCCTCAATTTCGATTCCACTCTCATAACGCCCCTGCAAACCGCGCTGACATATACTGCCTGGGCCTTTTTCGGACTTTTTGTGCTGCGTTCCCTGGGACTTGACCTCAGCAGCCTGGCCATGGTGGCCGGCGGCCTCTCTGTAGGCATAGGTTTTGGCATGCAGACAATTGTCAACAACTTCCTTTCCGGGCTTATCCTCATTTTTGGTAGAACACTGCAGGTTGGCGATGTTGTGGAGGTTGGCGGCATTACAGGGCGTGTGCGCAAGATCAGCGTGCGCGCGACCATGGTTGAAACATACGACAATGCAATCATCTATGTCCCGAATTCGCAGTTCATGTCCAATCCATTGATAAACTGGACAAGCTTCAGCCGCAGCGTCCGCAAGGAAGTTCAGGTAGGCGTTGCCTATGGCTCAAATACGGAAGAAGTAATCAAGCTTCTGGTTACAATTGCCAAAGGTCATGATAATGTGCTCAAATATCCCGTGCCTGCTGTCAATTTTGCGGATTTTGCGGCCAGTTCCCTGGATTTTCGCCTCCGCTTCTGGGTCAGGGATTTCGAGCTTGGGGCTGTAACCTGTTCTGATATTCGCATGACCATTGACAAGGTATTTGCCGAACATGATATCGAAATCGCCTTCCCGCAGCTTGACGTTCACCTCAAACGCGAAGCTGACAATGCGGCCCAGTCCAGAGCGGCAAGGGTAAAACCCCACCGTCCTGTTCCCAGACCGTCCCTGCGCCGCAGACCGCCGCCAGAACTGGCTGAAAAAGTGGCGCTGGCAAGGCATGAGGCGAGATCCCAGACTGATTGATACGAAAGTGATTTTTAATCAGCGGCGCTTGAACAGTTTTTCCAGGGCATTTTTGTCATAGCGGATGGCGCATGGGCGGCCGTGCGGGCAATTTGAGGGGCTTTTGCAATCCAGCCACTGGCTTACCAGCCCCATGGCCTCGTCCGGCGACAGTTTTTGCCCGGCCTTGATGGCCCTTTTGCAGGCCATTGAAACCAGGAGGGCGTTCAAGTCGTCTTTGCGGCTTTCCAGCGCCTCCGTGAGAAACTCCCTTGCTTCATTGCGGGAAAGCAAGGGTGGAATGGCTCTGGCCTGCAAAATGTTTTCCGAAAGGGACAGGTCGTAGCCAAATCTGGGCAGTATTTGGCTGATCTCCCGAAAGCGCTGCATTTCGGACGGTTCCAGGCGGATTTCAAGCGGCAGGGCCAGAATTTGTCCCTGGCCGGAAAGGCCGTCTTCCAGAAAGCGTTCATGCAAAATGCATTCATGCACGGCATGCTGATCCAGCAAAAGCATGGCACCGTCCTGATCGCGCAAGATCAGATAGGTATCTGCAATCTGGCCCAGATAAACAATGCCAGCCGGAGAATTTCCGGGGCAAGCGGACGAAATTCCGGGCTTTTGATGGCTTGTTGGCGCTTCTGGCGGCCAAATCAGCTCGGCCTCTTTTGCGGTAAGGTCCTGCGGACCATGCTGGGCGGAGCGAAAATTGGCGATCTCTTCATGCAGCGTTGGCGCTGGGTCGCCTTTGCTTTCAAAGCCGTAAGAGCACGGCAGATCGACAATCTCCCAGGGTTCGCGCCGCGCTGGTTTCTGGCTTGCGATAATCGGCTCTTCACGAAACTCCCAAAGATTGTCCGATTTGACCATTTGCATTTGGGTATTATCTGAAATACCGACAGGGTTCATTGAATCCAGGGTATTACGCATTGCCCGAACCAGGGTGCCAATAACAGTGGGTTCATCCTGAAAACGAACTTCCGTTTTCGCAGGATGAACATTGACATCGACCATTGCGGGGTCGATTTCGATAAAAGCCACAACTTGCGGATAATCGCGGCTGATTAGCCGTCCCTTGTAAGCTGTGCGCACTGCGCCAAGCAAGTTTTTGTCATTCACCGCGCGTCCGTTGACATATAGATAGATTCTGTCCCCTCTTGGCTGGCACAAATTTGGCGGCGCAAGCATTCCATGGACAGCAAGACCGCGGTTTTGGCCTTCAAAGGGTGCAAGCTCATCGGTTATGCCTGTCGGCCAGATTTGCGCAAGGCGCTGTACAAGGCTTTGGGCGGGAAGGAAATTCAGGATTTCCCTTTCTCCGCCAAGAAAGCGGAAGCCGATGTCGAGGCGGGCCAGCGCCAGGCGCGCCAGCCAATTTTGCGCGCGCTTGAATTCTGTTGCGGGATTTTTTAAAAATTTAAGGCGGGCAGGCAGATTGGAGAAAAGGTCCCGCACTTCGATTACAGTGCCCCTGTGCAGTGCGGCTGCCCCCCGGGAAACTATCTTGCCATATTCCACTTCAAGATTCTGGGCCTCGCTGCCTTCCACTATTGAAGTTATGCGAAAATGCGAGACAGAGGCTATGCTGGGGAGGGCCTCGCCCCTGAAACCGTATGTGGAAATATTTTCAAGATCCGCGAAAGATGAAATCTTGCTGGTGGCATGCCTGGTTACAGCAAGCTCAAGCTCGCTTTCGGGGATGCCGCGGCCATCATCCTGAACGCGAATCAGGGCCTGTCCGCCATCGTCAAGACGCGCTTCAATATTTTTTGCTTGCGCATCGATGCTGTTTTCGACAAGCTCCTTGAGGACGCTTGCCGGCCTTTCGACAACTTCGCCAGCGGCAATCTGATTGCGCAATTCGGGCGGTAAAAGCTGTATATGGCAGAAAGATTGCTTCATGGGAAAAGTTTAATCGCCAAGTTTGTTTATGGCAAGGATGCAATCTGATGAAAAAAAATTCGAAATATATTTTTTCAGCCAGCCTGCGCAGGGTCCGGAAAAGAGGTCCGACCCTGGCCGGGCTGCGGCTCAGGCATCGCAAGGGATCGGAAGCCCAGGCAAAGACGGTTGCCAGGCTGGTGGAAACCATTATCACAAGGCCCGTTACCGGCGGTTTTGACCCGGAATTGCTTTATGTTGAATGTGGCCGCTGCGGATCTCCTGTGCTGTGGGAAGACGGACGCGCGACCAGATTGCTTGACCAGGCCGGCATTGACCCGCTGGAGCTTGACGCTTCCTGCATACTGGTTACAGATGCCTGCCCGGCATGCAGCCGGCAAGATGAATATACGGTCAGGATTTTCAGGGTTGCCAAAGGATCGGCTGCGGATTTGCCCCCAAGGCTTGGCCACGCCTGATTCAAGGAGATGAAAATGCATGTTTTGATTACCGGGGCTGCTGGTTTTATTGGTTATCATATTGCGGCCAGGCTATTGGCCGATGGCCATAAGGTGCTGGGGATTGACAACCTGAACGACTATTACGATACGGGACTGAAAAAGGCGCGCCTGGCAAATCTTGAAAATCATCCGCAAAAATCCTCGTTCGCCTTTGCAAAGGTTGATCTTGCCGACGGCGGGGAACTTGAGCGCCTGTTTGCCGAACATGATATTGATCATGTGGTGAACCTGGCCGCCCAGGCCGGGGTGCGCTACAGCCTGATCAATCCGGGCTCCTATATCCAGGCCAATCTGGTGGGCTTTGGCAATTTGCTGGAATGCTGCCGCAAGGCAAAAATCAGGCATCTGGTCTTTGCCTCGTCTTCGTCTGTGTATGGCCTTAACGGGGAAAGGCCTTATTCTGTTCATCACAACGTCGATCATCCGGCAAGCCTTTATGCAGCCAGCAAAAAAAGCAATGAACTGATGGCCCATGTCTATAGCCACCTTTACAGCCTGCCTTGCACGGGACTCAGGTTTTTCACGGTTTACGGCCCATGGGGCCGCCCGGACATGGCTCTTTACCTGTTTACAAATGCCATTCTTGCGGGGCGTCCGATCAAGGTTTTCAATCATGGCCAAATGCAAAGGGATTTTACTTATATCGACGATATTACAGAAGGTCTTGCCCGCATAATTCCTGTTGCGGCAAAGCCGAACAGCGCTTTTGATCCTGCAGCGCCCGACCCGGCTTCGAGTTCGGCCCCCTGGAGAATTTACAATATCGGCAACCACGATACAGTGGCCCTGGGCGATTTTATCGGAATTCTGGAAAAGGCCCTGGGTAAAAAGGCAATCAGGGAATATTTGCCAATCCAGCCAGGCGATGTCGAATCCACCTGGGCGGATGTGGTTGACCTGAAAAATGATTTTGATTTCAATCCCCATACTCCACTGGAAACCGGCATCGAACGCTATGTCGCATGGTACAGAAAATATTATGGAATCCCCGCTGACTAAAAAGCCCGAAATCCTTGCGCCAGCTGGAGACGAAGCCTGCTTCCTGGCGGCGCTTGCCGCTGGCGCCGATGCCATTTATCTTGGGCTCAAGCATTTTTCTGCCCGAATGGAGGCGGAAAACTTCAGCCTGGCCAATCTGGCGCGCTTGACGGAGTTGGCCCACCAGAACGGCGCCAAGGTTTATGTGGCCATGAATACCCTGGTAAAACCCGAAGAATGTGTAAAAGCGGGCAGGCTTTGCAGCCGCCTGGCCAGCCAGGTTCATAATGACGGGCTGATTATCCAGGATCTGGCAATGCTCGATCTTGCGCGCCAGGCCGGCTTTGCAGGCGGTCTTTTCCTTTCCACCCTGGCAAATGTCAGCAATCCGGCGGGGCTTTCCGAAGCCGCCAGGCTTGGGGCCGCCAGAGTTATCCTGCCGCGCGAGCTTTCGGTGGATGAAGTCAGGGTTATGGGCGAAAACTGCCCGCCCGGCCTTGGACTGGAAATTTTTGTTCATGGCGCCCTGTGCTACTGCGTTTCGGGCCGTTGCTACTGGTCAAGCTATCTTGGCGGCAAAAGCGGTTTGCGCGGACGCTGCGTGCAGCCCTGCAGACGAATTTACCAGCGCCAGCCAAACAATGCCCAAAAGGGCGGCAAAATGCGGTCGCCAACGGAAAGAAAACACTGGGAGCAAAACCCGAAAACTGTGCCCGGGCGTTTTTTTTCCTGCCAGGACCTGGAATTGGGCATGCTGGCAAAAACCTTGCTCTCGCTGTCCAATGTCGCCTCCTGGAAAATAGAAGGCCGCAAAAAAGGCCCGCATTATGTTTATCATGCCGTTACAGCCTACAGGCTTTTGCGGGATAATCCTGATGACCGGGCCACCAGGAAGGAAGCGGAAGATATTCTGGCCATGGCCCTTGGCCGTCCGGGGGTGCGGGGGAGGTTTTTACCCCAGCGCAACACTGTGCCAATGTCTCCCCACGGCCAGACAAGCAGCGGCCTGCTGGCCGGCAAGATTAGAATCGAACAGGACGGTCCGTGCGTTATCAAGCCGCATTTCCCCTTGCTGCGCAATGACTATCTGCGCATCGGCACAGAGGATGAACGCTGGCATTCAACAATGTCCGTGAAGCGGGATGTGCCAAAAGGCGGCAGTCTTGCTCTCAATATCCAGAAGCATAAAACGCCGAAAGCCGGCGTGCCGGTTTTTCTGATCGACAGGCGCGAACCAGAACTTGAAAAAATTATCCGGGAATGGCGGGCAAAGGCGGAAAAAATCGAAGCGTCCCCAACCAGGGATACGGATTTTGCACCAGCGATGCCAAGACCGGCGAAACCGCGCCTGCGCAAGGATATGCTTGTCATGTCCAGTCTGCCAAAAGGCAAGGGCGCCGGTTTTATCCCCGCTGTATGGCTTTCGGGCAAGAGCGGCGAGCTTTCACCAACCCTTGCGCCCAAATTGTGCTGGTGGCTGCCACCCGTTATCTGGCCAGAGGAAGAAGATTTTTTCGGCAAGGCAATTTATCGCCTGCTCAGGGCAGGAGCCAGGCACTTTGTCTGCAATGCGCCCTGGCAGGCTGCATTTTTCACATCTCCAAAGTTGAAGGATCTGGATCTTGTTGCCGGACCATTTTGCAATATTGCCAATGCCCTGGCAATCATGGAGCTTGAAAAGCTGGGCTTTGCGGCGGCCTTCGCAAGTCCCGAACTGGACAGCGAAGATCTGCTGGGCTTGCCCGGACAAAGCCCCTTGCCGCTCGGCCTGGTTATATCCGGTTTTTGGCCAGTCGGTCTTTCGCGATTCGGGCTTTCGGGCATCAATGCCAACGAAGTGTTTTCCAGCCCCAGGGGCGAACTTTTCTGGAACAGGCGTTATGGGCAGAATGTCTGGATATATCCTGGCTGGCCACTGGATTTGCAGTCAAAACGCAAGGAATTGCTGAACGCAGGCTACAGCTTTTTTGCTGTCCTGGATGAAAAGCCGCCGCAGGAATTGCCGCGACGCGAAAGAAACGGCCTGTTTAATTGGGCAGGAAGCCTGCTTTGACGCATGGACGCAATTGAAATTTTTCCACGCGGCCTGAAACAGCCTGAAGGCAGTTTCCGTTTTGGCCAGGATGCGCTTTTATTGGCGGCCCTGACCGCAAGATTTTGCACAAGGAAGGACAAGGTTGTTGAACTGGGTTGCGGCTGCGGGGCGGCCCTGTCCGGTTTGCTTCTGCTCTGGCCTTGCGCGTACGGCCTTGGCCTTGATATTGGGGAAGAATTGCTGAAGGCTGCAAGGGAGAATGCGCTTTCACTCAATCTTGCAGGCCGGACGGAGTTTGCCTGCGCCGATTTTACGGGGAAATCCCGGGCGGAAGCAATTGCCAAAAACGCGGCAGGCTTTGATGTGGCTATTGCCAATCCACCCTGGCAAATTATGGGGCGACCGGCCAGGACGGTATTGCGGGAACAGGCTTTGCGCTCCCCGGCAATGAATATATTTGAGGCCTTTTTTCAGACTGCGCATTTTTTGCTGCGCGCCAAGGGCCATTTTTACCTGATCTTGCCGACCAGGTCCATTGGAGAATTATTTTTCGCGCTTGAAAAAACAGGTTTTGGCCTGCGTTTTTTGCAGCCATTGAAAACATCCTCCAGGGCTTCCATTTGCAAGAGGATTTTTGTTTTGTGCCAAAAAAGCGCCCAAAATGATCCGCAATTTTTCGCGCAGCTGAATGTAGGGCCGGGAAATCCAGGAGCGGAGGGCGACTGGATGGGGCGTGTATTCACAATCCAGCAATGAAAATTGAAGCATGAGTTTTATCGCGGATTTGCATATCCATTCCCGCTATTCCAGGGCGACCAGCAGGGCGCTTGCTGTTTCCACTCTTGCGGGCTGGGCTGCCTACAAGGGCATTGGCGTATTGGGCAGCGGCGATTTTACCCATCCGGCCTGGCGCAGGGAACTGGAAGAGAACCTTGTTTTTGATGAAGCTTCCGGACTTTACCGCGTCAGGGGCGCTTTTGAACTCCCGGCCGGAATTGCGCGGGATTTCGCCGGCAATTCCGCGCCTCTTTTTTGCCTTCAGACTGAAATAAGCTCAATTTACAAGCGTGGCGGTAAAACCCGCAAGATTCACAACCTTGTTTTCATGCCCGATCTTGAAGCGGTGGAAAGATTGTGCAAACGCCTTGCGCTTGTCGGAAACCTCAATTCCGACGGACGTCCCATTTTGGGGCTGGATAGCCGTGATTTGCTGGAAATTGTGCTCGAAGCCAGCGTGAAGGCTGTAATGATTCCCGCGCATATCTGGACGCCCTGGTTTTCGCTTTTTGGCTCACGATCAGGTTTTGACAGTCTGGAAGAATGTTACGGGGACCTGAGTCCCCATATATTCGCGCTCGAGACCGGCCTTTCATCGGACCCTGGCATGAACAGGCTGCTTTCCGCCCTGGATTCATACGTCCTTGTTTCCAATTCCGATGCCCATTCAGGAGCCAATCTTGGCCGCGAGGCCAATATGTTTGCCGGGCAGCCATCATACGCCGGTATATTCGCCGCGCTTCGAGCCCAGGCAAAGCGTGAGCCCCAGGATGATCTTTCATGCAAATTTTTGGGCACAATGGAATTTTATCCAGAAGAAGGCAAGTATCATCTTGACGGCCACAGGACCTGTAATGTGTGCCTTGAACCCGGGCAGAGCCGGGCTCTTGGAAATATTTGTCCTGTTTGCGGCAAGCCATTGACCATAGGCGTTTTGAACAGGGTAATGGAACTGGCGGATCGCGCTTCTGTGCCAGCGCTTGAACAGGAGCCGGAAGCGAAGATGCTGATTCCCCTGGCCGAGGTTTTGTCCGAAATTTATGAGACAGGTTCGGCCAGCAAAAAGGTGCAGGAATGTTACAGCAGGCTGCTTGAGAAATTGGGGCCGGAACTGGACATTCTTTGCAAAATTCCTGTTGAAGATATTTCCGCATCCTGGGAGCCTCTTGGGGAGGCTATTGGTCGTATGCGTGCGGGCAGGGTGATCAGGAACTCCGGATTTGACGGCCAATTTGGCAGGATTAGGGTTTTTTCGGAAGACGACCTGCGGCAGATTCGCTTTGGCAAAAGCGCGCTCTTGCCTGGCTTGCCACAAAAAAGAATAAAAAAATCCGCGGAAAAGCCCGCGCAAAACATTCAGCTCAAAAGCCCGGAAGATTCAAATGTTCAAAAAGCAGCCGGGATAAACTGGTCTGCCGAACAGCTGCGGGCAATGGAAAGTTTTGAAGCGCCGGTTTTTGTGGCGGCCGGCCCTGGCGCGGGCAAAACGCGCGTCCTCATTGGCCGCATATCTCGCCTGCTGGACCAGGGCGTTGCGCCGCAAAAAATTTTGGCCATTACCTTTACCAGAAGAGCTGCCGGGGAAATGCGCGACAGGTTGCGCGTTGGAAGTGCCGGGAAACAGGAATTGCCTGTCTGCGATACTCTTCATGCCCTTGCCCTGGCCTTGTGGGCTGAAGCCGAAAATTTGCCCGCCTTTGCGCTGCTGCCTGAAG
>VSMX01000219.1 GCA_009773975.1 Desulfovibrio sp. | reverse complement strand
GGATTTGGACACAATTACCCTATGGGGGGCTCTTCCATACGACAGGATAATTGAAAAAATTGCATACTGCCCAGGTTCCGGTGCTGATTTTATTGATCGGGCCCAGGAAAAAAGCTGCGATCTCTATATTAGTGGAGATATTAAATACCATAAAGCCCTGGAAGCCAAAATTCCAATCCTGGATGTTGGACATCATAGTCTTGAAGAAAACATGATGCATCATTTCTACAATATTCTACAAAATACTTTAAAAGATTTGGAAGTTTTTTTCTTGCCGTCAAAATCTCCCATGAAGACCATTATTTTAAATAATACTGGAGAAATTAAATGAGTACAGCGGTTTATCTTGATCAAATTATCAAGCTTGTAGAATTGCAAAAGGTAGATGATGCAATATTTGATATAAAACAACAACTTGATAGCGCCCCTCGAGAATTGGAACAACTTGAACACAAATTTTTTGCTATTGAAGATAAAAGAAACCATATTTTGGATAAATTATCTCATTTACAGGAACAGAAAAAACGCCTTTCTCTCGAGATTGACGATGATTCTGCTCGTATCAAGAAAAGCAAAAACAAATTGATGCAAGTTGAAAATACAAGAGAATATCATGCAATGATGCGTGAAATGGACAGTATGGAAAAAATAAACCGGACAAGAGAAGAAGAAAAATTAACCTTATTGGAAGAGTTGGAGAATCAAACTTCTGCCTATGCAGAAATTAATAAAGAATACGAAGATGCTAAAGAACAGCTTGATACGTTCAATGCCAATCTTGATAAAACTGTCAAGGAAAATAACGACAAATTGGAAGTATTGGCAAAAAAAAGATATGAAGTAAGTGATAAAATTCCCAAACCTGTGTTTATGCGTTATGAATTCATTCGGGAACGTCTTGAACATCCTGTAATCGTTGGGGTTCGCGATGGAATTTGCACTGGATGCAATATCGCCATTCCTCCACAATCTTTTATTGAATTACAGGGAGGCAAGCAAATATTAAGTTGTCCCAATTGCCAGAGATTGATTTTTTGGGAAGAGCACTTTGATGACCCTTCAATATCTGGAAAAAACATTACACAAGTAACTGAAACGCAAACTGATAATATCCCTGAACAATAGTTAATTTACATAAATTATTGCAAATTTTCCAATCTGATTTTGGGAGTTGGACGAACCGTCGCTGCGCGTATGCGCGGAGGAAAGTCCGGGCTCCATAGGGCAAAACGCTGGATAACACCCAGAGGGAGCGATCCCTGGAAAGTGTCACAGAAAATAAACCGCCATGTTTTTATGGTAAGGGTGAAACGGTAGTGCAAGAGACTACCAGATATCGTGGTGACGCGATATGCTGGATATACCCCGTTTGGAGCAAGGCCAAATAGGGAAGGAGGCTTGCCCGGCCAAATCCTTCCGGGTGGGCTGCTAGAGGATCCGGGTAATCGGATCTCAAGAGAAATGACGGTTACCGATCATATCGGAACAGAACCCGGCTTATAGTCCGACTCCCAAATTTATTTATGCTTGAATCTGTAAAATCGCGTCCCTGGGCCATAATTTTGGCTGCTGGCAAAGGCACCAGACTTTCTTCCCATACAGGAAATGTATGCAAGCAGTTTGTTTTATACAAAAACAAGCCTTTATTTTGGCAGTCTGCCATTACCTTCGCTTCAAGCTCATTAATAAACGGTTTCGTCTTTGTGTTTCCATCTGAAAATTTTGAAAACTACCAAAAACAATTGGAACAATTGTGTTCCAATAATATTCTTGGCGTCCCCTGGAAAGCAACCATTGGAGGGGAAACACGCAGGGATTCGGTATATTCTGCTTTAATACAAATTCCAAATTTGACAGATCATGTCATCATTCACGATGCCGCGCGTCCTTTTTTTAAATCCGAGCTTGTTTTCGATATCTGTAAAATGCTGGATAGAGGTTTTTCAGCCGTTGTTCCAGGCATACCAGTAACCGATACAATAAAAATATGCACAGATAATAACCTGGATACGGTGGAACAAACTTTGCCACGTGAAAAATTGGTTGCAGTTCAAACTCCTCAAGCTTTTAGCTATCCATGTCTTATGAAAGCACACCAGGATATAACATTTAAAGATCAAAATATTACAGATGATGCAATGTTGATGGAAATAGCAGGGCATCAAGTTCATATTATTAAAGGCGATCAAGATAATATAAAAATCACTTATCCCCGTGATCTCAAAATATTTGAATCTGGCACAGAAGCACCTGTCCCATGTTCGGGCTTTGGATACGATGTCCACCGTTTTGGAGAAGGGCGCCCATTAAAAATTGGTGGTGTTACAATACCTGGCAACTTGCAAATAATTGCGCATTCTGATGGAGATGTATTGCTCCATGCATTAATCGATGCAATTTTGGGGTGTGCCTGTCTTGGAGATATTGGACAATTATTTCCTGATAATGATCCTGAATTTGAAGGGATTTCTTCTGCAATTTTATTGAAGGAAGTCATTGCAAGAGCAGAGGAGGCCGGTTTTTCCATATATCAGGCTGATTTAACCCTGGTGGCACAAAAGCCGCGTCTGGGACATTTCAGGGATGAGATCCGTAAAAATGTTGCGCAATTATTAAATTTATCTCCTGATAAAATTAATATTAAAG
>VSMX01000218.1 GCA_009773975.1 Desulfovibrio sp. | reverse complement strand
GAGCCGAAACCACGTTTTCGGCGAAGCGATCTTAACATTGAATAGAGAATACGAAGTATTCAATGTTATTGAGTACTATATGCCAATGGAACGATAATTTCTGGCAATCCATTCAGCTATTGCGCCAATTCCTTCTTTTGGGTCTGACCTGAACCAGGTTTTTGAAACGCGTGGATCAATTTTCCGCCAGGAATGGAATTGGCAGCCCAGGCTCATTATATTTTCCAATTCGGGATTGGGCATTTTTCTTACTATGCTTCCCAATACAAAAATTGGATTGCTTTTATTGGCAGTGCCAAAATTACCTTTCAGCAAAACAAGGTTATTTACCATCATTTTCGTGCAAAGAGGAGTATTTTCCGGAATGTCGAGACGCAATCCGCTCGATGAAATCTCGGCAAGTTCACAAGAACTGTTTGCAAGATTATACCAATTGAGAGTTGGGAGATTTTCCATATCCCCCCCATCCATATTTCCAAACCAGACATTGAAATTACCGGCGTTCTCACTGTCGATGCTAATCCGTCTGCTAAATCTGCGTTGGTTATGATCCACATATTTTGGCAATGGAAAGACAAGATACATGGAGTTCATGGAACCATTGTACATCCTGACAAGTTTGGTCGAGAAATGGCAATTAACCGGATTTATATCCCTGACGGTAAAATAACCGTTTACTTCCGTACCCCAAATTATAGGCTGGCCTTCTTCCATGGCTTCCAAATTGGCGCGAACAACAAAGTGGCCGCCTTTGACCATGACACATGGGGCCGATATAAAAGAAAATTGGCATTTATCCACCATAAAATACATATTAATCATGGAATGCTGTTCAACAGCCAAATCAAAAAAAAACGACAGATTACCGGCAGATGAATTAATATCGGACATTGCGGACATTCCCTTGTGTGTGGTTACTGAGGCAAATTATATTCGAAAAATAAAAAATTCAAATACTTTTGTGGCATATACAAAGCAAACATACAAATATTTACCATTTCCCGATAAAAACAAATTGTGAATTTATGTTTTCCATTATGGGCAAAGAAAGCGTCGCAACACCTTGAAGCATGTTCAACAGCCTGAATGAAAATTGATGACAGTCCAATTATTCATGTCCTGTTACTTGTGGATAAGTCATTGCTAATTTGCCTTGCAATTGCTAATCTTGTAAATCAATATTGAAATGCAAACATTTCAATGTCGAAAATCTCCAATCCAAAAGGGCGGTTTTCGGCTGTTTTACGCCGTTGCGCGGCGCAAAATCCTTACGGGTTTCATACAGGGAACGATGTCGTTGCCTGCATATCCAACAATTGATAGATATTCCATATTCGGAATTTTTATTCTGCCGGGCACAAAAACATCCAAGGAGGGCCTATGGCAATCCAGACTTTGGCAAAAGACTTTGAAGATCTTCTGGGAAAAGAAAATGTTATGACCGATGAAGCTGACAGACAAAGTTATTCCTTTGATTCTGCCGTGCTGCCGCCTGTTACGCCTGCCATGGTGGTTTTTCCAACTACCCAGGAACAACTGGGCATCGTTGTCAAAAAGCTCTATGAAGAAGGTATCCCGATGACTGTGCGTGGAGCCGGGACAAACCTTTCTGGCGGAACAATTCCCGACAGTGAAAAAAGCGTTGTCATAAGCACACAGAAGCTGAACAGAATTCTGGAAATAAATGTAAATGATCTGTACGCCGTGGTTGAACCTGGCGTTATAACCGCCGCTTTTGCGGCGGAAGTAGCCAAAAAGGGCCTTTTCTATCCTCCTGATCCGGGTTCGCAATCTGTGTCGACTCTTGGGGGCAACATTGCAGAAAATGCCGGCGGTCTGCGTGGATTGAAATATGGCGTTACAAAAGACTATCTCATGGGGATAGAATTTTTTGATTCAACAGGCGCCATGGTCAAATCCGGGTCGCGAACCGTAAAGTGCGTTACCGGGTATAATCTGTGCGGCCTTATGATCCAGTCGGAAGGGACGCTGGGCATTATTTCCCAGGCCGTAATGAAACTTGTGCCTCCGCCAAAGGCCACCAAAGCCCTTATGGCTGTATTTGCAGATATGCAAAACGCTGCGGATGCCGTTGCCGGAATCATTGCTGCCCACATTCTGCCATGCACCCTGGAATTTCTTGACAACAATACGATTATCCGCGTGGACGATTTCACCCATGCTGGTTTGCCGCGGGACGCGGGCGCAATCCTTTTGATTGAGGTGGATGGCTATCCTGAACAGGTTGAAGATGACGCGGCGGCTATTGCCAAGGTTCTTGAAGCCAACAAGGCCACAGAAATACATATCCCAAAAGATGCGCAGGAAAAGGCCAGGCTATGGGAAGCAAGAAGGCAGGCGTTGCCGGTTCTGGCTCGCGCCCGTCCCACAACTGTGCTTGAAGACGCCACAGTTCCCCGTTCGCAAATACCAGCCATGCTGAAAGCGGTAAATGACATTGCCGCCAAATATAAAGTTGAAGTTGGCACTTTCGGCCATGCGGGGGACGGCAATCTTCACCCGACTTTCCTTTGCGATATCAGGGACAAGGATGAATTCCACCGTGTCGAGGAAGCGGTGGATGAAATGTTTGATATTGCCATCAAGCTACATGGCACTCTTTCCGGCGAGCATGGAATTGGAACCGCGAAAGCCAAATGGCTGGAAAAGGAAACCAGCAAGGGCACGATCGAATATTCGCGCAGGCTCAGGCGCGCCCTTGATC
>VSMX01000217.1 GCA_009773975.1 Desulfovibrio sp. | reverse complement strand
CCCCCCCCCCCCACCCCCGCCCGCCCCCCCGCGCCCCCCCCCCGCCCCGCCGCCCGCGAACCGCCAGGATTATAGGCCCTGTCTATACTGCCCCATCTGGAAGGGAGTATGCGAGACATGAAAGCGGCATGGGCAGCGTGATGTTCTATGCCGACGGCACAGACCGGCGCGTGCTTGTGTTGGATGCCATCTTTCGCGGCAGCGCGCCTTTCACATCCCAGGCTGCCAATGTTTCCTCGCTGCCCGCAATAAATATCCCTCGGGGCCTGTCTTTTTGCGGGTTAAGCGTGCCGGCAAGCCAGATGACCGATGCCATGCTGAACTCCGTGACTCGTGATCCCAATACGTCCAGATACAACTGCAATATCTGGATGCGCTACGCCGGAATGGAGGCCGTCAGGGCTTGCCGGAAGTTGTATGTTGACGGCGAGGCCTGCGATCTGCCCAACTGCCAGCTGGCAGCGAGAATTATGTGCGATTCCGAGTTTATTGATAGCATCGACCCTACAGTCGGGGCAAATCCGACACATGCCCTTGCCCATATTTGGGGCAGCGGCTCAAGAGTGCATACCAGCACAAAAAGCGCGGACTCCGCCGGTTATCCGATTTATGTGTATCCGCCAAACAATTACTATTCCAACACCTTCAATAGCCGCTGGATCTATACGCCCGTCCTTGAGCTTGCGGCCTGACACTCTCGGGGGGGTGACGTGGATCAGCTAATCACGACTTTCGTAAGGTTTTGTGCTGAAAAAGAATAAAAATGATGCGAAAATGACTTGCAATCCTTTTGACTGTACGCAATGTAACAGTCACGCGAAGCGAAAAAACAAACAAAATCAATATAATAAGGAGCAAGCCATGAACATCGTAAAGATACTGATGGAACGCGAAGACATTAACCGCGAAGATGCCAACGAAATGCTTTGGGACGCCAGGAGCGAGGTTCTTGAAGCCCTGGAAAATGGCGAGGACGCGGAAGCGATTTTTACGGACATTACAGGGCTTGAACCGGAATACATGAGCTGCATCCTCTAGGGGCAGGCATCAAGGGACAAGAAAGGCGGGATTTTTCCCGCCTTTTTTAGTGCGAAAATAAATTTGAATTAGTGCATCAATTGACTTGCATCCTTTTGCATAGAGAGCGAAATCGTCATCAGCAAAGGAGCTGAAAATGAACGAGCCAACAAGAAACACTGATGACGCTTTTTATGGAGCAATGGCCGAAATAGGCCGCGCAATAGGCAGACCGGACTGGGCGCAAACCATGTGGCGGCTGGCGATGGAGGAAATCGGAAAGGAAACAGCGGAGGAAACCGGCGGCGAGCCACGATTTGCGAGGGCCTTTCTGGATGGCGATTGGGGCCAGGCATTTGCCCTGGACGTGAACGACCACCTGCCTCAAGGCATAATGCCGGCCACGCTTGACGAGACCCAGATGCGCGGGGCCGTGCTGGCCACGATTGCGAAATGGCAAAGCTGGCGACTGGAGCCGAAAGACTACAGGGATTTGGGCATTCCAGAACCCATGCGCTACCTTGACGGCATGGTTTTTTCGGCAGGATATTATGACGAGGATGAGGACGAGGAAATAGCGATTTAAGACCACAAAGTCCGTTCTTGCAGCCAAAGCCATGTCCACGCGGGCATGGCTTTTTTGCGTTATTGACAAATTACCGCGCATAGTCCGCATGGAGTTCAGGCGGATATTTTTGGACGCGCTATTTTCCCGGATGGCAGTGGCGGGGGATGGTTGAGAGCCCCCCCCCGCCGACGGGCTACGAGCCCGCCACGGCCCACGGATGGTTTGGGACACATCCGCGAGTAACCGCCTGCGTAAGTCCGCTAGGGACGGGCTTTTCAGTAGCACGGCGCGTTGCCTTGGGCAAGAGCGAAAAGGACACACAAAAAATGGAGCGCAACGAAATCAGGTGTGGAAATTGTGGCAAACTGCTTGGCAAGGGAACGGCGCTGGACTTTGAAATCAAGTGCCCGCGCTGCAAGGCCATCAACCATTTGAGGGCGGCAGACAGCCCCTGCTCCGAGACTCCAGAAGCCCCGTCGGAGCGCAATCATGCCCGAAAACATTAGTTCGCCGCTCTCTGGCTGGATGGGCGGTAAATCCATTCTTTCCAGGCGCATTGCCGGAATGCTGCCGGAGCATAAATGCTACTGCGAGCCGTTTGCCGGCGCAGCCTGGGTAATGTTCCGCAAACAGGAATCCAGGGTGGAGGTTCTGAACGACATCAACCGGGAAATAGTGACTTTTTACCGGGTGGTGCGGCATCATCTGGAAGAATTTGTCCGCTATTTCAAATGGGTTCTTGTTTCCCGTGATGAGTTTGAGCGCCTCAAGCGCGTTGCGCCCGACACGCTTACAGACATCCAGCGGGCGGCGAGGTTTTATTATCTGCAGCAAATGTGCTTTGGCGGCCGCATGGACGGCAATCCTTCATTCGGCTATGCGGCTGTTCGCTGTCCCAAGCTCAATCTATTATAAGAATAGAGGAGCAGCTTTCAGCAGCCCATTTGCGCCTTGCCCGCGTCTATGTGGAATGCCTGCCATATCATGAGGTAATTAAGCGATATGACAAGCCGACAACGGCTTTCTATATCGACCCGCCATATTGGGATTGTGAAAACTACTACGGCAAGGGGCTCTTCTGCCGCGAGGACTTCACTGTGCTGGCAGAACTGCTGGGCAAGATTGAGGGGAAGTTCATTCTTTCCCT
>VSMX01000216.1 GCA_009773975.1 Desulfovibrio sp. | reverse complement strand
CATCAAGAATGACGAAATCAGCAAACTTGCCTACTTCAATCGTGCCGGTGCGGTCATCCAGTTTGTTCTGGTAAACAGGGCCAAGCGTAACACCAAGCAGAGCCTGGGCCACGTTTATGCGCTGGTCATAGTTATAAAACTGCATTTCGGAACCGGGAATCGGCGTACCGTCAGCCTCAACGCGGCTGGGGCAGGTAACCACAGCGTCCAGATCCTTGCCTTCGCCCGAGATGACCATACCGCCATCGGAAACCAGCGACTTGGCGGTCATGCGCGTAACTGCTGACTCCACACTCTGCAATGGGTCAATGGGCGTTACATCTGTATCGTTATGGAAAGCGTAAGGGGTGCCGAGAGCAACCGTCCAGCCTGCCGGGCTGATATTGTTGGCGCGTCCCGGGCCGAAGAAGATATCCTTATGGCGTTCGCCATAAAAATATGTATGGGTCACAAAATAGTTGGGGACAATGTTCTGCTTTTTCATGGCTTCCGAAAGCTGTGCTTCGGACATGCCGTTCACAGCTTCAGCGTTCCAGACAGTGCCAGGCTGACCGGCGTCCGGCTGGCCAAGCGCGCCAAAAAGCTGGGTTGTCATCTGCTTGTTCACTGTTGCGTAATTGCCCATGATGCGTTCAAGCATGTTGCGCTCAAAAGTCTGGGCATGAATGGAGCAGTGGCGTGTATCCGAGACTTCAGGATGCTTTGAGACGGTTTTTTCCAGAGCTTCAATCCAGGCCTCTGCGTAGGCCGAGCCATTGCAGTGAATCTCCGTGCTGTGGCCAGCGCGATGCACGACTTCCAGCAAGTTCTGCAAATCGGTGGGATAAACATTGACCGTGCCGGGCAAACCGTTGAAATAAGGCGGTTCTGTCGGAGCGGCGGAATCTTTCGTTGTGTCATACTTTGTGCCGTAAATCGGCGAATGGCCGTCAACATTGCCAAAAAGGGCAAAACGGTTTTCGGCCGTGTAGTCTCCCCAGTTATAATTGCCCGGGTCTTTCATCCAGGCGGTATAGGCTTGCGGAGAGCCGTCGCCCAAGATTTTGTAAGCGCCCAGGAACATCATATCGTCTGGGAGATTTGGATCCGGCGTAAAATCAGGAGTGAGCAGCATGCTCCGTTTGGTTATGTCGCCGCCAATTACCGGAGAATTCTGGCCAGGCCTGAAATTGCTGTCCACCATCTCCTGGGAGGATGCGAATATCTCATTCAGTCCCAGACCTTCCCAACCAAGACTGAGAAGATTTCCCGCACCGCCGTAAAGAGCATTAAGTATCGGGTGAACCATGGTGCGCAACGTGAGGTTGCCATTTGCAAGCCCTGTCTGAAGCGTTACAGTGGACGGAGTCCCCAAGCCCGGAACAGAAAAGAGAACAGCGCCACCCAGATCGCCCATGACAACGCCCTTGGCAAGATAGACATCGTTCGCGCGCGCAAGGGCCTTCTGGCCATCCTGGGTGATCTGCGGAGAACCAGCCGCTCCCATGGCCACTGTTTCCATAAGGATGCCTGTAACCTTGCCATCGTCATTCAAGACAACACCCGGCGTGTCCAGCGCAGTCTGGGTAGGAGTGCCATCCTCATTCATCAGGCCGGCCTTTTCAAGCAGGGCTTTGGACACAACAGAGACATGGCCGGAAATATGGGAAAGGCGCACATCCTTGCCCTGGCACGCGGGCGCGCCTTCAATGTCCTCCCAGGTGGGATGGCGCATATCGGTAATCAGGGTATCGTCATAACCGGATCCAAGAACGCCGTCGCCAGGCCTGGCATTCTCGCACGCCGAATTCAGGGCTTCAACATAATCAGCTATGCTGGTCATGGTCCCGAGCGGCTCACTGCCAAGAAAAACTTTGTACAGGTCGTCCTCGCCCTGCGATGGAAAATGACCGTGCCCGTCAATAAAACCGGGCAGCATGGTGCGTCCTTCAAGGTCTACAGTAGTCGTAGCGTCAAGCATTCCTCCAGCTTCGGCATCGCTCCTGCTGCCCACAAAGACGATCTTGCCGTCTTTCACAGCCACAACTTCCGCAGTACGGGCATTCTGGGGAGTCAAGTCTTTTACTTTCGTAAAATCATAGGTATCCCCGGATCTTATGTCATCCATAAGATAAATCTTGCCGTTAAGATAAACGGTATCCACATTGGCGCCAAAGGCAGCCGACGCCCACATCAGGCCGACTATTGACATAGCGGCAAGCGACAGACATTTTCCCCTGCTCCCCATAAAAACTCCTGCCAAAAAATTTCATTTCCTCCGGAAAATCCGGATAAAGCCGCTCCCCTCACAAACGCCACCCGCAAATAGCCAGTTTTGCCAGCAAAACCGCAGCGCCATCCAGCAAAGGCAGATGTCACAAAAATATTACTTGTTTTTGGAATAACATTAAAAGCTTTGCATGGCAATATCTTAACTTTATGCTCTGGCACAGAAAACATAAACAAAAAATGGGTTACTTAAAAGTCCGCACCCCCCTGAAATTTATGGTGCCGAGAGACAGAACTGAACTGCCGACGCAGGGATTTTCAGTCCTTAAAATTGCCATATTATTTCAGGTAATTATTTTAAGTCGTATCCCCATTTTGGGGTGATACGACTTGTCGCTAGCGGAAATGGCCGGTTTCGTTTTAATGATACTTGCAGTCCCAAACTGTATGACATAAACTTGAAAATTGCTTCATGGACAAGCCTCCTCTTGCTCGCACTGAGCAGCTCACAAAGAGGAGGCTTGTCCTTACTT
>VSMX01000215.1 GCA_009773975.1 Desulfovibrio sp. | reverse complement strand
GTCTGTGGATGAATGGCTGCTGGGAATCACGCGATCCCATAGAGCAGTACAATCCGATTTTCATTCCCACGCGAAGCCCGGAAAACCCATACGAGATTTTGCCCGGCGTGCTGGATACGGATACAGGCGACAAGCTGGCCAAGCTGTGCAATTGCCGCGCCCTTGTAAAATGCGATGCTATCCTGGTTACAAGAATGGAAGCGCGCGGCGAAAAAAGGCAAAGAGTCATTACCCAGGTTATTGATGTAACGCCGGAAACGCCTTTTCGGCTTATTCCCTAGATCGTTTGCGTAATGAAATTATAGAAAACGAAATCGTTCTCTATACAAAATCCGTCAGGATTTTGCGCCGGGAAGCTCCGTAAACCAGACAAACACCAGGCTTTTTGTCTGGCTATCTTCAGGCTTTTACGGCAGTAAAAGCCTGAGGATAGCCAGACCCGCCCTGGTTCCTGATATGTATCCTTTTTCAGGCCCGATACCGCTTTGCCGGTATCGGCTCTTTTGTGTTCGCAGCATCTGGAAATTTATGGGACTTTGGCGCATGATAGGCATAAATCCGGCAATGATTGGAGGATGTAATGCCCAAATTTCTCATTGCAATGCTCTTCTTTCTTTGTTCCGCAGCAAATTGCCATGCCGTGATTATCTGGAACACCAATATTCAGGATCACAAAAACGATACTGTTTTCGAATTTACGATATACGCGCCCGATTTTATCAACCAGGATGAAAAGGGGCTGCGGGAAGCAACTTTTACCATGACTCTCTATGAAGACGGCATTCCGATCAGCACCCGGGAAATTGTCGCTGACAAGAGCTTTGCCACCTCCAGCGAGGATAGCGTCGCCAAAATCTTTTTTTCAATCGATGCCGGCAGTTTCAGGAACCAGCCCTTTTCTTCGCTGATTTTCGAAGTTGACAGCGCATCCGCAATTTTCAAGGATCAAAAAATCGATTTGCTGAAAGCCGGCCTCGGCCTTGTCTGGCGCGAATGGCATCCCGCGCCGGTTTTTATCCGCAAAAAATAGTATTACAATCATTTTTGGAGGAAAATATAATGACCAGGACAAACCTTGCCATTCCGATGCTTATCCTGGCCCTGATGCTTGCAGCCTGCGATGGCGGAGACATTGCGGAAAGAATCAACGGCACCTGGCAATCCGACGACGCGGGCAAGTATTTCAAGGTGCTTTTAACCGTGGATACAAAGGCCAAAACGGGCACCCTGACCAAATATGACGGCGACGAAGTTGTCATGACGCATACCGAAAAAATCGAATCCATGAAAGCGGAAGGCAATTCCGTAACCCTGGATATGCAGGGGGAAGACGGAACCAAAAGCCAGATCGTGCTGACCCTGGAAGGCAGGAACAAGCTTGTGCTTGTCGGCGAAGGCATGAGTTTGGATTTTACGCGGGCCAAAAAATAATAAGCAGTCTTCACATTCGCATTTTGTCCTCTCGCTGCGTCATGCCGCGCAACCGGCACCCCGCATTCGCAAGCCGCTTTCAGCGGCAACGGCTGCGTCGGATTTCGTAAACTATTCCGGTAGAGTACCATAAAAGTACACTCCCTTCACAATTTACTCATCTTCCTTGCGAGATAACAAAATTCACTATGTGAAAACAGCTTCAGATATTCTTCAAGATGTGCGTCCTGCCGGCCTCCTCGATAGCCCTGGCAGCGTCCTGCATGTTCACCCGGCATTTATTGTCATAGATGCGGTAATCTTTTGCGGCGTCAGGGGGCGTAAAGCTTGCCATAAGCACGTTTGCGCCCCATCTCAGGCCCTCTGCCTGGCCCCGCGCCGGGTCAAGGCTGGCCAGGGCTGTCGTGGCCGGCTGGTTTACGCGCGGATGGGCAATACGCAGGGCGGCGACCGCCCGCAGGGCCAGATCCGCGCTTCCGCCCTGCCCAGCGGCCAGGGGCGTCCCCCCCTGGGGAATGAACGGGCCTATTCCGGCCATATCGACATTCAGCTTGCGGCAGAGCAGGATATCATCGGCTATTGATTCAAGGCTTTGCCCGGGCAAGCCCACCATGAAACCGGAACCGACCTCATAGCCCAGACTGCTCAGGACGCGCAGGCATTTCAGCCTGTTTTCAAGCGAATAGCCAGGATGCAGCTTCGCATAAAGGGCCGCGTCAGAAGTTTCATGGCGCAAAAGATAACGATTCGCGCCAGCCTTGCGCCATAATTCGTAATCCCCCCTCGCGCACTCCCCCACGCTCAGGGTAACGGGAACTCCCAGGCGCGAGGTGATCTCGCGCACAATGTCGGCCAGCCAGCCGGCATCAAAACAGCCTTCCCCCGCCTGCAGAACCACGGTATCTGCGCCAGCCGCGACAGCCATTTCGGACGAGGCGATGATGGCCTCCTGAGGCAGGAGATAGCGGCGAATTGTGGAATTTTGCGCCCGCAAGCCGCAATAGAGGCAATTTCGTTTGCAGCGGTTGGAAAATTCCAGCAGGCCGCGCACAAATACATGGCTGCCTTTTTGGGCCAGAGTTATTTTTTCGGCCTCTTGCCGCAAACTCCCGGCAGGCTCATCACACAGCAAATGCAATATTTCCGCGCGTTCAGGCATTGCTTTTTCCGTTTTGAAAAAATTTTTGCAAAATTATGGGCCCGGGGGTATTGCTACGATTAAAAATTTCGTGTTACCTTGCAGCCAGCAGGAAAATTTCATTTTCGGAGGTCAAGATGCGTTTCTGCCTGTTAATATTTTCGCTTGTCCTGGCC
>VSMX01000214.1 GCA_009773975.1 Desulfovibrio sp. | reverse complement strand
AAAACACAAGATTTAATCTAATTATTGAAAATAACAGGAAAATTTTTTAAAATTTTTAAAAAATCTTCGTTTTCAAATATGGCTCCCGGGGTTGGCTGTATTGTTTTTTTACAAAAGGAATTCCCCGTTCCGAATCCCACATCAATAGATGCATGAAATATGCAAATTGCCGGCTGACGCGCCGGCAGGGATGAGAGAATGGAAAAACGGTTCGGAAAAGGGAACTGGAAAAGGTGGATGTGGCTATTAATTGGACAGGGAAATATCGAAGAATAAAAGCTGGCGAGCATTTTACGCATTAGAATATCTCTTGACGGCAAAGCAATTTTGCCTCGGGATATTCTCGCGCGCTCCTTTGCAGACAACGTCGCGTTAGAGAATTTGCGCAATTTCATTGCATAAATGCTCTAACGCCAGCTAAAAGTTGACCTCGGCTCAATATGACGAAAGAAGAGCCGAGGCCGTAAAAAATGATCCGCTGTTGGTAGTCGGGGCATGGGAGGCGTCAACCGCGCCGTGCCAGCCCCGGAATTGTCTTGGCAGGGCAACTCCGGGGTTCCCTTTATCTAATTTATGAGGCCGGCAATCAGTTTTGACAGGCCCCATATTACCCGGGCCTTCAGGATCTTTTCATTTCCCCGACAAGCTGCACAAGCTCGCGGGAACGGGCGCGCAGGGTCTCCAGACCGTTGGCCACAACTTCCATGGCGCTGGAGGTCGAAGCAGTGATATCGTTGACCTCGTTGATCGACCTGGTGATTTCCTCGCTTGTGGCCGCCTGTTCGTCGCTGGCCGTGGCAATTGAGCGAACCTCGTCTGCCGTCTGCTCCACCATCTGCAAAATTTCCTTGAGCATTTCGCCGGAATGATTGGAGAATTCATTGGCCTGGGCAATATGCCGCACGGCCCGGTCAACCTGCTGGGCGCTCTTGCCCGCGCTTTGCTGGATGGCCTGGATCGCGCTGCCAACTTCTGTGGTGGAGGTCATTGTCTTTTCGGCCAGTTTACGGACCTCATCGGCCACAACCGCGAAACCGCGTCCCGCTTCCCCCGCGCGCGCCGCCTCGATGGCCGCATTGAGCGCAAGCAGGTTGGTCTGGTCCGCGATATCGGAGATAACGCTCATGATCTTGTCAATGGAGCGGGCATGTTCGGCCAGGGTTTCCATGTCTTCCTTGAGGGTCATGGACTGGTCGTGAACAGTTTTCATGCCATTGACCGACTGCATGACAACATCGGAGCCTTCCGCGGCCCGGGAGCGGGCGGCGGCGGAAATATTGGCCGCCTGGCTCACGTTTCTGGCCACCTCGTTCACTGTGGTGTTCAGTTCTTCCATGGCCGTGGAGGTGCTTGCCAGGTGATTGGCCGCGTCGCGCAGGGCTGTGTCGGAATCTTCCACCTGGGCGGCTATCCTGTTGATTGCGTCGTTCAGGTTGCTGACCACGGTTTCAATTCTGCCCGCGGCATCGGCCATTCCCTTGTGCTGGGCCTGGATGGCCTCCTGATGGGCAACGCGGGCCTGCTGCTCAAGCTGTTTGGCTTCCTCGGCCTGCCTTTGGGCCGCCTTTGCCCTTTCCTCGTTTTCGAGGGCCAGGCGATCCTGTTTGCCGACCATTTCACGCAACGCCTCAGCCAGTTCGCCCATGTCGTCATGGCTGTGAACATCCAGCCGCGGATCCTTCTTCCCTTCCGACACGTCCATGACATAGGCGGTGATCTTGCGGACCGGCGCGCTGATTTTCAGGCCGACGAGCAGCGAAAGCAAAAGCAGGGCAAGCAGAACGCCAAGAGTAACAAAAACTGTCTTGTATATGGCCGCGTTTTCATGTTGGCGCAAAGCCGAAATCGGCGCGCCCACAAACCACATGCCGGCAATCGCGCCGTCCGCCGTGCGCATTGGCCAGTAGGCGGATTTGTAATTCTCCCCGTTGATCGTGTTTTCGGTAAAATGCGTTTTGCCTTCCTTGAGGACAAGGTTTTCGATGCGGGATCATCAAGTTTTGTGCCCACAATCCGCTGGCCGTCCTTCATGATTGTGGTCATGACGCGTTCGTTGCCCTTGTAGATGGTTATGTCCCTGCCGGTCATATTTTTGAGCCAGTCAAGATATGGGGGAGTAACGAGCGAAGTGCCGATTGACAGGGTGCCGACAAGCTTGCCGTCCAGTTTGACGGGCTGGCTGGCACGAATTGTGAAAGGCACGACAGTGCCGGCCACGATGGCGGCTGCGGGCGTTCCCTCAAGGGCCTTGACCACGGTTTCCTGGTTGAGCACGCTATCCTTGAATTTTTTGGAATGGCCGCGGCCAACTACCGTGCCCTTTTCGTCCGTCACCGTCATGAAGTCCGAGCCGGATTCCTTCATGGCCCGTTGTGAAAGCCGCATCACTTCCTCGTGGTTGCGGTCGCGGATGGCCCGCGCCAGGGCCTCGTCGTTCGAGACAAGCATTGCGCTCTGCGCAAAACGTGAGGCAGTCTGGTCATTGGCTGTCCGAACCACGTTTTGCAGGGCCCGGATATTGTTGTCGAGTTCCTCTTCCAGGGGTTCTTTCATGAAATGGATGGAAACCCACAATACCACAAGAGCGCAGATGCTCAATGCAATCAGCAATGAGCCGACAAACTTGTGAGTCAATGTCATGCGCATGGCATTACTCCAATTGTGAAATTTTTGTTATATATTACTGATCATCTATTTTATATTTAAACACATCCTGCTTGCGCAAAACAGGCCTGAATCAGATGCGGATGGGAGCG
>VSMX01000213.1:733-2767 GCA_009773975.1 Desulfovibrio sp. | reverse complement strand
AAAGGGGGGGGTTGCATCCAGACACGCGCTCCCGCTGCCAGCAGGCGCGGTAAAAGGCGCATTGTGGCCCATGTCATGAAAGGCAAATTGTTTTTGCCAGGCAGCACAATCCAGACAGATACGCCACGCTGCGCAGCCGAACGCAGGGCGGCCATCAGTCCGTCGGAGGGCAGGAAATAGGGCGTCATGATGCGCACATGGCTTTGGGCGATATTGACCGCGCCGCTGATCAGGTCGTCAAGCACGTCCGCATCGTTTCCCGGGCCGTCAACAACCACCCGGCAGGCGGAGTCGCCTGCCGCCGCTTCCCGCCACGGCGGCGGGGGCGTATAGCGATTGGTGCAAAAGGCCCAGTTGAGCAAAAAGGCGCCCCGCAGCTGGCTGACTACAGGCCCCTCAAAGCGAAAATGCATATCATGGATGGCCTTTATGCCCTCCTTTTTGGCCAGGCAGGAAACATTGCCGTCCGCAATATTGAGACCGCCTGTAAAACCTGTGCCATCGCAAACCAGCACCTTGCGGTGGCTGCGCAAATTGATGCCCAGATTGGGAGGAAAAAGCGTGAGCGGCCTGAAACGCGCGGTTTTTACCCCTTCGCTGGCAAGCATCTTCCAGGGTTTTTTGATCGAATAAAATGTGCCGTAGCCATCCACCAGCACACGCACATCCACACCCCGGCGCATGGCCCTGGTCAGCGCAGCAATGAACTTGTCCGCCACCTCGCCCGCATTGAAAATGTAAGTGCTCAAAAAAACATGGCTTTCGGCCTTGTCTATGGCCTCCAGCATGGCCGGATAAGCCTCGTCGCCATTGTGCAGCCCCAGAACGCTGTTGCCCGGGCAAAGGGCAAGGCCGGTCAGCCTGCGCCCCAGGCCGGCCAGAACGTGCGTTTCCCTGCCCTCCGCGCCCGGCATGACATGGCAGGCCTGAAAGATGAAATATTTGCGGTCAAAGGCGGCTTCCCGCCGCATTATCTTCTCTGCCCTGCTTTCCGCCCGGCTTATGCCAAAAAGCAGGTAAAGGAGAAGACCGATAACAGGCATGAAAACAAGCGCGGCTGTCCAGCCAAGAGCGGAACGCGGGTCTCGCTTTGCAAGAAGCGCGCGGCCGGCAAAATACAGGGAAACCAGATGAATTGAGACGATAACGACGATTTCGAGGTAGGGCATGGCAACCGGTTGCTGGATGTAAAAAATTGCGGCAGGCCGTATCCCGCCGCAAAATCCCGACAATGGGAAAATTGTTTTTATTTGCCGCGCAGGGCCAAAAGGTCAGTCCCTGTGTCCCTCAGCACGCGCTCGGTAATCGTCCCCAGAAAAAGATCGCCCAGATTGTCAGCGCCATCGGTGTACATTATGATCAAGTCGGCCTTTTCATCATCAGCTACCCGGACAATGGTTTCGGCTATCGTGCCCGGCACGAGGCGCAAATGAAAAGGCACATTGTCCTTTTCCAGTTCATGCACAATCGGGGCAACCACATACATGGCCTTGTTCTTGATTTCGCTTTCCACCTCCAGGCGGTTTTCACCGCCCACAGTCTGGACAACAGGTTCTGTAACATGCAGGATGACCAGTTCGCCATCGCAAACCTGCCTGCCCTTTTCCAGCACTTTCTGGTTTATGGCGGGATCGGAATTGTCTCTTATCGGCAAAAGAACCTTCTTGTACATCTGGCCTCCGGTATTCATTTATATATTTGTATTGCGAGCCATCTGCAGCCAACAGCCCGATATTGGCACGGTTATGCTTTTCACGCAAGTCCATGGCATTATAATGGCGGCTTGCGCGTCAAAGACATCTGAAACTTATTTAATTTGGGTCAAGGTAACCTTGTTCCTCTCCACCGCGGCCACCAGATCGGGCAGCAGATCACTCACGGCCTGCAAATCCCCGTGGCGGCCGGCCCTGACCACGCACATGGCCATTCTGGAAAGAACGCGCAGGCCGAATTTGTCGGATTCTTCCGAAATCCGGGTCGCGCAATCCGCAACAGCCTGGCAATTGCGCATGGCAAAAGCCTTTTTGGCATCCT
>VSMX01000213.1:0-723 GCA_009773975.1 Desulfovibrio sp. | reverse complement strand
GCGCAAAATTGCAGGATCAATCCGGGGCTCTTCCCGAACAGGTTCCGGGGCCTGCCCGATTTTCTGTTCAACCGGATGCGCCTTCGCCGCCCCGTGGTTCGCGGCGGGCTGCGGTCTTGCGCCTTGCGGCGCGGCTGCCGGCCTCGCTGCGAGGCTCTGCTCGAAAGGCTTTGCCGGTTTTTCCCCAGCCTTGCCGCCCCTGGTCAGCCTTTCCAAAGTCGATGATACCTGGGAAATGGTTTTGCTCATGAAATCCGCAATCAGATTGTTCGATTCCTGCTTGTCCTGGACAGGGTAAACGCCGCTTTCCGCTTGCGGGCTTACGGGGATTGCCTGATGCTTGCCGCCCTGCCCCGGGTGGGCCGCCAATCTTGAGCCATTTTCCGCATGGTTTCCGCTTGCATGGCCTGCGCCTTTTCCAAAGCCCGCATCAGCATGGCTGGCGGCATTTCTGGCTTCTTCCGCTGGTTCGTTTGCCCCGGCCCTGTTTTTGGGCTGAATTGGCATCGGCTCGCCAACCCATTCCACCTGGACAGGTGCCTGATTCAAGCCGGAACGAACCGCAGGCCGTGGCTTGCCCGGGCGTCGTCTTTCTGGCCCGGCGTTCTCCCCTTCCGTCTTGCCTTTATTGGACTCTTCTTCACCCGTGGTGGATTTTGCCGCCGGACTATCGGCAGACCTGGCAGCGGTGGCTGCAATTGTTTCCTGCTTTTTTTCCTGGCC
>VSMX01000212.1 GCA_009773975.1 Desulfovibrio sp. | reverse complement strand
GAGGATTTTCCGGTCTTCGTCGCCAAGTTTTTCAAAAATTTTAATATTCATCACAAGCGGTTGCAGATTGTAAATATAATGGATTTCGGTAATGTATTTCTGGCCCACATCCTGGAATTTCATGGCCCTGAAGCCGCTGTAGTCGTAGCATTGGCCGTCAACAAGATTGTTTTTCAACGCGCTTCTCGTCATTGGCCAGGCAAGGGGCATGGGAATGCCGCCAAATGCCCTGTACGTTCGAATCATTTCAAGGCTTTGCGGCACACGGAATTTCAGGCCGCGCATATCTTCCAGACTTTTAATGGGACGTCGGCTGTTTGAAATATAACGATAGCCGTAATAGGTCCAGGCAAGAATTTTAAGGCCAGCCTTTTCGGCGTAGGAGTCAAGCAGCATTGCGGCCTTGCCTGTTGTCCCTCTTACCACCGCATTCTGGTCGGGAAACAGATATGGCAGCGTAACAACCCCAAGGTTGCGCACCATCGGCACAAGATTGCCAATGCCGCCAAGGGCCATGTCGATCTTGCCGGTTTGAACCCTGTGGAATTGATAGGCTTCGTCGGCATCCAGGCCGCCGCTATAGGCCAACTGAATTTCAAGCTGCCCCTTGCTGGCCTGTGAAATATAATTTTTGAAGGCAATGCCCAGAATTCCCATTTCAGAATCTTCCGGATCGCCCATGACCATGTCCAAAACCATGGGCTTCCCGTTGTTTTCAGGGGCTTTCTGGACGGGAGCGCCAGTTTTTTGCGCTGACATGGCAGGCTGAGCCATGATGGCAAGAAGAAAGAATATCGGTAACAGCAATTTTATTCTGGCAATCATTTTTACCTCGCTGTATTGTTTTTCAATAAACCGCAAACTACGGCGCGGCCACGTTCATCATGTTTGGCAGCCACATCACAATTCCGGGGAAGACCACCAGAATGACAATGGCCAAAAGATTTGCGCAAACCATTGGCAAGGCCTTGAGCGAAATGATCTCCAGCGACTGGTTGCTGATGCCCGAAGCAATGAACATGTTTTCGCCAAGAGGCGGCGTGGAAAAACCGATGCCGCAACAGCAGATCAGGATCAGGCCGAAGTGGATCGGGTCAACGCCGAAAGCGGTCATGATCGGCAAAAGCACCGGTGTTACCAGCATGATTATGGCCAACGTCTCCATGAACATCCCGAGGAAAATGAGCAGACCGACAACCATGGCCCAGACCATGTACACATTGTCTGTCAGGCCAAGTATCATATTTGCAAGTTCAACGGGAATGCGATAGGCCGTCAGCAGATAGCCGAAGGCTGTGGCAGTAAAAACCAGCACAAGCACACGGCCGGTCAGCCAGGAAGTTGTGTTCAGGGAAGACATGAAAGCTTTGAATTTCAGTTCGCGGTGTATGAAAATACCTACGAAAAGCGTATAGAAAATGGCCACGATGGCCGCTTCTGTCGGCGTGAAAAGTCCTGCGTATATTCCGCCCAGAATAATCAGCGGGGCCAGAATGGACCAAAAGCCATCCTTTACAGTGTGCAGAAGATGCCTGAGAGACCATTTTTCGCCGCCAAGACCAAGCCTGCGGCACTTGAGGAAATGCAGTACGCAAAGCGAAAATGCTATTAGAAAGCCTGGAATGAAGCCGGCCATGAACATCTTGGAAATACTCACCTGTCCGGTTACGCCGTAGATAACCATGGGAATGCTGGGAGGGATGATGATGCCGATGCCGCCAGCCGTGGCCGTTGTTGCCGCAGCGTATGCCGTATTGTAGCCACGTTTGGTCATTGCCGGAATCATCAGCATGCCGACAGCCGCAGTTGTGGCAGGGCCAGAACCGGATATGGCGCCGAAAAAGACGCAGGACAGAACCGTTGAAATGGCTAGACCGCCGGGGATTGGTCCGACAAAGGCCTCGGCCACGGCGACAAGCCTTCGCGATATGCCGGAAGCCTCCATCAGGGCGCCGGCAAGCACAAAGGCCGGCAGGGCCATGAGCGGAAAGGCTGTGAGAGAGGCGAAAGCCCTTTCAATCATCATTGAAAGGTCAATGTCAAGGATTAAGAAACAGGCCATGGTGCCCACGCCAAGGGCCACCATGATTGGGCAACCTACAAGAAGTAGCAGGAAAAATATCAGGAAAAGCATTCCGCCTATGCCAAGTGGTGTCATCAGCGTTGCCCTCCTTCCCTGTCATCGCTCAGCAGGGCATTCTGGCTTTCCTTCACGGCTTCTTGATCCGGGTCGGCAATTTCCTGCTTGAGCACAAACTTGATATAATTCACCTGGATAATCCTGATGGCCATCAAAAGAAAACTTAATGGAAATACCAGGTAAACAAGTCCCATATCCCAGTCCAACGCTGGCGTGGCGTATGGAAATTCAACAAGATCCAATACGGCCTTGTAGCCTTCCCAGGCCAAAATAAGGCTGAAAACCAGCCAGATCATGTCGCTGACAAAGAGGGCGAGATTGCCAACCCATTTGGGCGCCTTCATAAATTGGAGGGTAACGCGGTTAAGCGCGCACAAACGCGTGGCATAACATGCTCCGAAAAGAATGAACCACAGAAATGCGAATCGTGCAATTTCCTCGGTCCAGGGGAGCGAAGCGTCCAGAAAGCGCAGGATGATCTGGATAAAAACGACAACTACAAAGAAAACCAGCAAAAACTGGCACAAATAGCTTTCAAAGTGATCCATGAAAGCCAGAAAAAATTTTTTCACGCTCCTTTCCCCCTTGCGCCGAGATGTCGGCAAAGGAACATTGGGCACCCTGGGAC
>VSMX01000211.1 GCA_009773975.1 Desulfovibrio sp. | reverse complement strand
GAATTGAGATTGGCAAATTCTGCATATAGTTTTTGCTCCTTATCAGAAATCTTTTTAATTGGCGAAAATAATTCGAGATTTTTATTGTGTAATGAAAAATAGTTGTCCTGTTTATCAATAATCTTTTTATAAACTATGTGAAGCAGCCGCTCATTATCATCAATCTTTTGCCATAATTCACTTTTTTCTGACCACAAAAGCTGTGCCGCATGTGATGGGGTGGCCGCACGCAAATCCGCAACGAGGTCAGTTATGCTGACATCTATTTCGTGCCCTATACCGCTTACTATGGGAATTTTGGAATCATAAATTGCCTGAACCAGTTTTTCATCATTAAATGCCCACAGATCTTCCAAAGACCCACCACCCCGAACAATAACAATAACCTGGGCCCAATCTGTTGAATTGGCAACTTCGATGGCCTCAATTATCTGGCCTGCGGCCTCATCGCCCTGCACGGCAACAGGTATCAGGCGAATTTTACTGAAATATCCTCTTGAATTGGCCAATTCCAAAAAGTCATGTATTGCAGCTCCATGGGGAGATGTAATTAGAACAACTCTTTGCGGATTTTTGGGAATTTTCTTTTTATGTTCGTTGGAAAAATATCCTTTTGCTGCCAATTGTTTCTTTTTTTCTTCCAGTTCCAATGCCAGTTTTCCTTCACCGGCATATTCTGCCATTTCAACCACAAGTTGATATTGACCCTTGGGGGCATAAATGCCAATCTTGCCCGCGCATAAAATTTCTTTGCCATTACAAATACTATCTGCCAAAGATGGCCGGTATTCTTGAAAAACTTCTCCTGTCAACGGGTCAAAAGAATTTTGGGCATAAGTTCTATGCTTGTGGCGAAACCAGACGCATTGAAGCTGTGATTCCCTGTCTTTTAGAGCAAAATACAAGTGTCCTGAGCCAGGTTTGGCAAGGTTGGTGACCTCTCCCTGAACCCAGACAAATGGGAACTCTTTTTCAAGATTGTTCCGCAGCTTTTCTGTCAAATCAGTTACAGTTAATATGTTGGTTGCGGAAAAAGCAGTTTCCATATTGTTTATACCCGATTCTGCCAACCACGTTTTACATTGGCAGCCCAGGTTTCAAAATCCTGTTTGAAACTTTCAAGATGAAGCTCAACTTTTTCTCCAGTTCTTCTGTCTTTTGCTTCTATCACTCCTTTCGACAATCCTTTCATACCCAATACCAGCTGGATGGGTGCTCCTATCAGGTCAGCATCCTTGAATTTGATCCCCGGCCTTTCTTCCCTGTCATCAAGCAAAACATCCATATTCATTTTTTTTAAAATATCATAAAGCTGCTCAACTTTTTCACTAACATCACTGTTTTTGGGATCAAGATTCAGTAATATGCAAGTTACAGGTGCAATTGCAGGGGGGAAAATAATACCGGCCTCATCATTGTTCTGTTCTATTGCTGCTGCTACAACTCGTGAAATGCCTATGCCGTAACACCCCATGATCATCATTTTTTCCTTGCCCGTCTCGTCAAGAAAAACTGCATTCAGGGCATCACTATATTTCACGCCAAGCATGAAAATATGGCCAGCTTCGATTCCCTTTGTCAGTTCAATTTCGCTTTCGCAACGAGGGCATTTATCATGGACAGTGATTTCTCTTAAATCTCCCCAGGCAGTAATTTTTACATCCCTGATTAAATCGACATGAAGCAAATGCACATCACCTTCATTGGCCCCAGTAACGTAATCAGTTGCGCCTTTTAATTCCGCATCAGCATAAATCGGTATATTTAACCCAACTGGACCAGCAAATCCGAGAGGAGCCATTGTTACTGCTTCGACTTGAGCCGCCGATGCCAGCTCAACTTTCATTGCCTTGAGCATTGTTCTGAGTTTAATTTCGTTTACCTGGCGGTCGCCCCTTACAAGAATGCCGACCGGTTGATCATCGACCATGTATAACATTGTCTTGATCACCGAAGCTTCTGGCACATCAAGCATAGCCGCAACTTCCGAAACGGTATGCGCGCCTGGCGTGGATACCTTGCAAATTGCGGGGCACGCATCCGTACATTGTTCCCCGTCCCACGCTATTTCCGCTCTTTCAATATTCGATGCGTAATCACAATTCTTGCAAACAACAATAGTGTCTTCACCAGCTTCGGCAAGAATCATGAATTCATGTGAGAAATTGCCGCCAATGGAACCAGTATCCGCTTCCACGGCTCTATATTTTAGTCCAAGGCGTGTAAAAATTCTGCAATATGCGTCATACACCAATTTGTAACTGATTTCGGCCGATGAAAAATCAGCGTCAAAGGAATATGCGTCTTTCATAAGAAATTCCCGGCCACGCATCAGCCCAAAACGGGGACGAATTTCATCCCGGAACTTGGTTTGTATCTGATACAAACGCACTGGCAATTGACGATACGAACGCACTTCATCGCGCACAAGATCTGTAATTACTTCTTCATGAGTGGGGCCAAGACAATAATCGCGCCCATTGCGGTCTTTAAACCGCAAAAGTTCCTTGCCAAAATGATCCCAGCGCCCCGATTCTTTCCACAAATCTGCTGGTTGCACCATTGGCATAAGCAATTCATTAAAGCCTGAATAATTCATTTCCTCTTTTACAATCTGTGAAACTTTTTCGATAGCCCGCAAACCAAGAGGAAGATAAATATAGAGCCCAGAAGTGAGCTTGCGAATCATGCCAGCTCTCAAAAGCAGTTTGTGGCTAATAACTTCTGCATCAGCCGGAGTTTCTTTTAATGTTGGAATGTAACAATCGGAAAATCTCATCTCTTGTCCTTA
>VSMX01000210.1 GCA_009773975.1 Desulfovibrio sp. | reverse complement strand
ATATAAAACCATCAATTCCCAATCTGTCCAGACAAATTCTAAAACTTACCCATTTTGATTATGGGATGACCTCTAGAATTTGAATCAAAGGATATACGCCCAAATTGAGGAATGGCGTAATCGTCCTCTGCATCCGTGATATCCATATATATTTGTTGACAGGATATGGTTGAAGCGTTGCTGGGGAGGAGAAGTACAATCTATTTCTGTTCTTGTCGCCATTGGTGTTAATCAGGAAGGTTATCGGGAAATTTTAGGGGTAGCGGAAGGCTCAAGAGAAGATAGCGAAAGCTGGCGTAATTTTTTCAGATACCAGAAAAGCCGCGGACTGAAAAAGATAAATCTGCTTTTTCCGGACAAAAGCCTCGGGCTTGTAGAGACTTTCTGGGAGTTTTATCCTGACGCCAAATGGCAAAGATGTGTAGTTCATTTTTTTATAGAAATGTGTTGAATGCAGTTCCCAAAGGCAAGGTCAAGGAAGTGTCCAGGATGCAAAAAGCCATCCATGCGCAGGAAGACAAGGATGCTGCACGACAAAAGACCTCGTCCATAACTGTCAAATTACGAAAAGAACGTCCTGGTAATGCCGCCCAGATTTTGGAAAGCGGCATTGAGGAAACATTGTCGTATTATGATTTTCCATCAGAGCATTGGCGAAATATTCGTACAAATAATCCGCTTGAGCGTCTGAACCGGGAAATCAGGAGGCGCACCAATGTAGTGGGCAGTTTTCCGGATGGACATTCTCCCTGATGCTGGTTTGTGCAAGGCTACGATATGTTGCAGTCCAGAAATGGGGCACTGAACGTTATATGAGGATGAAAAAAATGGAAGAAAACAAATGAAGTTAAGGAAGGAAACACAGCAATGGAAATCTCCCAGTACCGGTATTGTTCCTTTTTTGCGACAGCCGCTCATGGCGGTCAAGGCAACCTGCTTCGCAGGCGCGCAAGCGCGGCCTTGATCACCATGAGCCAGGCTGCCGCATTTTGGAACGGCGACGCGGCTCTGGGAAAAATTTCATATGGAAAGCATTACTAAAAACACCGAGCTGCATCCACGGAAAGTGCGAAAAATTCTGGACACTACCCGCTTCGGTTTTTGCTTCATAAATATGTAAATAGTAAAACATAAGCTATTTGGCCGCCGCTTCTTTTGAAAGATGCGGCGGCTTTTATTAGGGAAGCAGCCAGGGCCTTACAATCGGCCAGCCGCGTCAAAGCTTGTCAATACGGGCATTGATTGTTATTTATTCAGGGCGGAGGGCAAAATGGCACACTCATCCAAAGAAAAAAGCAAGGCATTGATGCAGTATATCTGTCAGAAAATACCGGCCGAATATTCCGGACGCATTAAGCTAAACAAAATTTGCTGGTTCAGCGAGATAGAGACAATGTATAAAACCGGCCATCCTCTTACCGGCAACACTTATATTCGCCAATGTTTTGGGCCAGTTGTGCTGAACGCGCATTTAATGCGCGAGGAGCTTGTCCGCGAGGGAAAAATTCAGGAAATCACTAATGATGAGTCCGGACGAAAGATTTACAGATATAAAGCCTTGCAGGAAGTCGAGATCGAAAAAATTTTTTCAGGGGAAGAAATCTCCATTATCGACGGACAGATAAGAAAATATCTATATATCGACGCGCATGGCATAAGCGATCTGTCCCATGACAGCATCTGGGCTTCGCTTGAAGACAGCGACGAAATGCCCCTGGATCTTTATCAGTTTCAGCCAGTCTATAGCAATGAGCAGGCGGCTTCGGTAAAAAAATATTCAGAGGAGAAGTGGCAAGAGGATTACGCCAATGTCTGCCCGTAGAGTGGTTTTTTCAGATCTGGCGCGCGTGAAGCTTGAACAGGAGTTTCCTGAAGAAAATGCGAAATTGCGGCGCGCGCTGATAAACAGAATTAGCCTTGAAAAAGCTGTCCCTGATAAATGTAAAGATTATTTCTGCTGGAAATATTCTTTCAGGGAAAAAATCATTACAGTATATTTTTTGCAAAACGGAATTAGCATGGATGCTGTGAACATAGTTGATCTTGAAATTTTTTTGACATAAAGAAAACGGCATCATATAGCATTCCACTTGGCCGCCAAGGCATTACGGGCATCGACAGCAGCGATGGCCCTTGGCCCCCGACGGGGCGCTGGGCAGAGCCCCGCAAACTGCTTCATTCGATTGCCCTGAACAGCGCCATATATTCCTGATTGCCCTTCGGCCCCTTGATTGCGGCCGGGAGCACGCCCCGGAACTCCAGGCCAAGCTCATTTATGCAAAAGGCCCTGATCTTTTCCACGGCCTGTTTTTGCGCTTTAACATCGCGCACAACTCCCTTTACGACAAATTTGGGCCCCAGTTCGAACTGGGGCTTGACGAGCAGGGCAAGCAAGGCCCGCGGGGCAAGCCAGGGCATACAGGCCGGCAAAACAAGCGTGAGGGAAATAAAGGAAAGATCGCCGGTCAAAAATTCAACAGGCTCGGGTATCAGGTCCGGCGGGGCATAACGCAAATTGACGCCCTCATGGCTGATCACACGTTTATCCGCGCGCAATTTTTCATGCAGCTGGTTCTTGCCCACATCCACGGCATAGACCCGGGCTGCGCCACGCTGCAGCAGGCAATCCGTAAAGCCGCCGGTGGATGCGCCGGCATCCAGGCAAACCTTGTCTTTCACATCAAGATTGAAGCCATCGAGAAGGGTAATCAGCTTGTGGGCGCCCCGGCTGACATAACGCTCGCCGGGCAAAAGAATGAGGCTGGCATCGGGCGGGCAGGGCTGCCCGGGCTTCTGGACAAGCTTTGGC
>VSMX01000021.1 GCA_009773975.1 Desulfovibrio sp. | reverse complement strand
CAGTAATCCTTGACTTGATCCGGATTGGCGATAGAGTGGATACAAAGTATTTTTCAAACCTCAAGGAGTCACCATGCGCAAACTTTTTGTTCTGGCCGCCTTATTGCTGGCAGCCGCCATTACCCTGCCGCAAAACGCGGTGTCGGCCCCTGTGAACGGTCCGAAAGTTCCCGGACCCAAATATACCTACAAGCTCAAAAGCGTTTTTCCGGTTGCGGGACGCCAGGGCGTGGCTTGCGACGGCAAGTTCATTTATGTCAGCGGCAGCAAGGCCCTCTATAAATACGACATGGACGGCAAGCTGGTGAAACAGAATAACAATCCTTTCGAAGGCTATCCCATTGCCTCCAACCACATTGGCGACATTGACGTCTTCAACGGAGAAATCTATGTCAGCGCCGAAAACTTCATGGATGGCGTGGGCAAGGATATACAGATTGCGGTGCATGACGCCGAAACCCTGAAGCTGAAACGCTCCTTTGCCTTTGAGCCCAAATCCGGCCAGGAAGAAGTTTCAGGCATTACCGTTGACCCGGTAAAAAAGACAGTCTGGATGTGCTCCTGGGTGGGCGAAGAATCCGGCCGTTATCTCTATGAATACGACATCAACGGCAAATACCTGCGCAAGATTCATCTGCAGCCCGTGCCGCAGTGGGTGCAGGGCGTTTACTGGGTCAATGGCGACCTTTTTGTCACAGCCGATGACGGCACAGCCGATGACAACGAGCCCGACCACGTTTATCGCGTGGAAGTAAGCTCCGCCACCAATGCCCCCGTTGTTCTGGAAAAGACTCTTGACGAAGCCATCAAGCAGGGCGAAATCGAGGGTCTTTGCCAGGATCCGGTAACCGGCGACCTGATGGTCCTGATGAATCGCGGCGCCCGCATTGTTCTTGGCATGGGCAAGGGCTTCTATCCCGGCTATGACAAGGAAATCAGCGAAGTCTACCGCTACAGCATGGAGCCAAGGGGACCGCACAAGCCTGCGCCCCGCCGATAATCCTGCAAATTTTTAATGGATGAGAGAAAAGCCCCGGCAAGATTGCCGGGGCTTTTTCACATTGATATGAGCTCAAGGCGCGGATTGTTTTCAATATCCGCTTCCGCGTTTATTTTATCCGCCCTGTTCGGAAGGTTCCGGCATCCAGTCGGGCGCCATGTTCGCAAAATATGTATAGGGCGAAACATAGACCAGTTCGGCAACGCCAACAGGCCCGTTGCGCTGCTTGCCGATAATGATTTCCGCCAGTCCCTCTGTGGGGCGTTCGGACGGTTTTTTGTATTTGTAAACGTCTTCCCTGTAAATAAACATGATGACATCGGCATCCTGCTCGATAGCGCCGGATTCACGCAAATCCGACAGCATGGGGCGTTTGTCCTCCCGCGCGCGCTCCTCAACCTTGCGGTTGAGCTGCGAAAGCGCGACGACGGGAATATTCAATTCCTTGGCCAGTCCCTTGAGAGAGCGTGAGATATCCGATATTTCCAGTTCGCGGGAATCTGTCTTGCGGCTTGTGCGCATTAACTGAAGATAATCCACAACAACGAGTCCCAGGCCTTTTTCCGTTTGCAGCCTTCTGGAGCGGCTGCGCAGTTCGAGGGTGGAAAGGCCTGGCGAATCGTCGATATAGATTGGCGCGCGCGAGACGACATCCGCAGCCTGGTACAAATTCTGCCAGTCATTGTCATCCAGCAGGGATGGCCGGCGCAACCGGGAAAGATCCACCTTGCCCCAGGCGGCCAGCATGCGCTGCATAAGCTGTTCCTTGCTCATTTCCAGCGAATAGACTGCCACGGGAATATCCTGCATGATGGCCGCGTTCATGGCCATGCACATGGCAAAGGCCGTCTTGCCCATACTTGGCCTGGCTGCCACGATGATCAGGTCCGAAGGCTGCAGGCCGGCTGTCATCGCGTCCAGGCGCTTGTAGCCTGTTGTAACGCCGGTTACTACGTCGCGGGCATCCGCAAGGCGGGAAAGGTTTTCAAATACCTTTTCCACGAGTTCCCGTCCTGCCGAAAAGCCATTGCCGGCCGTGCGTTTTGAAATTGAAAACACGGCCTGTTCGGATTGATCGAGCAATTCATCAAGCCCGACAGCGGAATCGAAACTGTTGCCGATAATTTTGGCGCAGGCCTCGATAAGGGATCGCTGCATTGCTTTCTGGCGCACAATGCCAGCGTAGTATTCCGCATTGGCGCCTTCGACCACGGATTGGGCCAATTGGCCAAGATAGACCGCGCCGCCAGCTGTTTCGAGATCGTTTTTATCTTTCAGGGTTTCCGCGCAGCTTACAAGATCAATGGGCGCGTTTTTGGAATACAGATCCAGGATGGCGGCAAAAATAACCTGGTGCGCGGGCAAATAAAAATCTTCCGGGCTTAAAATGTCGGCTATGGAGTTCATCAGGCTTGTTCTGCTGAACAAACCCGCAAGGACGGCCTGTTCGGCTTCCGCGCTGTGTGGCGGCACGCGCCTGACAAGCTCGGAATGGACATTTTCGGAAGTTACAGCCTTTTGAACCTTCTTTTTGGGCGCAGTCGATTCTTTGGGCATTGCAATCTCGGATTGTGGGAAGTTTGATTTGGGGAAAACAAGGTTGCAAAACCGGCCATCCGCTGGGCAAATGGCCGGTTTTCAAGGGTTTGGCATTCAAGACCGGATTGGTGAATGCCGAATATGCAAAATGGTATTTAGCGGACGATTTAGTCGATAGCGGCTGCTTCCGCAACAGCCTCGTCCACGATTTCTTCCACTTTTTCGATTTCTTCCTCAACTTCTTCCACTATTGGCGCATGGTCGGAAACAACCTTGACCGGCACCACGGCAATGACATCGGCATGCAGGCGAATGCGCACGGGATGCTCGCCAAGAGTGCGGATAGGGGCGTCCATGAGGATCCGGCGGCGATCAACATCAATGCCCAGGGCCGAAATGGCCTCTCCAATGATGGTGGAAGTAACTGAACCATAAAGCTTGTCGTTTTCGCCCACATGCATGGGAATAATGATTTCCAGGGCTTCCAGACGGGCCTGCAGGCCGCGCGCTTCCGCGCGCAAGGCATCCATCCTGGCCTGGAGCTTCTTGCGTTCTTTTTCAAATACCTTGAGGTTGCCGGGGGAGGCTGTCATGGCCAGTCCCTGGGGCAGAAGGTAATTGCGGCCATAGCCGGGCTTCACGTTGACAACGTCGCCAAGGACGCCGAGATTTTCCACATCGGCGCGGAGTATTATTTTCATCTGCGCCTCCTTATATGGTGCTCTTTTTCTTGACTGTGGAATCGTGGTTGGCCGTGTAAATCATCAGGGCCATCTGGCGCGCGCGCTTTATTTCGCGGGTCAGCTCACGCTGATGCTTGGCGCAGGTGCCGGTGATGCGGCGGGCGATAATCTTGCCGCGTTCGGTAACGAAATCGCGCAGCACTTCGGGATTCTTGTAGTTCAGCGGCAATTCCTTGTCAGCGCAGAAGCGGCAGAATTTGCGGCGCGGGGCGAATTTTTTTCTGAATGCCATTTATGCATCCTCCGTAGCCGCTTTGTCGGCCAATTTGACAGTCAGGAACTTGTAAACTCCGTCGGTTATGCGGATGTTGCGTTCCAGTTCGGCAACCAGGGGGGCTGGACCAGCATAGACCAGGCGCACATAATTGCCACGCATCTGTTTATGCACGGGATAGGCCAGGTCGCGCATACCCCAGTTGTCCACTTCGATTACCTTGCCGCCTTCGCGCTCGATGACGGCGCAAAAGCCATTCACAATGCCTTCCCTGCTATCCGCCGAAAGTTCCGGCGAGAGAAGCAGCAGGGTTTCAAATTCCCTCATTTCATGTTCTCCTTGTGGATTGGCAGCCCGCGTCACCAGGTCATGGAATTGCATTGCCAGGTCGATGAATACGGGCAAGGAACGGTTGATATATATGATTGCATGGCCTTATGTCAAATACTATAAAGCCTCGACCAGCAATATGGCCATGTCCATGACATTTGTGCGCGTGGGGCCGGTTACAAGCAATTCGCCCGCAAGGGCAAGCGCCTTGTTGCTGTTGTTTTCGTCCAGGAAATTTCCCGCGTTTGTCAGCCCCCCCATTTTTTCAACTCCATGGGCAAAGGCGAATCCCCCGGCTGCGTCCGTGGGGCCATCGCTGCCATCCGTGCCAGCAAAGAGGGCGCAAATTCCCCTTGTTTGCGCAAGGCAAATATTTGCGGCCAGGGCCATTTCCTGGTTGCGCCCGCCCTTGCCATCTCCCTTGATGGTTACTGTCGTTTCACCGCCGGCCAGAAGGCAAAGCTTATTGCCGGCCAGGGTTTTTTGCCGCTCAAGCGCTGTATTGCAAAGCTCAACTGCCATTTTGCGCGCTTCGCCGCTCAGGCAATCGGTCAGGATTTCCGCTTCATAACCCAGCCTTGCAGCCTCGACGGCTGCCGCTTGCAAGGCCTGGCGGTTTGTGGCGCACAAAATGTTTTCAACCCTGGCAAAAAATTGAAGATGGCAAGAAGAGTTTCGCGCTTTGTCATTTTCCTGTTTCCCGCATACGCAAGATTATGGAAAAACGTTCAGGATCGGTAATCGGAATTCAGGGTAACATACTCATGGCCAAGATCGGAAGCCTTGAGGGTGTATTCGCCCTTGCCCCGTCCCAGGACAATTTTCACATCCACATCGGATTGCTGCAGGAGCGCGGCAAGTTCTTCTTCCTTGTCATCATTCACGGGGCTGCCATCGTGGAAACGTTCGATGCCGCATAGCACAAGCCCGACTTCCCCGGGATTGAAACTCGCGCCGGAATAGCCGGCGGCATTGACAATTCTGCCCCAGTTGGCATCGCCGCCATAAATTGCGGTCTTGACCAGCTGGGAATTCCCCACTGCCCGCGCCACAAGCTCGGCATCACTGTCAGTTGCCGCGCCCTTGACGGAGATATGGATGACCTTTTTGGCGCCTTCCCCATCCTTGACCAGCATATAGGATACTTTGTCCAGGATTTCGGTCAGGGCTGCTTCCAGCGCGGCCAGGTCTTCCTGGTCCTGGACCGCAACGCCGCTTGCGCCATTGGCCAGGCCCAGAATCGTATCATTGGTCGAGGTATCGCCATCAACCGTTACGCGATTGAAAGTCTTGTTGACCGCGCGCGAAAAGATGCCCTGCCAGGCTTTCCGTTCCACTCCCGCGTCGGTCAGGGCAACGCAAAGCATGGTCGCCATGTTAGGGCAAATCATGCCCGCGCCCTTGGCCATGACGCAAAGCCGGATTTCGCCGCCGGAAAGCTGCAGCGAGCGAGAAGCGAACTTGGGAAAGGCATCTGTGGTCATCATGGCCCTGGTAAAGCCTTCCGCATCCTGGCTGCCAAGATTTCTGGCCGCGTCAGGGAGCGCCAGGCCCCATTTACCCATATCGAACTGCGCGCCGATTACGCCAGTTGAAATCAAGAGGATTTCATCGGGCTGCAGGCCCAGATCGACAGCAAGCAGGGACTGGATTTTTTCGCAATTGCGCAGGCCCTGTTCGCCAGTGCAGGCATTTGCCTGGCCGGAATTGGCGACAATGGCCCGCACAGGCTTGCCGGCTTTCAAGATCGCGCGGTCAATCTGGACGGGCGCCGCGCAAAACAGGTTTTGTGTAAACAGGGCGGCGAGCACGCATGGTTTTTCCGAAACCAGCAGGCCCAGATCCGGACGGCCAGGCTTCCTGAAAGCAGCCTGGGCAGTCCCTGCAGCAAACCCCTTTGGAAGATCATCCCGCATTTATTTATATCCTCATTTTTGCAACAATATCTTGCTTGCGCTGTGTGTAATTCGCCTAAAACTCAAGGCTGCCGGGAGTTCTTGGGAAAGGCAGAACATCACGGATATTGGTGATTCCCGTCAGCATCATGAGCAGCCGTTCGAAACCCAGGCCAAAGCCCCCATGCGGCACCGTGCCAAAACGCCGCAAATCCATATACCACCAATAATCATCCAGCTTCTGGCCAAGCTCTTCCATCCTGGCCTGGAGGCGAGGCAAGCGTTCCTCGCGCACGGATCCGCCAATCAACTCGCCAATGCGCGGCACAAGCACATCCATCGCGGCCACGGTTTCATCATCTTCATTGCCGCGCATGTAAAAAGCCTTGATCTCGCGGGGGTAGTCATAAACTATCACTGGCCGCTGAAAATGTTCTTCCGACAGGAAACGCTCGTGCTCGGTCTGGAGATCAATGCCAAAACTTGCGGGATAGGTGAATTCCCTGCCAGAATCTTCAAGAATATGCACGGCCTCTGCGTACGGAATGCGGGCAAAGGGCAGTTTCAGCATATTTTCCAGACGCGCTGCAAGCCCCTTGTCCACAAACTTGTCAAAAAGCCCGATATCCTCCTGGCAGCGATCCAGCACATGACGCACAACATGGCGCACCAGGCCTTCGCCCAGATCCATGAGATCATCAAGGCCGATAAAGGCCGCTTCCGGCTCCACCATCCAGAATTCCGCGGCATGGCGGGGCGTATTTGAATTTTCCGCCCTGAATGTGGGGCCAAAGCTGTAAACGCGTCCAAGTCCCATAGCCAGGGCCTCGAGCTCAAGCTGTCCGGAAACTGTCAGGTTGCAGCCGCGGTTGAAAAAATCCTCGCTGACATTTTTCTCGCCTGGCGCAAGCGTTGTTACCCGAAACATTTCGCCAGCGCCTTCGCAGTCCGAACCTGTAAGAATTGGCGTATGCACCAGAATATAATGATTCTGGCGAAAAAAATCATGAATTGCGAAAGCGGTTTCGGAACGAATGCGAAAGGCGGCGCCATATTTGTTTGTTCTGGCGCGCAAATGGGCGATAGTACGCAAAAATTCATCGGAATGGCGCTTTTTCTGGAGAGGATAGGCTTCCGGGTCGGCCAGGCCGAAAACTGTGGCGGTTTTGGCCCTGAGTTCCCACTTTTGCCCCTTGCCGGGTGACGGCGCAAGATCGCCGGAAATTGCCACGCCTGCGCCTGTATTGGCATCCGCAAGCGCCATCCAGGCTTCCGTGCCCTCATCGACTATGCACTGCAAATTGCCTAGACATGAGCCGTCATTGATTTCCACAAAAAAGAACCCTTTGGCGTCCCTGCGTGTTCTGACCCACCCGCAAACCGAGATATTGTTCAAAGGCTTTTCAGACTTGAGCGCTTCAACTATCAATGTGCGTTGCATGCTTTTCCCCGGATTGAAATAGGAGCGTTGATATAAAAATATCCCTTTTAGCCGCAAGGGCCGCCAGGGGATATCAGAGGATGTTTTCACTTCAGTGAAAACATCTTCTTAATTTAAAATTGTGGCGCGGGGTTGGCCCCGCGCCTGTTTTGCCGATTTTTTATTCGTCGCCTTCCCACTTGATGAAGCCGGGCTGGACATTGCTCATCGCGTTGACGATAAGCTCAACCAGGCCGCCATAAGCGAAGCTGTTCTTGGTGTAAAGATCATTGTGTTCCAGAAGCTCGCGAATCTGCCCCTTGCAGTTGGAGCACGGGGCGCAGATGTATTTGCGGGTTTCCGGGCCAAGGCAATCCTTGAAGGCTTCGCTGATCTGCCAGAGCTTCATGCGGCCGGAAATATTGGCGCGCCATTCGTCGATATTGTTGCGGGTCATGATGGCAAAACCGGAACCGCCGCCGCAGCAATAATTGTTCACGCCGTGGCAGGGCATTTCGCGGAACTTTGGCGCAATCCTGTGCAATATGTCGCGCTGGGGCTTCACAATGCCCATAAGGCGCACTACGTTACAGGGGTCGTGCAGGGTAACGGGAAAATCATTGCGCGAAGGATCCAGTTTTAGGCGCCCGCCAAGCACAATATCGCGCAGGGTAACATAGCAGCTTTCGCGCGGCACCTGATATTCGTAAGGGATTACGCGGTCGGCCAGAACGCTGAGAGCCTTGTTGGCATGGCCGCATTCGCCGATGACGATCTTTTTCACGCCAAGTTCCCTGGCCGCGTTCATGTGGTCGAGTGCGATTCTGGCCAGCTGGGCGTCGTCATAGAACACGCCGTAGTTCACGCCGTCATAGGCGACAGCCTTGCTGGAAAGCGTCCAGGAGAGTCCGGCTTCCTGGAAGATAATCGAAAAGGCGGCGATATTTTCCGGCCAGGCCATGACTTCGCCGGCATTGTGCAGGAGCATGATGTCCGCGCCCTTGACGTCAAAGGGCGTGGTAATGCCGATGCCGGTGATTTCGCTGTAATCCTCGTCGATAAATTCCACATTTTCACGCACCACGTCAGGGGTCATGCCGGTGGAAGAACCGACCTTCATCTGGTTGACCGTGCCCTTCTCGTGCAATTCGCGCGGATGGATGCCCATTTCCTGGCTGAAAAGCTTGCGTATTTCGCGGGCAATCAGGCCATTGTCAACGCCAATCGGGCAGGTCTGGGCGCAGCGGCGGCAAACATTACAGCGATAGGCCAGCTCGCCAAGGCGGGCGACGGTCTTCCAGTTCAGGCCCACATCGCCATAACGCCATTTGGCGAAAGGCTCTTTCTTGACATACTGCTTGTAAATGCGGCGGAAGATTTCCGAGCGGTAATTCGGGCGGTACATTTCGTTTTTGCCGCTCATGTGCCACAAATGGCAGGCATCGGAACAGGAATTGCACTGCACGCAGTTTTCCACGCTGGTTTCCAGCATGGGCAGGCAGGTCCAGTTATCCCTGGTGGAGAAAAGCTTGCGCATGCCATCGAGGAAGCGGTTGACCAGTTCCTCCTCTTCTTCCGGAGACTTGGGCCTGGGAATATTCAGGACGCACACATCGTCCAGGATGCAGGCCGTGTTTTCCTTCTGCTCCTTTGTAAAGGGCTTCCAGGGCATGGGTTCCAGGTCGAAGGGAAGTTCTGGCAAATCGTTGATGTCGATGCTGACCATCTGCCCTTCAACGGTGGAAACATCGCTTATTTTCAAATTATCTTCTTTTTTCATGCCGTTCTACCTCTTTATTCCTTTGGAGCGTCCGGATTGGTGGTAGCCACATCAAGCCAGGTCTTGTCGCCTGTGCCTCCGGCAATGTGCGGAGCATCCCAGTTTTCTTTAAATTGCAGATTTTCCTCGATCAGCCCCTGGTTCTTCTTGCTGTAAACCGTGGCCTGATCACCCCAGCGGATATCGTGATACATGAAGTATTTCATGATCAGATGGCCCATATTGGTGATGGGGATATAAATCAGCACACAGTAGCCGGCGAGCATGTTGAGAACAAACCAGGTGCTGCCCAACGGCTCGAAATTGAAGGTGAAAAGATTGTAGATAAAATTTCTGGCCAGTTCGTAATATGAAGGATTGAATGTCCAGGCGCAGAGTGTGAACAGGCCGAAGATGGCGAATGAGGCGAGGTTGCTTTTTTGCTCGAAGGCCGTGTAACGCTTGAGACCGGGGTCGTTTCTGCGGCGCAGGCAAAGGGAAATGGCGCCGCCAAGAATGCAGAAGCCGCCAAACATGACGATTGCGTTGATGACATTGCCTACAAAGATCATGAAGCCGCATTCCGGGCTTATGCCGCAAACCTGCAAAAAGACGCTGAAGACCAGGATGATTGTGCCGCCCATCAGCATATACATGCCAAGATGGAAGGGATAGGTGCGAATCCAGAGCGGCTGGTTGTGTTTGTAGGTTGCTTCAAGGAAGAGTATCTCCATCAACATGGCCTTGATGTCTTCCAGATGATCCACATGGCGCGGTTTCGTCCACCAGTTGGTTTCCTCCATGTAGCTGCCGCCGTAGGAAGCGCGCGCCGGCCCCTCGTGGGGTACGGGATACAGTTCCCAACGGATGTGCAGTGGGCTGGATTTGACAAATTTGGCTATCTTGCAGATGGCCAGGGCAATAAAGCCAAAGATGGCCAGGTACCCCAGAAGATAGAACAAGGTATACATGCTTTACTCCATTGGACGGATTATGGGCGCCTGATCCGCCCCGCTTTGATGAACTCCGGCCCCTTGCCGGAACTTGGCCGCAGGCCCTCCCTGGAAGATGAAGCGCTTTTGAGCCCGTAAGCAACAACGTCTCCAGGCGCACGGTGTGAGTTCTCTCTTTTACATTAATTTCAAAGCAAAGCAAAGCATCCAGACGCATTGCGGGCATTTTTTTCCGAAAATTTTTCTGTTTATTTCAATGCGGGCGGCAAAAGGTGATCGGCAGTCTGTGGCTGATATGGAAAAAATGACAGAAATATAAATATCAATTATCAGCGCATGGAACAAGGCAGCTTTTTTGAAAATATGAGGATGCCAAAAACCAGGACGGCCCGTCTGCGTATTTGCGCAAACGGGCCGTTATTCATCCATTTTTCGATAATTTTATGACAAGTCAACCAGGACGGAATTTTCCTCAAGTTCCTCCAGGAACTTGTCTGGGCGTTCCTTCTGGTCTGGCACTTCAATATCACCGTTAACATATTCGCGGTAGCCCGTGCCGGCCGGTATCAGGCGGCCGACAATGACATTTTCCTTCAGGCCCTTGAGGAAGTCATTCTTGCCCTTCAGGGAGGCTTCCGTAAGGACCTTGGTAGTTTCCTGGAAAGAAGCGGCGGAAATGAAGGAAGACGTGGTCAGGGATGCCTGGGTTATGCCCAGCACCAGGGGCTCGGCCCTGGCCGGCGCGCGTCCTTCGGCAATGGCTTTCTGGTTTTCGGCCTTGAAGTCGGCCTTGTCCACCTGCTCGCCAACCAGGAAGGTGGTGCCGCCGGCGTCCACAATGGTCAGCTTCTTGAGCATCTGGCGCACAATGACTTCAATATGCTTGTCGTCAATGCCCACGCCCTGGAAACGATAGACTTCCTGGATCTCGTCAACAAGATAATGCGCCAGGTATTTCTGGCCCTTGGTCCGCAAAATGTCGTGCAGTTCGGGATAGCCTTCTGTCAGGGCATCGCCTGCATTGACGTAATCGCCGTCAGATACAGTGATATGCTTGCCCTTGGGCACAAGGTATTCGCGGGCCCCGCCGATTTCTGGCGTAACCACAAGCTTGCGTTTGCCCTTGCTTTCGCCTCCGTATGTGACATTGCCGGCAATTTCGCTGATTTCGGCCTTGTCCTTGGGCTTGCGGACTTCGAAAAGCTCGGCCACGCGCGGCAGGCCGCCGACGATATCCTTGGTCTTGGAAGTGGCGCGGGGCTTTCTTGCTATGATGTCGCCGGCATGGATGGTGTCGCCGTCCTTGACCATGATGATAGAGCCCACAGGCAGAGGATAGACCGCCTTGCCCTGGCCGTGGCTGCGGTTCTTGACATTGCCTTCCTCGTCAAGAATGGAGATGGCCGGGCGCATGTTGGTTGAACGGTATTCCGTAATGGTCATCGAAGCCTGCTGGGTGTCCTCGTCGATCTTTTCCTGGACGGTCTTGCCTTCCTTGATGTCGGTGAACTCCACCTTGCCTTCCACATCGGAAACAAAGGGTTCGTTGAAAGGATCCCATTCGGCCAGCACTTCGCCCTTGTGGACTTCCTGGCCATCCTGGACCATCAGGCGCGATCCATTGGGCAGGGAATATTTCTCCCTTTCGCGTCCCTGGGCATCGACAATGGCCAGCTGGCTGGACTTGCCAAGCACAAGCTGCAAGCCGTCGCGATTTGTAACCGAACGCAAATGATGCATCTGCACCTGGCCGGCATTCTGGGCAACATAATTGTTTTTCTGGATCGTGCTTGAAGCCGTGCCGCCTATATGGAAGGTGCGCATGGTAAGCTGCGTTCCAGGCTCGCCAATGGACTGGGCGGCAATGATGCCGACAGTTTCGCCAATATTTACCAGATGGCCGCGGGCAAGATCGCGTCCATAGCAAAGGGCGCAGATGCCGCGTTCGGAATGGCAGGTCAGCGGCGAACGCACTGTTACGGAAGAAATGTTCTTTTCCGCCAGAAGGGCCGCTTCCTTTTCGGCCATCAACGTGTTTTCCGGCAAAAGAACCTTGTCCGGCTGATCCGGATCCATGACCGGATAAAGCAGCACCCGGCCCACTATCCTTTCGGAGAGCGGAGTCTTGATGTCGCCGCCTTCCTCGACATGAGTAAGCTCGATGCCGTCCGCGGTATGGCAATCATGCTCGGAGACAATGACATCCTGCACGACGTCAACCAGGCGGCGGGTAAGATAACCGGAGTTGGCCGTCTTGAGGGCCGTATCCGCCAGGCCCTTGCGCGCGCCGTGGGTTGAGGTGAAGTACTGCAAAACCGAAAGGCCTTCGCGGAATGAGGAGGTGATCGGCGTTTCAATAATTTCACCCGACGGTTTGGCCATCAGGCCGCGCATGCCCGCAAGCTGGCGCATCTGGTCCGCATTTCCTCGGGCGCCCGAATTGGACATCATGTAAATAGGGTTGAAGCTCTGGTTTTCCACAACCTCGTGGGTTATGGGATTCTCCAGCTTGTCAACTGCGATTTCCTCGTTCATTTCCCGGGCAACGTCCTGGGTTGCCTTGGTCCAGACATCGACGACCTTGTTGTATTTTTCGGTACGGGTAATGATGCCGTCGCGATACTGGCTTTCGATGCCGTCAACCTCTTCCTGGGATTTTTCCAGAATGGCCTTTTTCCGTTTCGGAATGGTCAGGTCCTTCACGCCTATTGTAACGCCCGCGCGGGTTGCGAACTCGTAGCCCAAATCCTTGAGCCTGTCGCAGAGAATGACCGTGGCCTTGATGCCGCAGGCGCGGTAGGCCGCGCCCACCAGTTTGGCAATGGCCTTCTTGGTCAGGACAGTGTTGACGTTTTCAAAAGGCAGTTCTGGCGGCAGGATATCGCTTACAAGAACGCGTCCGGGCGTTGTATTGTAAATCTTGCCATCATTCATGCGCACATCGATTCGCGCATGCAGCGAAACCTGGCCCGCATCGTAGGCGGATTCAACTTCCCATGGCGCGCAGAACTTCATGCCCTCGCCCTTCTCGAAGCTGCGCTCAACCGTCATATAATAAAGACCCAAAACGATATCCTGCGACGGCACAATGACAGGGCCGCCGTTTGCGGGCGAAAGGATGTTGTTTGTGCTCATCATCAGCACGCGGCATTCAATCTGGGCTTCCACGGAAAGCGGAATATGCACGGCCATCTGGTCGCCATCGAAGTCCGCGTTGTATGCCGAACAGACCAGGGGATGCAGGCGGATGGCCTTGCCTTCGACAAGCAGCGGCTCAAAGGCCTGGATGCCAAGGCGGTGCAGGGTCGGGGCGCGGTTGAGCAAAATCGGATACTCGCGCACCACCTCGGACAAAATATCCCAGACAATGAGCTCTTCCCGCTCCACCATTTTTTTCGCGCTCTTGATTGTGGTGGCATAGCCGCGCTTTTCGAGTTCCGAATAGATGAAGGGCTTGAAAAGCTCAAGAGCCATCTTTTTGGGCAGGCCGCACTGGTGCAGCTTGAGGTATGGGCCGACCGTGATAACGGAACGACCGGAATAGTCCACGCGCTTGCCAAGAAGATTCTGGCGGAAACGGCCCTGCTTGCCCTTGATCATGTCCGAAAGGGACTTGAGCGGACGGCCGTTTGTGCCGTTGATGGCCCTGCCGCGGCGGCCATTGTCGAAAAGCGCATCCACAGCTTCCTGGAGCATGCGCTTTTCATTGCGAATAATGATTTCCGGCGCGCCAAGCTCCATAAGCCTTTTCAGGCGGTTGTTGCGGTTGATCACACGGCGGTAAAGGTCGTTGAGATCGCTTGTGGCGAAACGTCCGCCATCCAGCGGCACAAGAGGACGCAATTCGGGGGGAATGACCGGAATAACCTCCATGATCATCCATTCGGGGCGATTCTGGGATTCCAGAAAAGCTTCAACAATTTTCAGGCGCTTGGTCAGCTTTTTCTTCTTGGTCTGACTCCTGGTTTCGTCGCTTTCCTTGCGCAGGTCCTGCTTGAGCTGCTCGAGGTCGAGTTCCTCCAGCAACATGCGCACGGCTTCCGCGCCCATGCCGACCTTGAGAGTTTCGTCATTGCCAAGCTGGTCAAGCAGCAGAAGATATTGCTCCTCGCTGATAACCTGCTTCTTGGTCAGGTTGGTGTGCCCCGGGTCAAGCACAACATAGGAATCGAAATAAAGCACCTTTTCCAGATCGGCCATTGTCATGTCAAGCAGTGTGCCGATTTTTGACGGCAGGGTTTTCAAAAACCAGATATGCGCAACCGGGGCCGCAAGCTCGATATGGCCCATGCGTTCGCGGCGCACCTTGCTGGCGATAACTTCCACGCCGCATTTTTCACAGACAATGCCCCGATGCTTCATGCGCTTGTATTTGCCGCAATTGCACTCGTAATCTTTTACAGGCCCGAAAATTTTCGCACAAAACAGGCCGTCCCGTTCAGGCTTGAAAGTCCGGTAGTTGATTGTTTCGGGCTTTTTCACCTCTCCATACGACCATTCGCGGATGGATTCCGGGCTGGCTATGGAAATCTGAATGGATTTCAGATTGCGGATATTGGCCGCATTGCCTGCTTGCCCACGTGCTGTGAAAAGATCGTCAAGGCTCATTATTTGCCCTCTGTATATTAAAAATTTCCTGTCAGAAATCTGGCGAAATCAATCAAGCGGTCTGCATGGCCGGCTTCAGGACTGACAATTTGAAGCCCGGCAAGACAGGCGCAGAGCCTGACGGTCTCTGCGCCTGATATTTGGTTATTTTTCTTCGTTGCCCTCGTCCGGTTCACGGACAAGGCTCACGCGTTTTGGCTTTTTCCTGCCCTCTTCCTGGTGCAGATCTACATCCAGGCCAAGGCTCATCAGTTCCTTGACAAGAACATTGAAGGATTCCGGCAATCCGGCTTCAAGGAAATTGTCGCCCTTGACAATTTTCTCGTACATTTTCACACGGCCTGCCACGTCGTCGGATTTGACGGTAAGGAATTCCTGCAATAAGTATGCCGCTCCGTAAGCTTCCAGGGCCCAGACTTCCATTTCGCCAAGGCGCTGGCCGCCGAACTGGGCCTTGCCGCCAAGGGGCTGCTGGGTAACCAGCGAATATGGGCCGGTTGAGCGGGCATGTATCTTTTCATCCACAAGGTGATGCAGCTTGAGAATGTACATGACGCCGGTGGTTACGCGATTCTTGAAGGGCTCGCCGGTTCGGCCGTCATAAAGCGTGGTCTTGCCGTCGTTTTCAAGGTTTGCCTTGTCCATCCAGCCCCAGATCTCCTCCTCGGTCGCGCTGTCGAAAACTGGTGTGCGCGTCACAATGCCGTTTTTCAGCTTTTTGACCGATTCCACAAACTCCTCATCATCCATGCTGTCAACAAGCTCGCTGATTTCGGGAGAATTGAAGACGGACTTGACCTCCTGGCGGGTTACATCCAGGGCCGCGCCGGAATCCACCAGGGCGGCCAGCTGGCGCCCAAGCTCCTTTGCGCCCCAGCCAAGATGTGTTTCCATGATCTGGCCGATATTCATGCGCGAGGGCACGCCAAGAGGGTTGAGGACGATATCGACCGGGCGGCCGTCCGCAAAGAAGGGCATGTCTTCTTCCGGCAAGATGCAGGAAACAACGCCCTTGTTGCCGTGGCGGCCGGCCATCTTGTCGCCCACAGAGAGCTTTCGCTTGATGGCTATGTGCACCTTGACCATCTTGATGACGCCTGGCGGCAAATCGTCGCCTTCCGTCACCTTTTCGCGCTTGGATTCATAAATCCCGTGAATATATTCAATCTGCCGATCATATGCGCGCAGGACTTCGGCCACCTGGTCGTTGACCTCGCGGCTTTTGAACAGGCCCTGCAGTTTTTTGACCGGCAATTCGTCAAGCTGCGCGCGCGTAATGGCCGCGCCCGCCTCGATCAGGACCTCGCCTTTTTTCTTGCCAGGCACGGAAGCCGCGGTCTGCTTGCCAAGCACGAATTCGGAAAGCCTGTCCCGGGTGCGCCTGGCAATGGCCCGCACATGATCCTCTTCCTTCTGGTCGAGAATCGCGGTTTCGTGGGCTTCGATGGCCAGGGTGCGATCGTCCTTTTCGCCTGATCTGCGGTTGAAAACCTTGACATCAATTACAGTGCCCTCAACTCCCGGGGGGACCTTGAGGGATGTGTTTTTCACATCGCGCGCCTTTTCGCCGAAGATGGCCCTGAGCAGCTTTTCCTCGGGCGTAAGTTGGGTCTCGCCCTTGGGCGTGATCTTGCCTACCAGGATATCGTCCGGCTTGACCGGCGCGCCAATGCGGATAATGCCGGATTCATCGAGATTGCGGAGCATGTCGTCACCCACATTGGGAATGTCGCGGGTGATTTCTTCCGGTCCAAGCTTTGTATCGCGGGCGACAACCTCGAATTCCTCGATATGAATGGAGGTAAAGGTATCGTCGCGCACGGTGCGCTCGGAAATCAGGATCGAGTCCTCGTAATTGTAGCCGCACCAGGGCATGAAAGCGACAACCAGGTTCTTGCCAAGGGCCAGCTGTCCTTCGTCAATGCCTGGGCCGTCCGCAAGAATCTGGCCTTTTTTGACAATATCGCCAGGCTTGCAGGTGGGTTTCTGGCCAAAGCAGGAATTCTGGTTTGACTTGTGGTATTTCAGCAAATCATACGCGCGAACGCCGCCCTGTTCCTTGTACAGGCCGCCATCATAGGCAACCACAATTCGGTCCGCGTCGGCATATTCCACGCGCCCGTCGGCCTGGGCCACTATGCAGGCGCCTGAATCCCTGGCCACATCCGTTTCCATGCCAGTGCCCACAAGCGGCTTTTCGCTGCGCAAAAGCGGCACGGCCTGACGCTGCATGTTCGAACCCATCAGGGCGCGGTTGGCGTCATCGTGCTCCAGGAAGGGGATAAGCGCGGCCGAAATCGAAACCATCTGGCTGGGGGAGATATCCATCAGGGTAACTTCTTCCCTTGGCCGCGTTTCCACATCGCCGCCCTTGACGCGCACTGTCACATATTCGTCGAGCAGGCGGCCCTCGCTATCCATTTTCGCATCGGCCTGGGCGACAACATGATCGTCCTCCCTGGTGGCGTCCAGGGTAATGACCTCGTCCGTAACCTGGCCGTTGCGCACAACGCGATATGGGGTTTCGATAAAGCCGAAATCATTGACCCGCGCGTATGTGGTCAGGGAAACGATCAGGCCGATATTCGGCCCTTCCGGCGTTTCGATGGGGCAAATGCGCCCGTAGTGGGAAGTGTGCACGTCGCGCACTTCGAAGCCGGCCCTTTCGCGGGTGAGGCCGCCGGGGCCAAGGGCGGAAAGGCGGCGCTTGTGCGTTACTTCCGAAAGCGAATTGGTCTGGTCCATGAACTGGGAAAGCTGCGAAGTTCCGAAAAACTCCTTGAGAACCGCGGCCACCGGCTTGGGATTGATCAGGTCATGCGGCATGAGCGTGGAAACTTCCTGCAGGCTCATCCGCTCCTTGATTGCCCTTTCCATGCGCACAAGGCCGATGCGGTACTGGTTTTCCACCAGTTCGCCAACCAGGCGCACGCGGCGGTTGCCAAGATGATCGATGTCGTCGGCCGGCCCGTGGCTGTCCTTGAGATCCACCAGGACCTTGATGGCCGTCAGAATATCCTCGTTTGTCAGAATGCGGGTTTCCTCGTTTTCCTTCAGGTCAAGGCGCTGGTTGAGCTTGTAGCGGCCAACTGGCGAGAGATCGTAATAATCCGGATTGCGGAAGAGGTTGTCGAAAAAACTGGCCGCTATCTCTGGAGTTGGCGGCGACGACGGGCGCAGGCGGCGATAAATTTCTTCCTGGGCCTTTTCCTGGTCGGGAATGCGATCCTGGACCAGGGTGTCGCGAATGGAAGAAGATGTATCCGTGCCCATGGTGTGCAGCACGGAAAAATGCCGGATGCCGGCCTGCGTCATTTTTTCGAGCAGGGCCGGGGTTATTTCGTCCGCGGCCTCCGCCAGCACATTGCTTTTGGCCTCCTCCCCGGCTGCGGGAAGATCTCCGTTTTCATCGGGGCCTTCCTCCTTGAGCTTGTAGAACTCTTTTTCATCAGGGGGAAGCTCGCCAATGATGTCCTCAGCCAGGAACATGCCTTCCACAAGCTCAGGACGAACCTCGATTGCAGGTATGCCGGCCTTGCAGATCTTTCTCCAGGCACCCTTGTTGATCTGCTTGCCAGCCTTGACAAGCACGGTGCCATCCGGCGCGACTATATCGGTATAGGCGGTATCCTTGCGGTAGAGATCCTCGCGCACTTCCCACATCAGCCGGCCGTCTTCCTCGAGAATGTAATTTTCGCGAGTATAGAAGTAGTCGAGAATCTGTTCCTTGGTCATGCCCATGGCCTTGAACAGGATGGTGGCCGGCATCTTGCGGCGCCGGTCAATGCGCACATAAAGGATATCCTTGTGGTCAAAATCAAAATCCAGCCACGAACCGCGCATGGGGATGATGCGGCAGGAATAAAGCACCTTGCGGGAAGTGTGGGTCTTGCCGCCGTCATGCTCAAAAATGATGCCCGGGGAACGCTGCAGCTGGTTGACAATGACACGCTCCGTGCCATTGATGATGAACGTGCCTTTTTCGGTCATCAGGGGCAATGTTCCAAAATAGATGTCCTGCTCCTTGATGTCCCGGACGGAACGGGTTCCGGAATCCTCGTCAGCATCATAAACAACCAGGCGCACCTTGATGCGCATGGGCGCCTCATAGGTCAAGCCCTTGGAAATGCACTCCGCCTGATCGTACTTGGGCTCCTGGATCTCGTAGTTTACAAATTCCAGGCTGGCCGTCTTGTTGAAATCCTCAATGGGAAATACTGTATGGAAAACCCCTTCAAGACCTTCTTCCTTGTTGCGCTGCTCGTCGGGCACGCCTTCCTGAAGAAACTTGCGGTAGGAATCAATCTGCAAATTAAGCAGATGGGGAATTGGGTAGGTTGTCTTGATTTTGCCGAACTGCTTCGTAAGCTGGCTCATGGGCACCTCAATAGATGGCTGTTAAAACCGCCGGAGGCCGGTTGGCTGACTGCGCCCAAAAACGGAAGCCTCCTGATCTCCCGTGGGAACTCGCGCATGAAATTTTGAATGAAAGACAATAAAAACCAATCCCCGCATACACAGGGATTGGACAAATTCGCCGGAATGCTGTATTGTTATGGTTGAATAAAAATCCTTTTTTACTTTCTGCCTCACGTTGAAAGAACTTTATATATTACCTCAGTCCAATTTTGGCAAGTGCTTGAGAGGACAAATTTTAAATTTTTTTTAGATCTATAAAAATGGCATCGGCAAACCTGAATCCTTGTAATTTATTAATATTGTAATGCCGGTATGTTCGGGACAATTCCCAATGCGCGACAATTCGGTGGATATTGCCAAAGGGCTGGGTATTCTTTTTGTTATCGGGGGGCATTGCGCTTTTGAAATACCGGATTTTCCCTCATATTCGTTTCATATTCCCCTCTTCTATTTCATATCCGGCTTTTTTATCCATTCATATATTTCCCGCAAACAGACCTGCACGCAATTTGTGAAAAAACGGTTCGACTCTCTTCTCGTGCCCTATTTCATCTATAATATCATCTTTGGATTTGTTACATATCTTCTTGGATTTATTGGAATTTTGAATATAGCTGGCGGCTTTTTCGATTTGTTGAGCTTTCGCAACCTTGTTCTTGAGCCCTTCATTTCCGGCCATCAATATCAAATATCCCTGGCGCTGTGGTTTGTGCCTTCACTCTTTCTGGTAATGCTGCTTGTCGCCATTACCAGGCCGGCGCTGTCCCTGATAGTCCGGAACCGGGCATATATGTTATTTTATGTAATATTCCTGGTTCTTGCCTATTACCTGTCCGCTTCTGTCAGCAGCCATGAGAACCGTTATCTGGGCATGCTGGACGGAACGGTGATCGGCTATGTTTATTGCGTTCTGGGAATGCTTTATTACCTGAACAGGGACAGGATACCAAAGCTTGCGCTCTTTTTGCTGGCGCTTTTCATTTACGCCGCCATTGCCCATCATTATGGCCAATATACCTATATCAGCGCGCATAACGACTATGGCAGCGGCCTGAAATACAGGCTTTCGCTGCCTGTGACCCTGAGCGGCACGCTTGTTGTCGTCGCCGTGGCGAATATGCTGGACAAATATGGCAGGATAGCCAGGGCTGCCGATTTTGCCTGGCTGGGGCGGAATTCATACCACATTATGGCTGTCCATCTGTCGTTTTTGCTGTTGTTAAATCTTGCAATTACAATTTTTATACCCGGCAGAAGCCTTGCGGATATTGACAATATCTTTTTCAGATACAACAGAATCATATTCGTTTATTTTTTCTTCGCGACGCTTGGATCATGGTGGTATGTCAAATTTATCAACCAGAGACTGCACGAAAAATTATTGCGCTGCATATTTTCCAGGTGGTCGAAGGATCCCGCATAATTCCGCAGTACAGGGAGACCAGCAATGTTTGAATCCATGAAAGACGCGGCCATTACAATGGCACTGGGCAAAATCAGGGACAAGGTGCTTGACCAGTATCTGGAAGGCATTGGCACGGTTGAAACTATCAATTACAAAAACAAAAAATTGTTCCTTGGCCTTTCGCTTGAGGGCCTGCCGCAGCCAATAGAGGTGGAATGTTCGGACATTTGCTTTGCTCCCGATGGAAGCGCGATAACGGTCAACTGTTTTTCGGCCAATGTGCCCTTTGCCCAGACTGCCCTGGATCGTTTTGCGGCCGGAAAATCCTTTGAAATTCCGGAAGGCGCTGCCAGATTTGCCGTTGTCGCGGCCAAAAAGGTTTTGGGGCTTTAAAATGAAAACCGCTTCCTGGCAAAATCCAGTCATCCGCAGCGGAAAGCGGTTTTAACCTGACGTGCCAGTTTTGCGGCGCCATACATGGCAAGGGAGGCAGAAAAAGGTGGCCCGGACATTCCATCAAATATCATGGTCCTTTGCCCGGAATGTCATGAGGAAGCGCACCGCAGGCGCGATGAGCGCAAGACCTGCATCGATAATAACAAAACCATTATATTTTAAGGAGTTGAAGTGAAAATTGTTCTTCTGGAATCCCTCGGCTGCTCAGCCGGACTGATGGAAAAAAATGAAAAGAAACTCGCCGGGCTTGGTCATCAACTTATAACCCATCAAAAAGATACCGATCCCGATGTGCTGAAAAGCAGGGTTAAAGGCGCTGATGTAATCATGCTTGCCAATATGCCCTTGCCTGCCGATGTTCTTGCCGCGGATGCAGACGCGAAGTTTATTGATGTCGCCTTTACCGGCGTTGACCATATCCCCATGGAAGACGCCAAAAAACGTGGCATTGCGGTTTCAAATGCTTCCGGCTATGCGGACAATGCCGTGGCCGAACTTGCAATCAGTTTCATGATCCAGCTTTTGCGCGATCTTGACAAAGCCCAGGAACAATGCCGGACTGGCGGCACAAAAGCCGGCCTGCGCGCAAGTTTGCTCAAGGAAAAAACGGTTGGCATAGTTGGGGCAGGAGCAATCGGCAAACAGGTTGCCGCCCTTTGCAAGGCATTTGGGGCCACGGTTATCGCCCATAACCGCCATCCTGTAAAAGACAGGAATATTGATGAAAGCGTATCCCTGGATGATCTGCTTCAACGCTCGGATATCGTTACTCTCCATACGCCGCTGACCAATGAAACCAGGGGCATGGTTGGCGCGGAAGAACTGGCGAAAATGAAAAAATCAGCTTTCCTGGTAAATACAGGCAGAGGGCCTGTGGTTGACAACAAAGCCCTGGCAAAAGCGCTTGATGATGGCGTGATTGCCGGCGCAGCCTGCGATGTTTTCGACATGGAGCCCCCCCTGCCAAAAGATTATCCGCTTCTGCATTCAAAAAACACCATTGTAACGCCGCATTTGGCCTTTTATAGCCAGGAATCCCTGGAAAAACGGGCTGAAACCGCTTTTGACAACCTATATGCC
>VSMX01000209.1 GCA_009773975.1 Desulfovibrio sp. | reverse complement strand
TGTTGATGCGTCCGCCAAGGCCGACCTCCTGGGCCAGTTTGACGGCATCGATAGTGTAGAAGCGCACCGTGTTCCTGGCAATGGCGTTCTTCATTTTGGCCGGCAGATGGGTTTCCATTTCCTCCAGAGTCCAGGGGGAATTGAGCAGGAACGTGCCGCCTTCGCGAATGCCTTCCAGCAAATCGTAATCAAGAACGTAGGTGCTCTTGTGGCAGGCAATGTAGCTGGCCTTGGTGATCAGGTAGGGGGAATGGATTGGTTCCTTGCCGAAACGCAGATAGGACTGGGTCAGTCCGCCGGACTTTTTGGAATCGTAGGCAAAATAGGCCTGGGCATAAAGATCGGTATGGTCGCCGATAATCTTTACTGCCTGCTTGTTGGCGCCCACCGTTCCGTCCGAGCCGAAACCCCAGAAAATGCACTGGCGGGTTGCGGGATCCGAGGTGTCAATTTCTGGACCGACTTCCAGGGACTGGTAGGTAACATCGTCGTCAATGCCCACGGAAAAATGATTTTTGGGCTGCATGGATTTGAGGTTGTCGAAAACAGCCTTGGCCATGCCGGGCGTGAAGTCCTTGGAACCCAGGCCGTAGATGCCGCCGACAATGACGGGTTTTTGCGGGCCGTATTCATAGAAGGCAGTGCAGACGTCCTTGTAAAGCGGCTCGCCCAGGCTGCCCCGTTCCTTGGTGCGGTCAAGAACGGCGATGGATTTGACAGTGGAAGGAATGGCCCGGAAAAGATGCTCGATTGAGAATGGACGGAACAGGCGAACCTTGACCAGACCGACTTTTTCGCCCTGCTGGTGCAGATAATTGACCACTTCCTCCAGCACTTCACAGGATGAACCCATGCTGATGACAATGCGCTCGGCCTGGGGACAGCCAACGTAATCAAAGAGGCCATATTTGCGGCCGGTGATCGATTCCACCTTGCGCATATTTTCGAGCACAACCTGTGGAACCAGGTCATAATAGGGATTGCAGGCTTCCATGTTCTGGAAATAGATATCCGGATTCTGGGCCGTGCCGCGGATTGCGGGGTGTTCCGGATTCATGGCGGAAGCGCGGAATTCCTCAATCCTGTCGTAATTGACCAGTTTCTTGACGTCTTCGTAATCAATGACATTGATCTTCTGCACTTCGTGCGAGGTGCGGAAGCCATCGAAGAAATGGCAGAACGGCACCGAAGAATCAATGGCCGAAAGGTGGGCCACCAGGGCAAGATCCATGCATTCCTGCACGGACGCGGAAGCAAGGAAGCTGAAGCCTGTCTGGCGGCAGGCCATCACGTCCTGATGATCCCCGAAAATCGAAAGCGCGTGGGTTGCCAGGGCGCGCGCCGAAACATGAAAAACGCCGGGCAGAAGCTCGCCGGCGATTTTATAGATGTTGGGGATCATCAGCAAAAGACCCTGGGACGCGGTATAGGTGCTTGTCAACGAACCGCCTGCAAGCATGCCATGCACGGCGCCGGCGGCCCCCGCCTCGGACTGCATCTCGCGCACAATCACTTCCTGCCCGAAGATATTTTTGCTCCCCTTGGCGCCCATTTCGTCAATCACTTCCGCCATCGGGGATGACGGGGTGATCGGGTATATGGCCGCTGTCTCGGAGAGGGCGTAGGAAATGTAGGCTGTGGCGGTGTTGCCGTCCATTGTTTTCATTTTCGCCATCTGATCCTCCTTGCGCTGGCGCGCATTGCTGCCAACGCGGCATATCGCGCGCCAGGATAATTGAATTTAACACCGATATTGGACATATCTTAACCAAATAGTCAATAACAGTCCATAATTTGCATCGGAATTTTGAACTGTTTGAACGCACAATCAGCGCAAGGTCAAGGAGTTTTTTCAAAAAAATTCCTGACAGGCAAAAAACACAAAAAAACGGGAATATCCGGAAAAATTTTCCCGGATATTCCCTGAAGCCTGTTATTTGAAAATGATCCTGATTATTGCGGCTACGGCCTGAAGCCCATCTGGGTTGCCATTTGCATTCCGCCCATTGAGTTGACGGTATTCTTATAGCCGTTATTGGCCAGCAAAAGCTGGGCAGCGGCCGCGCGATGTCCTGTATTGCAGATCAGGGCAATCGGCCTGTCGTGCGGAATTTCGCCTAGCCTGGCCTTTACTTCGTCCAGAGGTATGGCATGCCAGTCGGGATATTCGTCCTCGATTTTCTTGCTGGCCTTGAGCGGACGGGCGTCAATAAAGAAATAATTGTTTTCGCCGCGGTTTTTCCACAGTTTCATGAACTCGGGGGCTGTTATCGGCACCATTCTGCCCTCGATAACGTTTTCCGCCACATTGGCCACGGCATTGACAACATCCATGGCCGAGGCGAATGGCGGGGCGTATGCCACCTCGAGGTTGGAAATATCCTCGATCACGGGATTTTCCACATATTCCAGAACGCCGGCAACTGCGTCAATGCGGGCCTTCACGGCGTCGCCGTCCTCGCAGGTGCCCTGCATTCCCAGAACGCGGCGCGTTGTTTTATCGACCACAATTTCCATGCCCATCAATTTCTTTTCGGGATAGAAATGCGCCCTGTCGAGCTGTTCGATGGACACGCCGATGGCGTCAAAGCCGGCATCGCGCGCCTTTGGCGCGGTAAGGCCAACGCCGCAGAAGCTTCTTTTGAAGAGCTTCACGGCCCAGGTGCCGACATAACCAGGAAATTTGGCATTGCCACCGGCCAGATTGGTGCCGATTACCCGGCCCTGGCGGTTGGCCAGACTGCCCAGGGGCAGATAGCCAGGCTTGCCGGTAATGATATTCCTGATGGCCGCGCAGTCGCCGCCAGTGTAGATA
>VSMX01000208.1 GCA_009773975.1 Desulfovibrio sp. | reverse complement strand
AATGGCCAGAATTGTTACAATCACCACCAGCACCTTCTGGATTGACCACTGGTTTTCGCCAATCAGGTACTTGAGCCAGCCCATGCCAAATTTTTCGCCAAAAAGCACAATGGCCGGCACACCCAAAAAACAGATCAGCAAGCCTGTAATCTCGACCCAAAGAAAAGTCCTGGTCATTGTCAGGCCAAAAAGCGTGCCGTCCCTTACAGTGCGCAAAAATTTGAGCCGCTTTTTCAAGTTCAGCAAAAGCTCGTCCAGCTTTGGAATTGAGCTCTGGGCCTTCTTGAATGTTTCGGATTCATTGAAATTGCTGGAAAATGCCCAGTTGATCAAGCCTGCCGCGGAATTGAAATCCGAGGAAAAATCGCGCAAGGCCGATGGGAAGGGAAACCAGGAAGCCTCGTCGCGGATTTCTTCCAGCACGTCCAGGTAAGCCTTGTAGCGATTGCGCAAATCCTCGACTTCGCGCTGGATGCTGTCGTCAAGCTCCTTTTCAAGCTGCGGGCGCAAGCGCACCATCTGGAAAAAGGCCATGTAGTTGTCTATGGCGCCCAGGGCCTCCAGCTTGCGGATTTTATGCCCCAGCAGGGCCTGCACTGGATGGTCGTCCGGAAACCAGGCGGAAAGCTTTGTGGCCAGGGCCTGCACCGCGCTCCTTTCCGCATCGGCTTTCTGCCTGGCTGCGTCCCAGAGGTCATGCAGGGCGGAAAGAATGAGCAGCCGCCCTCTTTCCAGGGCCGGATCAATCAAAAAGCGGTTGAAATACTCGGGGTCGGAATTGACCATGGAAACAACCTGGCCCAAAACCTGTTCCGCAAAGCCCATCTTCACCCTGCAGACAATGCCCCTGTAAGCTATGTCCTTCCATTGCGGCATGACGCGCAAAACACCGGCATAAAGGGCGGCGGCCTCGGTCAATTGGCCCATCTCCTCATGCAGGCGCCCCTGCAGGTATTCATTCCAGGCCTGGAGAGAGATATATGGCGTTATTGCCGCAGCCTCCCGGAACATGGCCAGGGCCTGTCTGGAATCGCCCTTCTCAAGCAGGGTGAAGGCACGCACCATTCTTAGGCGCGGATCGCGCTGGTTGCGCGTGATTGCTTCCGCTATTTCCTTGTCCAGTGCGGCCAAATCGTCCCTGTCCGTCTTCTTCAGCTTTTCGAGAAGATCCCAGGCCGGGCTGTCGTCCTTGAGCGGTTCCTCTTCTCCGGGTTCCGGTTCGCGCAATCTGTAAAGCCAGTTTTTTGGCACATTGCGCAGCTGGTCGGGCCCGTTGATATCAAAAATCGCCCGCAGGAGTTTTGCCGGATTTTCGTCGGCATCCATCAATTTGTTGAAACCGGCCACGCCCTTTTTGCCGAGTGTGACCTCTATTGAGCGGAAGGCCTCGTTAATGTCTTCAAGGCCCAGGGTAGCAAGATTTTCCAGGGTTTGCGGAGAAGTTGGATAATATGTGCGCGTTGGGCACTGGTTTGACGCATGGTTGTGCAGGCCGCAATAAAAGCACCCCTGCTCGTTGTTGGTCTGGGCAAGTTCCGCGCTCATGACCAATGGAATGGAGCGCGATGAAATGCTGTTTTCATTGAGGATGATATTGCACCAGCTGTCCATGCCCGACTGGCCGCCGCGGAAATTCAGATCCCGAATAATGAAGCGTTCGCCCAGCAAATAGGCGTTGCGATAGCTTACATACGGGAAATCGGGCATCAGGCTGTCCCATTTCAGGCCGATTTTCCTGGGCAGATCGGTGTTGAAATTGTAGTTCTTGCGGTCCGCGACCACGCAAACGCAGGGCCAGCAGCCTTCCGGCCCATTGGTTTCCTTGTTGAAGGCGGACAGATACTCGCTGAGGAAGGTGCGCAGCATGAGCAGGTTGTCGGCCGAAACAAGCACAAAATTTTCATGGACGATAAATTTCAGCTTGTGCTGGCGAAATATTTCTTCCAGGCGCTTGAACATGGCCGGCCAGCCGGTCTGGTAATTCTTGTCCAGCGGATTGCCAAGCGGATGCAGGACGACAAACCAGGACTGGGTGGACGAATAAGGCAGACGCGCGTCAACAATTGGGCTTTCCCAGGCTATTGAAGCCATGCCCTGCCGAAGGCGCGCAGGCTCGAAGGTTATGCCCGGAAGCGCTCCCCGGCCCTCGCGGCTTTTGGGGTGGACAAAGATGTCCAGGGAATCGCCGGGATGCAGTTCCTGGGCCTGGATAATTGCATCCACAACGAGGCTTGCCTCGCGCTTTGTGCCAAGCTGGAGCTTACCCGGAAAAAGCTCCACGCTTATGGGCAGGGCATTAAAATTGCCCCAGACCGAAAGACGGGCCAGCGCCAGAAAAACGTCATCGGTAAAGAAAAACCAGACCGCCTGGTCATTGCCTTCCACAACCTGCATGCCGCCATAATTGAGCATTGTCTGGGTTACAGCCTGTGGGAGCGCCCCTTCCCAGGCCAGCCAGAGTATCTGGCCCATGGTGCTCATGCTGACATTTTTACATTCCGGCAGACGCGTCATAAGATGTGATAGCTGGGGCATCGTATATCCTTGGGGACAAAAATTTGTCAAAAAAAACGTTTTTTCAGAGAATATGCAAATTTAATGCCTTTGCAAATGCAAATTTTGGGCTCTTCCCTGCCGCGGCGCCAGCGGCTTGCAATTTTGTCCAATACCCATTAATTTTTTAGAAGTTTTTTTCCTGTCATAACAATCAGCCTGCGGGAAAACGATGAAATATATAGATTTGCATACCCATAGCACGGCATCGGACGGAGGAGACACGCCGGAAGAAGTTGTGCGCAAGGCAAAAGCCCTGAACC
>VSMX01000207.1 GCA_009773975.1 Desulfovibrio sp. | reverse complement strand
GAAAGCGCGCTCATCAGGCCGGGGCTATGTTCTGGCACACGGGCAAAATCGGCAAGATTTTCAGGAGTAATTTTCAAATTTCTGTCTTCCGCAGCTTGTCATATTCCAGCTTGCGACAAGCGACACGCCTGAGAAGATGTCTTCGCATCCGTTTTCCAGCGGATGTGAAAAAGATCATTCGCCAAAAAGCGTGGTTTTGCTTTGCTGTCGATGCCCGTAAGCCAGCAAGCTGGCAACGGCAGCGGCCGCCTTTCGGCCGCCTTTCGGCCGCTGGATCATTCACGCCGCCTTACGCGGCGCGCCGAATTGGAAATCCGGCGCAAGAAGCTGTCTGAAGGCAGCTTCTGAATCCGGAGCGCGGAAATCAGATCCTGGCAAAAGCCTGCTCCAAATCCTCCAGAATGTCATCCACATTTTCAAGTCCTGTGGAAAGGCGCACAAGCCCGGGCGAAATTCCGGCTGCGGTAAGCTGCTCGTCATTGAGCTGCCTATGCGTGGAGCTTGCAGGATGCAGAATGCTGGTGCGGATATCGGCCACATGCACTTCTGGCGAAATCAGCTTCACGCTGTCAATAAAGGCGCTGCCAGCTTCCCTGCCCCCCTTTATGACAAAGGAGATTACGCCGCTTTGACCGGCAGGCAGGTATTTTTGCGCAAGCTCGTGATATGGGTCGCCTGGAAGGCCTGGATAGGAAACACTTTGCACCCCGGGATGCCTTGCCAGCCACCTTGCTATCGCGGCGGCATTTTCGGCATGCCTTGCCATGCGCAGGGGCAGGGTTTCAAGGCCAAGATTTGTATAGAAAGCGCCCTGGGCTGACTGGCAGCAGCCAAGATCGCGCATAAGCTGCACACGGGCCTTGGCAATATAGGCGCCCCTGCCGAAGGCTTCCGTATAAACCAGGCCGTGATAGGTTTCATCTGGCTCGGTGAATTCCGGAAAATTGCCGTTGGTCCAGTCAAAATTTCCGCTATCGACAATTACCCCGCCAAGCTGCACGGCATGGCCGTCCATGTATTTTGTGGAAGAATGGATAACTATATCCGCGCCAAATTCAATGGGACGGCAAAATACGGGAGTGGCAAAGGTATTGTCAACAAGAAGCGGCAAACCGTGGCTGTGGGCAAGACTGGCAAATCTTTCGATGTCCAGAACGCTGAGCGCGGGGTTGGCCAGTGTTTCGCCAAAAACCAGTTTTGTATTCGGACGGATGGCCTCAGCAATCCGCTCATTGCTGTCATTCTGGTCCACAAAGGTCGTTTCGATGCCGAAACGGCGCAATATTGAATGAAGCAAATTGAAAGTTCCGCCATATATCTTTGCCGCACTGACAACATGGTCTCCGCTTTGCGCAAGATTGAGAACAGCCAGCAGGTTTGCGGCCTGGCCTGAAGAAGCGCACAGGGCGCCAACGCCCCCTTCGAGCGCGGCGATTTTCCTTTCAACGGCGTCAACCGTGGGGTTGCCGATGCGTGAATAAAAAAAGCCGCTTTCCTGCAAGTCAAAAAGCCGGGCTATATTTTCCGCCGTGTCGTAGCGGAATGTCGTGCTCTGGCAGATGGGCACAACTCTTGGCTGGCCATTTTGGGGGCTATAACCTTCGTGAAGGCATTTTGTTTCCAGTTTCATCCTGCTTGCTCCGCTAATATCTGTGCTAATTTCTGCGGCATCCTCCCCTTGCTGAAACAAGGGGCTTTCTGCCAGCAACGCCTCAATATGAGGCTGTCGCCCAGGCGGGTTCCTGCTTCATCGAGGCTGATCGAGCCCTTTCCTCTCTACAAGCCGTAACGGCCTGCCCGGCCGCCAATATGTTCAATGCGGCATTGCAATCCGCATTGCATTCAAATCCGCAAGCCATAAATTTGAAACCCGCTTGCGATTTACGGTTGTCTTTGAAAATGTAACCACACCAGGTTTGTTGTACCCAAGACTCTTGTCTGTTTCATCGTAATTCTCTTTTTAAGCTGCAAGAGCCTTGTTCCAGACGAAACGGCAGCAACCCGCAAACTGGCGCATTTTGACAATTTGCAGGTAATTTGGCTTAAGTCTGAATTTGAATCCCTGCCTGATTTCCATATATTCAATATAGTTGGTCTATGAAAAATGTCAATGAAATTCGTTCTGGCAGACATTGTGTTTTCATGCTTCATGTCCATTTGGTCTTTGTCACCAGATATAGGTGTGGAGTATTCACAAAAAAGCCCTTGACGGGTTGCGAACCATATTTTCAGGCGTGTGCAGGGATTTTGATGCTGACCTGGTTGAATTTGATGGAGAAAATGATCATGCGCTTCTGTTGGTTACCTGTCCACCGACAATAAATGCTATAGAATTACTGGAACACGGGGGCTGTCTTGCCAATGACCGGGGATAATGTTAAATTTGACCAGTTTTACCAATCTGGCCACATGCCCGGTTTCATGCGCGGAAGGAATTATATGCTCAATATGGTTCATTTTTGCCGGCGATTCCCGATGAAATTCTTTCCATTTTTCGTTTCCAGGATTTTTGTAATTGCCTGCATGATCATGGTTCCCGGCTTTGCCAGCGCGGAGGTTGAATTTAAGGCCCGCGGGCACTGGATGTGGGGATTTAATGTCGGCAATGTGCATGACCAGGAACATTCGGCGGACAAAGACCGTTTCCAGGCCGTGCAAAGGCTGCGCACAATATTCGAGTTTGCCGCTTCGCCGCAGCTTGGCGGCGCAATCCAGCTTGAAATGGGCAAGACCAATTGGGGCCAGGCCCACAGCGGGGGGGCGATTGGCGCGGACTCTGCCCTGACAAAATTGCGCCACGCATGGCTTGACTGGACAATTCCCCGCCT
>VSMX01000206.1 GCA_009773975.1 Desulfovibrio sp. | reverse complement strand
CCCGTTACCGGCGTCTTTGTAAGCATGGTATAAAAATCATCGTCAAAACGCAAAATGTCCTGGGTCGGGCGCCAGGCTCCAATCACCTGCAGGTTTTTTGCAGCAAAGCCTTTGGCGTAGGCCGGGCTTTTGGGAATCAGCCTTTCGATTACGGCCTCCCAGGCCGAAGTCGGCATAAAGACGCGCATATCCCAGTCGTCTTCAGGCGTGCCGCGCATGGATCGGTAATAGTCAACAGCCTTCCAGACGTCCGGCACCTTTGAACTGAAGAAATTCAGAAACTGGTTGGGTATGGATATTCCCGGACTTTTCATGGGAAGCCCCCTTGTTGAATTGTTGCCGGCGAATGTTCGCCAAATACTGCTTTCAAGATTTGCATAAAATTTTTGCGAAATCCAGACAATAATTTCGACGTTTTTGCAAATGTCAATACCTTTTGCACATATTGATGCCGGCATTGAAATCCAGACATTTCAATGCCGAAAATCGCCAGGCAAAAAACGTGATTTTTGCCTGGCTTACGGAGCTTCCCGGCGCAATATCCTGACGGATTTTGTATAGAGAACGATTTCGTTCTCTATAAGAATGGGTTTTTTCGCAGTTATGCCTGTGATCTCAATACCACATTCTATTTATCGCCTTATCGCTGATTCCAAAATTGTTCATGCACATTACGAAATATGAATACCAGGCCGGATTGTTGGCATTTGGCCATTCCGGATTCATGTTCGTTGCTTCCTGCATGCATTGCTCTTTGGCCATATAGGCTTGTTGTTCCTCAAAGGTCAGATGTCGCGGTTTGCCGCAGGCAATGAGCAAAAGCGACGCAGCCAATATAATTGTCAGTCTTTTCATATTTTGCTCCATGAAAAAAGCCGCGTCCGGCATGGGCGTGGCTTCATAACGGGAATAGTCTTATTGAATCCGGAAATTTCCGCATAAAGGCCGCCAAGCGGCCTTTATGCGGCATTAAAAGTTTTTGGGGGGAGTTTGAGGGGAACTTTTTACAAAAAGTTCCCCTCATAAAACAGACATTTTATTCCGCATATCTCAATATGCGTGATCCGAGTTCAGGTCTTCCACTGAGACAGGCTTGTAAAAGAGGCGGTACATCCAGAACTGATAGAGCAGCACAATGGGCACCATCACAAGCGCCACAATCAGCATGATTTCAAGCGTCATTGGCGTTGAGCAGCCATTGAAGGCCGTAATCGTGCCCTTGGGGTCAATGGAGGAGATAATCATGTTGGGGTAGATGCCCATCACGCCAAAGAAGGTTGTGCAGACAATAAACAATGCGCTGGAAAGCCAGGCCATAAGCGGCCTGTTTTCATTGAGCAGGCGCGGAATGCAGGCCAGCCCGAAAACGGCAAGCAGCGGCAGCGCCACAAGCCAGGGCATTCTCAAATAATTGGAATAGATATTGGTATAGAACAACGTGAGAATCAGGAAGATGATCAGCATGGCGGCAACGCCAACCCAGAGCATGCCGGCGGCAAGAAAGGCCTTGGCCTGCAAGGGGCCGCGGGTCTTGATTGTCAGCCAGATGGCGCCATGCATCATGAAAATCAGCGTAAAGAAAATTCCGCCGGCAATACCGTAAACATTGAAGAGTTTGAGCAGATTGCCCTGGTAAACGCCATTGGCATCCACGGGTATGCCCATGAAAAGATTGGCGAAGAACACGCCAAGCACCACGCAGGCAAGGATATTGACGATAAAATGCACACAGTCCCAGCTTTTGCGCCAGGCCGCGCTTTCCACCTTGCTTCTGAATTCATACGAAGTCGCCCGCAAAATCAGGCAAAAGAGCAGCAGAAGCAGCGGGGCGTAAAGGGCGCTGAACATGACGGCGTAAACTTTGGGGAATGCGGCGAAGGTAATGCCGCCGGCCGAAATCAGCCAGACTTCGTTGCCGTCCCAGAAAGGGCCGGCCGCATTGTACATCAATCTTTTTTGTTCCTCATTGCCGGCAAGAAAGGGCATAAGCGAGCCAATGCCAAGATCGAAGCCGTCCAGAACAAAATAAACGGCCCAGAGCAATGTCCACAGGATAAACCAGATAATTTCCAGCATGGCTATGCCTCCTGGGCTTTCGGGCCCGCAAGGGCGTATTTGGCCAAAAGATAGATATCCAGAACGCCCAGCACCGTATAAAGAATGGTAAAAGCGATCAGGGAAAGGCCAACGCTGCTTGTGGGGATGGGTGAAACAGCATCTGACGTGCGCATCAGATTATAGACAATCCACGGCTGCCTGCCGATTTCGGCGACAGCCCAGCCGAGCATCAGGGCAATATAGGGCAGGGGCACATTCCAGACCAGGCATTTCAGGAGCCAGGGGTTTTGCTCTTCTTTCTTGCGCTGCCAGGTTGCCCACAGGGAAAGCGCGATAAAGATCACTCCAAGGGCGACCATGCCCCTGAAGCTCCAGAAAACTTCCGATACTGGCGGACGGTCGGTCGGGGGATAATCCAGCAGGCCCTTTACTTCCGCATCGGCCGAACCGTAGGAAATCCAGCTCAAGAGGCTGGGGATGCCGAGAAATTCAACGGAATTTCTTTCATTTGCCGGATCGGGGATGACGAAAAGATAGAAGGGCACATTCTTGCCCGTATGCCAGTGCGCTTCCATGGCCGCCAGCTTGACGGGCTGGTGTTCGGCCACACTCTTGCCCTGCTCGTCGCCGGATATGGCGAGAACAAGGCAAAGCACCAGGGTGAAGGGGGCAACCATCCTGAAGGCGCGATGGAAGAAATCGACATCGGACTTGCGCAGAAGATGCCAGGCGGAAACGCCAAGCACAAAGAAGCCGGCCAGGGCCCACGAGCCCAGGAT
>VSMX01000205.1 GCA_009773975.1 Desulfovibrio sp. | reverse complement strand
GACATTGACACCCTGGAAAGACTCCAGATTATCCGCGCCCTGCGCGTGGGCGAATTTGATGTCCTGATTGGCATCAATCTTTTGCGCGAGGGGCTTGATATCCCAGAAGTTTCCCTGGTCGCCATTCTTGACGCCGACAAGGAAGGCTTTTTGCGTTCCACCGGTTCGCTAATCCAGACCTTTGGCCGGGCTGCCCGAAATGTGAACGGCAAGGTCATCCTCTATGCCGACACTGTGACCAAATCCATGAAAGCCGCCATTGACGAGACAAACAGGCGCCGAAACAGGCAGCAGGCCTATAACCGGGAACATGGCATCACGCCCAAAAGCACAACCAAGAGCCTTGAATCTCCACTTGATACGCTGTATGTGGAAAAAGAGCCGGGAAAGGGCAAAAATCGCGGCAAGGGCAGAAAAAAGGACGCGGATGCCAATATGCCGCTTACAGCCCAGGAGATTACAGCCCGGATAGACCAGCTGGAGAAAGATATGCGTCAGGCGGCCCGCGACCTGGAATTCGAACAGGCTGCGGAATTACGCGACCACATCAGGGCCTTGCGGGAGAGGCTGATAGCAATTCCCGATTAAACCTGGACATGAAAACAGAAAATAACACGCATGAAAATATTCCGGAACACGGGGAACATGATTTGCCTGCGCCAGCGGATGTGGCAAGGGCAAAAAAACTGGCGGCCGAACTGGAAAGGCATAATTATTTGTATCATACGCTGGACGCGCCCGAGATCAGCGATGAGGAATATGACGCGCTTTTTCGGCAGCTGGTGGAAATGGAGACCAGGTGGCCTTCCCTTGAAACGCCAAATTCCCCTACTTCCCGCGTTGGGGGCAGCGTTCTGGAAAGCCTGCCCAAGATGCCGCATTCCTCCAGGATGTATGGCCTGGACAATGTTTTTTCCATGGAGGAATTTGCGGATTTCGCGCAAAGGATTGCCAAAATCTGGCATGAGGAGGGCAGCGGGGCCTCTCCCGAGGATTTTTGGTGCGATCCCAAACTCGACGGTCTGGCCCTGGAAATTGTCTACCTGAACGGCCAGCTTGCCTACGCCCTCACGAGGGGTGACGGCGAGGTCGGGGAAGTGGTTACCGAGGCAGTGCGGACCATACGCAATGTGCCCCTGACCTTGCGGGGCAATGGCATTTTTCCGGCCACGCTGACTGTTCGCGGCGAGGTTGTGCTTTTTAAAAAGGATTTTGAAAAGCTGAATGAAAGGCAGGCCGCCAAAGGCGGGAAAATCTTTGCCAATCCGCGCAATGCGGCAGCCGGCAGCCTGAGGCAGCTCGATATCTCCATAACCAAGTCCAGACCACTCAGGTTTTTGGCCTATAGCGCGGGGCCCTGCGACTGGGGGAAATTTCCCCCCTGCCCTACCCAGCATGAACTGATGGCCCTGTACAAGGATTTTGGTTTCCAGCTTCCGCCAGACGGCAAATTGTGCCATGGCCTTGATGAAGTCGAGGCTTTCATGCGCAAGACACACGAGAAACGCCCGGATTTTCCCATGGAAATTGATGGCGCCGTCGCCAAGGTGGACGACCTTGCCGCCCAGGCCATATTGGGCTTTACGGCGCGGGCGCCCCGTTTTGCGATTGCCTACAAATTTCCGGCGGAAGAAGTAAAAACCCTGATGGAAAATATTGAAATCCAGGTAGGCAGAACTGGAGTCCTGACCCCTGTGGCCATCCTCAAGCCTGTTTTTGTAAGCGGCGTAACCGTAAGCCATGCCACCTTGCACAACGAGGATGAAATCAAATCCCTGGATGTCCGCGTTGGCGATACTGTGGTGCTGCGCCGGGCTGGCGACGTCATTCCGGAAATTATAGGCGTGGATTATTCCGCAAGGCCCGACCGGGCTTTGCCCTATAAATTTCCCACCCATTGCCCGGCCTGCGGAGAGCCGGTTTACAGGGAAGCTGGCCAGGCATATTGGCGCTGCGACAACATGGCCTGCCCGGCGATTCGCATGCGCTCGCTAATTCATTTTACATCAAGGGCAGGGCTGGATATCCAGGGCATGGGCGAAAAACTTGTGGCCCAGCTCGTTGAGAAAGGTCTTCTCAAATCTCCTGCGGATATTTTCATCCTGACGGAAAAAGATCTTGGGCAGCTTGAAAGAATGGGGCCTGTTCTGGCAAAAAAAATTATTGCCAACATTGCGCAAGCTGCAAAAAAAGCTTCTCTCGCGCAGCTGCTCAAGGCCCTCGGCATAATGCACGTTGGCGATTCCCTGGCCCGAATGCTTGGGCAGAATTTTACCGATCTCGAAGCCCTGGCCCGGGCCGGCATTGACGAGCTAATCAAGCTCCCCGATGTGGGCCCGGAGGTCGCGGCATCGATTCACGACTTTTTTGCAACCCCCGCCAATCAGGTGATCATCCAACGTTTCAGGGATTACGGTTTGTGGCCTGTCCCGCAAGCTGCAAAAAGCGTTGCAGATGGCCCCCTGAAAGGCAAAACCATTCTTTTTACCGGCACAATCGGCATGCCCAGGCATGAGGCCCAGGCCCTTGCGGAAGAAGCCGGCGCAAGGATTGTCTCGAGCGTAAGCAAAAACCTGTCTTATCTTGTTGCGGGTGAAAACCCCGGGTCCAAATTTGCAAAGGCCGAAAAACTGGGCATTCCCATTCTGGACGAAGCCCGGTTTATCGAGATGTTAAACGAAAGCGGCATACGCGCAGGAAAATGACATGACAAAAAATGACGCCACAAAAATCATCCTGGTTGGAGCCAATGGCCGAATGGGCCGGGCAATCAGGAACCTGATCGACAACGAGCCCGGCTACGCGCTTTCCGGCGCTGTGGAGAATCCCGATTATCTAGGCGATCTTCGCA
>VSMX01000204.1 GCA_009773975.1 Desulfovibrio sp. | reverse complement strand
TTTTGAAATTCCTTTCGCAAATCGCTTTCTCAATGTGCGAGACGGTTTTGTAGGACAGATGAGGGTAACTGTCAAGCGCAAGACAACAAAAACTTTCCGAAACCTTCGGCGCCCCAAACCAAACAACTTTCCAACTTCACATTTTTCCCATATTGATTAAACGTTTTCTCAATTTTATAATTTTTCCGTGGACAGAGAAAATACTCTTTTCCGTAACCATCCCTGCCTGCAGACGCGCTTGTACGGCTTTGCGGCAAATTTCCCCAGGCCAGCGCCGTTTTCCGCAAGGCGGGAAATTAGCGTTGCCGTCAAATTGGGGACTTCAAACATTCGGGTATGCTGCAATCCGGTTTGCAGGCCAGGATGCAAAACCCTTTCCGGGACTTTATGGTGAACTTGTGACCGCTCCGAATTTTGTTCTCACAAAAAATTTTGAAAGATTCATTGTTGCCGTTATTATTGTCAATGCCATAATTTTGGGCATGGAAACCAGTCCGTATCTGGTGACGAATTATGGAAAGTTTCTGACATTCGCCGATCAGGCTTGTCTCGCCATTTTTACTGTTGAAATTATTCTGAAAATATTTTGCCTTAAAGCAAGCTATATAAAGAATCCCTGGAATATTTTTGACTTTGTGATAGTATCAATTTCCCTCATTTCGGCAACCGGAGGATTTTCGGTCCTGCGCAGTCTGCGTGTCCTGCGAGTGCTTTTGCTTGTATCAACCCTGAACAGATTGCGGACACTTGTCCGTGCCCTTGTTATATCTTTGCCGAATATAGCGTCAATTACTCTTTTATTATTGCTTATATACTATGTGTCTGCTGTAATTGCCACAAAGCTTTTTGGCCATGAGTTCCCCCAGTGGTTTGGCAATTTGGGAGAATCTTTCTTCACGCTTTTCCAGCTCATGACCCTGGAAAGCTGGGCCATGGGAATTGTCCGTCCCGTATGCGAGCATTTTCCCTATGCGACCATGTTTTTTATTCCCTTTATATTGCTGAGCGCGTTTATAATAATGAACCTTTTTATTGCCATTATTATTAATGCGACCACAGAAAGCAGGGAGCAGGAAATCAAAAAGCAGGAACAAGGGGAAATGGAGGCCGAACAGGCCGCGCAACTGGAAGAGGAGGACAAATTTCTACTCGTTTGCGAACAGCTGAAACTGCTCAATGAAAGTGTAAATGAAATAAAAAGCCAACTTGCAAACCCGGAAGAACGATAAAAATTGTCCCCAAAAAGTATTGCCCGCTGCCGGCTGATGTGCTTATATGCTTCTTGCATATGCAACCCGACGCGAGGTAATGCCATGAAAAAAACACTGTTCTTCGCTCTGCCCCTTGGTCTTTCCCTGCTTCTCTCCCCGGCCGCTTTCGCGGCCCAGGACAGCCAGCCAAAATATGAGCCCAGGGTAGCGGCCCACCGCGGGGCAAGCGGCTATTTGCCGGAACACACCATTCCGGCCAAGACTATGGCCCATGCGCTTAACCCGGATTACATCGAGCAGGACGTAATCATGACCAAAGACGGCGTATTGATGGTCATGCACGATCCCCAGCTGGACACCACGACGGATGTGGCCAAAAAATTTCCGAATCGCCACCGCGATGACGGCAAGTATTATGCCGTGGACTTCACCCTGCCCGAAATTGAGACCCTGACTGTTACGGAACGCTTTGACCCCAAGACCGGCAAGGCTGTCTTCCCCAATCGTTTCCCGACAGACAGCGGCATCGGGTTCAGGGTGCCCAAATTTGAGGACGAGCTAAAGCTAATCCAGGGCCTGAACAAATCCACGGGCAAGGATGTGGGCGTTTATGTGGAAGTGAAGGAGCCGGCCTTCCATGCCCGCGAAGGCAAGGACATCACAAAAGCCGTGATCGACATGCTGGACAAGTATGGCTACAACAGCCCGGATGCCAAATCCATCTTGCAGATTTTTGACTATGACGCGGTCAAGGCCGCGCGCGACAAGGGCTGGAAGGGCGAACTGGCCATGCTGGTAACGAAGGGCGGCCAGCATCTTACAGATGACAAGAAAACCCATGCCTGGCTGATGACGCCGGAAGGCATGGCCGATGTTGCGAAATACGCCACCATTTACGCGCCGGGCTTCACCCTGCTGGCCGAACCCACGGCGGACGGCTATAAAATAACAGAACTGGCCGATCTTGCGCGCAAGAACGGCATGAAGGTGCATTCCTGGACCCTGCGCAAGGATCAGCCCTGGCCCGGTTTCAAGGATACCAAACAGGAACTGGACGCCGCTTTCAAGGAAATCAAGCTTGACGGCCTGTTTTCGGATTTCCCTGATGTGGTTGTTGAATACCTGGAAGAAAACGGATTGCGTCCCAAAGAGTAATGGCCGGATTGCCAATTTGAGGATCACATCCTGATTTTTTTGCTTGACAGGGGCAAGGATTCGTTTTATTTGTCCTTGCCTGTGGAGAGGTGTCCGAGTCGGCCGAAGGAGCTCGCCTGCTAAGCGAGTATACGGGCTTAAACCTGTATCGAGGGTTCAAATCCCTCCCTCTCCGCCAGAAGGCAATAACACATTATTCCCATAAATTCTTTTTAATTCATAAAAGCCCGTAATTCCAACAAGTTAGTACGGAAATACGGGCTTTTTTGTGCCTGATTATTCTTTTCAATTCCTTTACATTCCACCATTTTTATGGGTAAATTCTTGGGGAAAGAAATTTTTGACCTGATTTTTTCCCAATTTTTGTTTTTGCCTGTTTTTACCCAAATTGTACTGATTTGGAGGGAATTAACTAGGATCAGCGGACACTAAAAAATATCGCGACCAAAGCCACGCACACATACGAATCAAAAATATGGGCACAGCGAC
>VSMX01000203.1 GCA_009773975.1 Desulfovibrio sp. | reverse complement strand
CCTATTTCTATTCCACCTACGAGCGCGGCAGCGAAATCGAAGTCAGCGACAAGCCCAAGGTGCTGATTTTGGGCGGCGGCCCCAACCGCATAGGCCAGGGCATCGAATTCGACTACTGCTGCTGCCATGCCAGCTTCGCCCTCAGGGACGCCGGCATCACTGCCATCATGGTAAATTCCAATCCCGAAACTGTCTCGACCGACTATGACACCTCGGACCGCCTCTATTTTGAGCCCCTGACCTTTGAAGACGTGATGAACATAGTCGAAAAGGAAAGGCCCGACGGGGTCATCGTGCAGTTTGGCGGCCAGACGCCGCTCAACCTGGCCGTGCCCCTGATGCGCGCCGGCGTGCCGATAATGGGCACCAGCCCGGATGCTATTGACAGGGCAGAAGACAGGGAACGCTTTCAGGCCCTGATTGAAAAACTCGGCCTTTTGCAGCCGCCCAACGGCACGGCCATGGATCTGGAGGAGGCGCAGGCCGTTGCCAGGCGAATTTCCTATCCCGTGGTCGTGCGTCCAAGCTATGTGCTTGGCGGCCGGGCCATGGCCGTGGTTTATGACGATGACGAGCTTGCGGCCTATTTTCAGGAGCAGGTGCCCAAAAAGCCCGAGCATCCAATCCTGATCGACAAGTTTCTGGAGCATGCCATCGAAGTTGACGTTGACGCGCTTTCGGACGGAAATGAAGTATATGTGGCCGGCATCATGGAGCATATCGAGGAAGCCGGCATCCATTCCGGCGATTCGGCCTGCGTCTTGCCATCATTTTCGCTTTCCTACGACCAGGTGGCCCGGATTGCCGACCAGACCGAAGCCCTGGCCCGCGAATTGCGCGTCGTCGGCCTGATGAACATTCAGTTTGCCATCAAGGGCAATGACATTTATATTCTGGAAGTCAACCCCAGGGCCTCGCGCACGGCGCCCTTTGTCTCCAAGGCCACAGGCGTGCCCCTGCCCTATCTGGCTACCCGGGTGATGCTGGGCAAGACACTTGACGAGCTTGACCCCTGGAGCATGCGCAAGGGCGGTTTTACCTGCGTCAAGGAAGCGGTAATGCCCTTCGGGCGTTTCCCGGGCGTTGACGTCATCCTCGGGCCCGAGATGCATTCCACGGGCGAAGTAATGGGCATGGGCAAGGATTTTTCGGAAGCTTTCCACAAAAGCCAGCTTGCCGCGGGCCAGAGACTGCCGGATTCGGGCACGGTGTTCATTTCCGTCAACGACAGGGACAAGCCCGGGCTGCCCGAAGTTGCCGGGAATTTTTCCGATCTTGGCTTCAGGATCATTGCCACAAGCGGCACTGCAAAGGTCATTGCCGATGCCGGAATTCCTGTCGAAGTTGTGAGCAAGGTGCACGAAGGCGGCCCGAGCATTGTGGACAGGCTGGCCGGCAAAGAGGTGGATCTTGTAATCAACACGCCGTCCGGCAAGCATACGGCGAGGGACTCCCGGGCCATAAGACGCGCGGCACTGACTTACAAGGTGCCCTACTGCACCACGCTCTCCGCGGCAAAAGCATCGGCCACTGCCATTGCCAACCGCCGCAAGGACAACCATGTCGAAAGCCTGCAGGAATATTACTCCAGGGAAAGGGCCTGAAATGGACAAAAACAATAATGATTGCAAAAGGGGCGTAAAGGCCCTCCTGACCCTGGCCGACGGCTTTACCCTTGAGGGCCGGTCCGTGAACGGAGAGGTCGAAACAGGCGGCGAGGTCATTTTCACCACGGCCATGACAGGCTACCAGGAAGTCCTTACCGACCCCTCCTATTGCGGGCAAATGATATGCATGACATATCCGCATATTGGCAATTACGGCATCAATGACGAGGACAACGAATCCGCGGCCGTGCATTGCAAGGCCCTGCTTGTCAAGGAATGCTGCAAAAAGCCATCCAATTTCCGCTCAAAAAAAAGCCTGCCCGAATTCCTGGCCGGCTTTGACGTGCCGATTGTCGAAGGCCTGGACACCCGGGCGCTGACCACGCATTTGCGCAAGAACGGCGCCATGGCCGGAATAATCTCGACCAATATCGCGGACCCCGGGGCATTGCGGCAAAAGGCGGCGGCAATGCCCGGCATGCGCGGCCAGAAGCTTGTGCCCCGGGTTGCATGCAAGGAACCCTGGACCTGGGTTGACGGCGCGCCGGCAAGGATTGGCCGCACGGAATCCGGCGCCTTTGCCTTCAAGGGCACGGGCCTGCCGCTGCTGGTCTATGACTATGGCGTGAAATGGAATATACTGCGCCATCTGGTTCAGGCGGGCTTCGAGCCCGTCTGCGTGCCGCCTTGTTTTTCACCGCAAGATGTCAGGAATTCAGGCGCAAAGGCCGTCTTTCTTTCCAACGGCCCGGGCGACCCGGCGACGCTGGACAGGGAAGCGGCCATAATCGCCGAACTGATGAAGGAAATGCCGGTAACAGGCATCTGCCTTGGGCACCAGATCATCGCCCAGGCCCTTGGCGCCAGGACGGACAAGCTCAAGTTCGGCCACCACGGCTGCAACCACCCCGTCAAGGATCTGGTAACCGGCAAAATCGAGATTTCATCCCAAAATCACGGTTTTCATGTAATTCTGGACGGTGTGCAAGATGTGAAAGCCACGCATGTCAACCTGAATGACCATACGCTGGAAGGGCTCAGGCACAAGACCCTGCCCGTAATGAGCCTGCAGTATCATCCAGAAGCCGCCGCCGGCCCGCGCGACAGCAACCACCTCTTCAACCGTTTTCGCCAGATGGTGGGCGAGGCTTTGGGCAGCTAGCGGTATTTGGCTGCCCGTTTTATCTTTTTTGCGAAATACATAAAATCCTTCCTCTTTTCTTTGGCAAGCCGCGTGGCGGCGCAGCGTGAAAGGGGG
>VSMX01000202.1 GCA_009773975.1 Desulfovibrio sp. | reverse complement strand
ATGGTCAGTTACAACCGAAAATATCGCTGGCTGGTTCCGTGGTTGTGGGTATTTTCATTAAATCATCACAGTAAAGATCGTCAACACGCGCAATGGCAAGATCGCGCTCAAAAGCCTGCTGGCTGCGCAGATGCGTCTGTTGCGGAACCCAGTTTTTGAGGGAGCCGCGCAGACTGCCAGCTTCAAGGCTTGCCCTTGGCAGCGTGTGCGCCTGATCAACTGGCTGGGAAATACCAAAAAGGCTTTCAGCTTACTGGAAAAACTCATGGTTTCCTCCAGCCAGCAGAGCCACGATATATGCGTCCTTGCACCAGCACAGGCCCGCGCCTGCCTTCCAGAGCTGCCAGTTCCCCTGCAAGATAATCAAGATGTTCGCGGAGTTCTTTCAGATTTTGGCGGGTCAGGGAGCGGGAGCCAATTGTATAGGAACTGCCAGAGGCGCAAGCCTTGATAGCTCTTTTATAGAGGTCAATTTCCTCTCGCAGTTCCTGTTCAGTCCAGATGGAGGTCATGAGCAGGGCAATAACACATTAAATTGACCCTTGTCGTGGACATGGTGGACATGGTGGAAATGGTGGAAATGGTGGAATAAAAATTTAATTTTTTTGAAAAAATCCCGGCCAGAGTAACCAGCCGGGATAGATGTGGATTAGATTGTGGATTAGGTTAGACGGAATATGCCTGGGCAGCCGCAACAAGGAATCCGCTCCGGCTCATGCCTGCCAATTTTGCATTATTATCGATTTCCTCAAGAATGCTTTTCGGAACGGTGATATTGATGCGAACTGGCACCATATCAATTGCTGGAGCCTTGATATACTGGTAAACCGTGTCTTCTGGGTACGGCAATTCATCAATCTCCCTGATTTCTCGAACTTTGGCTTTTACGGTTTCCATATCTGATGGAGTTGGAGCATCCTGTCTATCTTCCGCCAGACCGCGCAGTGCAAGATACAACCCCTCGCTTGCATTCTCCACAGCTTCCGGAATGGAAGTCCCACTCGCGCAAACATTAGGAACATCAGGAAAATAGACAGAATAACCGCTGCCATCATCTTCTTTTACTATTCCCGCAATATAATAAGTCGCCATATATTCCTCCCGGGAGGGGTTCCCCCCTCCCATTTTTTCAGGTTAGTTTTACGCCCGTTAGCCTTTCAATCTGTTTCAGAGTACCTTTGGCAACATCTTTGGATGGATGGTTGGAAATCGGAACTTTCTGACCCGTTGGGCTTATTGCAGATATTGAATGGTTCCCGCCAACCCATTCTTTCCACCCCGCCGCTTCCAGCTTTTTCAAAATTTCGCGGGGTTTCATTTCACCTCCTTTGTTAAAAACAAATATACTCACTATTTTTCATAGAATACATATAATTTAGACAATCTTCTTCATAAACCCAGACACCCCGCAAGCAACCATGACGCTGGGCCGGAATGCGTCCGGAATTGATAAGATTGTAGAAGTGCGATTTTTTGCAGCCCAGAATAGCGCAAGCTTCACGCCAATTCAGTTTTTTCTGGGCATCGGAATCATTACTTTCCATGTTACCTCCTGCGCAAAGAGCCTAGTTTGTCGCCAATGGAACGATTCACAACAGGGCTGGGCATAGGCGGCGGAGCCTGTCTGGCTGGCCCCTTTGCCGACTTGTCTGGCCGCTTGCGTTTGGAAATATTGAGCATCCACGCCAGAGCCTGAAGCAGATACTCTCAGTCCCAGGCGTGGTTAGGCCGGCCATGCGGGTTATCCCAAAAATTCTTCTCCGGATTCCAGACCTCGGCTGTCATCTCACGCGCATATGCAGCCAGAGTATCAGGATCGGAATGAAGCCAGAAAGAGCCGGGATCGCCCGGAGCTATAGAGAGGCGATTGGCCAGGGTGCCCTTGAACAAAGTTGTGTCAATTTTGTGAAGCAGCACACCGCCCGGAATTTTTACTTTAGCGCCTGTTGGCCCCGGATAATATTCTACAGGGGAAAAACTGACAGGACTGGACGGGGAATGAACGCCCTGCGAGGGGAAAACGCGGCCCCTGTTCATGGCAGCCCAGCTATACACCTGCGCAGTCCGCTGCGGCTCGCCCATGGCGTAAATTATGACATGGGATACCTTGTAGGCTTTGCCCTGATTGTCAAAATATTCAGAATTCCAAAAAAGGTTGTCCAGAGCTTCAAGATTCGGAGCCACGCCTTCCTGAATGAGCTAGCTGTCCGCAATTTCTCCATAACCAAATGCGCGAATGACATAACGATAATAGCGCAGCTGGGTATCAACAGCGGCAAGCACAGCGCAAACACGCTCCTGCTTTTCGCCATTGTCCAGAACAAGAGGCCCCGGAACAGCTCCGCAAAGCCTCTTTTAAAGAGTATATGGAAGATATCCTGTTACCTTCTCTTAAAATGGGGGATACCGTAATAATGGATAACCTTTCAATCCATAAGAATAGCTTTGATGTACGAAGATTTTCCAGGCCGCGGAATAAAAATTAAGTATCTGCCCCGTTACAGCCCAGACTTTAATCCCATTGAAAATATGTGGTCAAAAGTTAAGCAAATTATCCGAAAGAAAGAACCCCGGTCAGGCGATCAAATCTGGCATGCGATGAATGAAGCTCTATGGTCAGTTACAACCGAAAATATCGCTGGCTGGTTCCGTGGTTGTGGGTATTTTCATTAAATCATCACAGTATCGCATCCGTGGCAAAGGCGTGTCGCAAGTCATAGGGCCTTATATGCCTGTACTGCTTCAAACTTGATATGACAATAGCTCCATTTTGATGGCGGTTCTTTAGTGGTGGGGGAGCAAAAGGCGTGATGAGCGTCCCGGCCGCTGGGAGAGGTTACTACTGATCTTCCAAATTTTTACTAAACAATATTTAGCAAAGCTGCTACACTGCATGGCATGGAACTACCAAGCAGC
>VSMX01000201.1 GCA_009773975.1 Desulfovibrio sp. | reverse complement strand
GAATATAATAATTATGCTAAGTTAGTGAAATAATTAGGATAATTATAAATTATATCTAGTAGTTTAATCAAAAAAATCCAGAAAAGTTCGCAAAACATTCAAGACATGAAAAAACTGGCGCCGGACGTGAATTTGCAAGGGGGATTCGGCTGCGAACCACTATAATGGAGGGAGCGTGGAATTGTGGCAATCCGAAATCGGGCCATTGAGGGGGTACAGGCCCATGGTTTCCGAACCATGGTTCAAGCCACAAAGGCATTTGTTATATGACAGAAAAACAAAAAGGCCGCCCGGGAGCGGCCTTTTTCATGCGATGCAAATTTGGCTATTCGGGATGGCACTTCGATCCCTTGCAGCTTGTCATTGCCTTTTTGAGATCGGGCTTTTCGGCAACAACCTTGGCATGGCATTCAAGACAGGTCTGGTGTTTCAGCTCCTTGCTCTTGCTGTGCATTACAAAATAAAGGCTGTTCAGGCCTTTCTTTTCTTCCAGATTGTCGTGGCATCCGGCAGTTGCGCACTTCTGGAAATTTTCCTTGCCGTCGACCTTGTGGTGGCAGACGACACATTCGATTTTTGAATGGTTGGCATGAGGAAACATGACAGTTTTCTTTGAGCCCTTGATGGCGACAGGATCTTTGGGAACTTCGGGCTGGTTTGCAAAAGAATGGGTTGCAAGCGCAAAAGCGCAAAACAGGAAAACAGCGCAAAACAATGTGGCGGATTTCATGATTTCCTCCGGACAGGGACTATTTGAATCATGGCTGATACAATTGAGCTAAAAGAACTTTAATGAGCTGAAAAGGACAAGTCAACAATTGTGGGCGGGGTTGGCGCCAAAATTTTTCCAACTTGCAAAGTTGTTGAAAGGGCTGTATTTAAATTGAAGTAGCCGCAAGCAAGAGCGGCTTTTTCATATATCATTAATCGGCTTTGCCGTATCGGAGATTTTAAAGTGGCCGAAAATAATTTCAGCATTGATTCGTTGCGGGACGAACTGAACTCCCTCCGTTCGCAGATGGAAAGCATGCTCAAGTCCTTTCAGGACAAGAAGGGCGAAATGACATCCGAGACAGTTTCAAAAATTGCGAAGGAGCTGGAGCATTATCGCAATCTGGCATCAGCCAGGGCCCATGATGTATATGAGCAGGGCCAGGCCGGACTTGAGGAAGTTGGCGAACATGTTCGCAAGAATCCTCTTGCCAGCCTTGCGATTGCCTTTGGCGCCGGCTATGTTGTTTCCTGCCTCTTCAGGCATTTGAAATAGACGATGAAAGGTCTTGCAGGTCTGGTTTTAAGTCTGTTTGACCTTTGTGAGGCGGAAGGCCGGCTTTTACAGGAAAACGTTATCGCAACAGTCCGGCGCAGCGTCATTCTGACCTTGGGACTGGTTTTCGGAGCTGTTGCTCTTGCTTTTCTTGTCGCCTCGGCCTATACATCTTTGAGACTTTTTATCGCAGCGCCCATAGCATTGGCCATCATGGCCGTTATTTGCGCCTGTATTGCCGGGGTCATGTTGTGGTCAGTGAAACTAAAGAAAAAGAAACCGACGCAAGCAGATCAGGATGTAAAACCGGAAAATCAGGATCAGTGAGCGAAGATGTGGCTGAAGCCCGGGCCCGGTTTCTGGAGGCTTCCGGAACTTTCGAGCCACTGGGAGTAGTTCGCAGGCATCCTTTTTTGAGCCTTGGAGGAGCCTTTGCAGCCGGCATAGGTATGAACAGGCTTGTAAGAACCGCCCCATATTTGTCGCTTTTACCGGTAGGTGTGCAAATTGCGGGACTGGCCGCGAAACTTGGCCTGCTTGCCCTGGACAAATCCAGCAAATAAGCGCCCGTAACTCAGTCGGATAGAGTGAGAGCCTTCTAAGCTCTTTGCCGGGGGTTCGATTCCCTCCGGGCGTGCCAATAAATTCAGGCGGTTAGCGTACTTTCGCTGGCCGCCTTTACTTTTGGGCACATGGGCTGGGCACATAGCCAAAGTCCGGTAGCGTCTCCACGGCTGCGCGTTTTTGCTTGTCCATGACGTACTGGTAATGCGTCAAAACCATAGTTGGACTTGTGTGTCCCATAAGTTTGGCAACGGTTCCGATGTCCGCCCCGGCGGCAATCAGCTCTGTCGCAAAGGCATGGCGCAGATCATAAGGACGGATACGGCGTGTTATGCCAGCTCTCCGCAAAGTAGATCTCCATGCAGTTTCTATTGATGAAACAGGCTTGCCGCCAAAATGAATAATGTATGTCTGTCCGGCTTCCTTGTCCTCTATTGCCCAGTTGGCTATAACGGGGATCAGGCTATCCCGGATGGGCACTTCCCGCCAGGGCGCTTTAATATTTTTCTTTGCGCCGTGTATTCTGATAATGCCTTGCACCAGATCCACATCTTGCCAGGTCAGCCGAAATAACTCGCTGCCGCCAACTCTAGCCCCAATTTGCGCCCCGATTATGATTACCCTCTGGATATGCGGTGGGGCAGCCTGTATGATGGCGGATAGCTCTTCCGGCGTTGGAGGCGGAATACGCTCGTAATTTGCTGGTGGCAATTTCGGGAACTTTGGCATTTCGCAAAGATTATGTTCGGCGCACCAGCGAAAGACAGTTCGCAAGACGCTCATGCGATTACGAACCGTTGCGGATTTCACGCCTGAATTTGTGTGAATGGACATGATTTTCAAAAAACTTTCATGTGTTATCATTGACAGCGGCCTTGCCCCATACATTTCCAGGGGAAGGCGCATTGCGCCAAGTTGCCAGCGCAGCCCCATCGTGTTAAAATTCTTTTCACGCAAATACAGCAAATAAGCCTGTTCCAGAGTTATTTCCTGATTTGTCTCCTCTTCTTCGTTTTCAGGCTTACTGATCATCTATTTTATATTTAAACACATCCTGCTTGCGCAAAACAGGCCTGAATCAGATGCGGATGGGAG
>VSMX01000200.1 GCA_009773975.1 Desulfovibrio sp. | reverse complement strand
CATTGATCCCAGTCTTCTTCGAGCTTGCCGCGCATATAACGGTAATAATCCACAGTTTTCCAGACGCCCGGCACCTTAGCGCTGAAAAAGTTCAGGAACTGGTTGGGAACCGATATTTGCGGATTCTTCATGGGCAGTCCCCTTTGATGATGATTAATGATTCAGGTCTGTTCTCCAGACCCCGCGTTTTAACGCTTGCATAATTTTTTGGGGAAATCCAGATAATAATTTCGACGTTTTCGCAAATGTCAATAAGTTGCGCTAAAATTGCAGTATGAATTTGGTAATGAATTTTGTATCATAATATGCTGGAATGGCTCTTCAGGGCGGGACGCGGTCTTGCCGGGCCTGAAGGGCGAGATATCAAACCACAAAGATATTTGCCATGAAATTCAATGACTTTACCTACCGCCTGGCCTGGACCGTTTTTTATATTCTCGCCATGATAGTTTGCTGGAACTCCCTGGCAGACAATGACTGGCGCTTCCTGAGCGAAATGAACCGCAAGCTGTTGGCCATTGTCGGTCTTTGCCTTTATATACTGCTTGTCCTAGAGCGCAGGCACCGCCCGGATTAAGTGCTTCCACTTCCCTTTTTCAAACGCAAACCCAAACAAAAGGATAAATTATGTCCAAATTGAATTTTCTCGGCATTTGCGGCAGTCTCAGGCACGCATCCAGAAACATGGGCCTTTTGCGCAAGGCCGCGCAGATAATGCCTCCGGATTCAAGCCTAGAAATCGCCTGCATTTCCGATATCCCGTTTTACAACGAGGATATCGCCAAACCGGACAGCGTCAAGCGCCTCGTCAAAAAGGCTGAAAAAGCGGATGGTTTTTTATTCGCCTCCCCGGAATACAATTATTCGCTTGCGCCGGCATTGAAAAACGCGCTTGACTGGCTGTCAAGAGAACCCAATCTGAAGCCCGTGAGCGGCAAGCCGGGCGCGATTGTGGGCGCTGGCGGAGGCATGGGCACAGTGAGAAGCCAGACCCATTTGCGACAGGTTTGCGTGTATTTGAATATTCTGCTGCTGGACAAGCCGGAATTCTTTTCCAACGCCTTTTCATCGTCCTACAATGACGAGGGAGACCTGGTTGACGAAGTTCTCGAAAAACAGCTGGCCGCATTGCTGGAAACTCTCGCGGACTGGACCAGAGCGCTCCGGGCAGGCAGGGAGAGCCTGGGCAGAAAATAGAGGCGATGCCCTACCCCGTCTGCCGCGCCAGCAAAAGGCCTTCGAGGATTGACCAGGGGTTAGGCGGGCAGCCGGGAATCATCACAGCAGGCCGGAAATCCTCGGGAATTTCCAGATCCATCTCCGCGCAGGCTTTGACGCAGCCGTCAAAGCCGCCGGCGCAAACGCCTGATTGCCTGAAAAGTCCGCCGGAAATGGCGCACGTTCCCACAGCCGCCAGCACGCGCGGCCCGGGCACGGATCTCCAGGCCGCGAGCAGCGCAGGCAGCATGTTCAGGCTTATCGGGCCGGTTACGACAATGGCATCGGCATGGCGCGGAGAAGCGGTAAACTCCACGCCAAAACGGCCAAGGTCATAAACCAGGGTGCCCAGCACATTGCAATCCGCCTCGCAGGCATTGCAGCCGCCGGCGGAAACCTGGCGCAGCTTGAAAGAACGGCCGAAAATTCCTTTTTTGCGCAAAATGTTCCTGGCAGCCGGCTCCTTGACGCCAAAAGCGGACGCCTCGGGCCGCGCGACAAGCTCTTGCCTGCATCTGGCCGCCAGCCGGTAATCATTGCCAAAGGCGATGGCGCCATTCTGGCAGGCTTTGGCGCAGGCGCCGCAAAAAACACATTTGCCCATATCGAGCGACGGCGTTCGCCCCGGCGCAAATCGTTCCAGCGCGCCAGCAGGGCAGGCTTCAAGACAGGCCCGGCATGGACCGCAGGCGACATCGCGCAATTCGGGCCGGCCGCGATAGCGCGAAGAAAGGGCTGGTTCAACTCCGGGCCAGTCAAGCGTGCGGTATTTCTGAATCAGACGTTCCTTTGGCAAAAACACGGCCAGTTCCTCATTGGTCATGTCCACAATAGGACAGGTTGAAACTCTTGTTGCACAAGGGAAAATCCGAAATTTGCCCGTTGCGCATGGCAAGCGAAAGGCCAATCCAGTTATGGAAGGAGGGATCGACAATCTTGCAGGCCAGAAATTCGCCGTCCGCTCCCGTCAGGCCAACATGGCAGACTTCACCGCGCCAGCTTTCCACAAGCGCCACGCCCAGCCGTCCGCCAGGCAGCTTCATCTGCTGGCCCCGCGTCCCGTTTCGCGGATTGGCGGCCAGCCATTCGAGGTCGTTCCTGACAAGCTCAAGCGAGTCCTTCATTTCCAGAAAGCGCACCATGGCCCTGGCCATCACATCCCCCCCGGCAGCCTTGCGCAGACTTGCGCCATACATGGGCAAGGACGAGAGCGGAAAATTGAAGCGCGCATCGCATTCAACACCGCTGGCCCGGGCTGCAACGCCAACCAGGCCAAGTTCCAGGGCCAGGGCCGTATCGATAATGCCCGTGCCCTCCATGCGATCCCGCACACTTGCGGATTCAAACATCGCTTCGCTGGAGGCCAGGGCGTCGCGGCCGCACGAAGCCAGTTTTTCCAGCAGCATCCCGCATTGCTCCTGGTCAAGGTCATTATCCACCCCGCCGGGATGGACAAATTCCCGGCCAAAGCGATTGCCGCAAATCGCGGCGGTCATGTTCAGGAAATCGCCGCGAATCCTGCCGTTCCACGAAGACGTCGGCAAATAGCCCGTATCCCCGGCAATGGCGCCCAGATCGCCGCAATGACAGGCCAGGCGCTCAAGCTCGAGGCCAATGCGCCTCATTCTTTGCGTGTGTTCATCCAGGGCGCCAAGGCCAAACATTCTTTCCCACAACACCCCTTTGGCGGTGGGGTTTGCGGCGGGGAGGGCAACCGCCCCCGCGCGCGGCTCG
>VSMX01000020.1 GCA_009773975.1 Desulfovibrio sp. | reverse complement strand
GGATTATTTCGCGTTAGCAGAAAGGCCCCGAAAAGAAAACAAAAAGCAGGCGGAATGGCGTTTTTGTAGCCTGCGTCAATTACCCCCGGATAGTTCATGGGGCAAAGCACCAGCAGGGCCAACGCCAGACCAGTGGCTGCATTGCCGCATTCTTCCTGATAAATTCGGCAAAGCAGCCAGCCTGCCACGCAGGCAAAAAGCAAATCGCACAAGCGCAGCCAGATTACTGTAAAACCGGGCAGGAAACTGGTCCAGCACAGCAGCAGGGCTTCCAGCGGAAGTCCGTGCATCAGCGGCAACTGGCCGCCTCCTGAAAAAGCTTCTGCGCAAAGTTCGCCCAAAAAGACCGACAGCCCTTCATCCATGTGCGGAAAATCGCCAAGGATCATGAGCCGCGGATAAAACACGCCTGCCAGCACAACTGCAAGAGTCCAGAATACATTGGCAAAACCGGAAAGCTTCATCAATCAAGCACATATTCCTTGCGCCATGAACCGTCATCCGGCAAGGGGGGCTGGTCTTCCTTGTAAAAAATCAGGTTCTCCAGAACCAGGCAATCCATTTCGGTGCGCATGAAGCACACATAGGCGTCTTCCGGGCTCCTGACAATGGGTTCGCCGCGCACATTGAAGCTGGTGTTGACAATCACGCCGCAGCCATAACGCCGCTTGAAGGATTCAAGCAGGGCCCAGAAACGCGGATTCGTTTTTTGCGAAACCGACTGGATACGGGCTGAATTGTCGATATGGGTAATTGCCGGCAAGGTTGAACGCGGCTGGTAGAGCCTGTCCCAGAGGGACATGTTCTTGTAATTTTCCGGCAGGGGCAGCAGCAATTTGTCGATTACCGGACGAACCATGAGCATATAGGGCGACCTGACGTTGATGTCGAAATATTCGGCGACGTCTTCCTCGCGCACGGCCGGCGCGAAAGGCCTGAAGCCCTCGCGGTACTTGATCTTGAGATTGAGGCGCTTCTGCATTTCGGGATTCCTGGGATCGGCCAGAATGCTTCTGCCGCCAAGGGCGCGCGGCCCGTATTCCATCCTGCCCTGGAACCAGCCCACGACCTTGCCCTCGTCCAGGAGATCGGCCACCCTGTCAACCAGTTCCTGCTCGTCAAGCATTGTCTGGAAAGGCGCGTGAAAGCGCTTGAGGGAGCGTTCGATCTCGTCGCGGGAATATGCGGGGCCAAGATAGGCGCCCTGCATGGCGTCATCCGGCTCGGGCACGCGTTCCTTGCCAAGGCCAATGTGCCACCAGGCAAGGGCAGCGCCAAGAGCGCCGCCGGCATCGCCGCTTGCGGGCTGAACCCAAATCTTGTCGAACTGGCCGGATTCCAGCAGCTTGCCGTTGGCAACGCAGTTAAGGGCCACGCCGCCTGCAAGGCAAAGGTTCTGGCTGCCTGTAAGCTTGCGCGCCGTCGCGGCCAGGGTCAGCACTATTTTTTCCGTAACCTGCTGGATGGCCAGGGCCATGTTCATATAAACAGGCTCCACATCCTCGCTTTCGGCAGTTCTGGGCCCAACGCCAAAAAGCCTGCGCCAGGCAGCCTCGTTATACATCCGCAGGCCCGTCGCATAGTCAAAACAGGCCATGTTCAGCAAATATGAGCCGTCCGGGCGGATATCGACCAGTTCTTTTTCGATTGTCTCCCGAAAGCGTTTCGTCTCTTCCGAATCCGGGTCGCCGTATGGAGCCAGGCCCATCAGCTTGTATTCGCCGGAATTGACCTTGAAGCCGCAATAGGCTGTAAAGGCCGTGTAAAGCAGGCCGAGCGAATGGGGGAAATTGATTTCGCGCAGAACTTCGAGCGAATTGCCGGATCCCTTGCAGATGGAGGTTGTGGACCATTCGCCCACGCCGTCAATGGTGAGGACGGCCGCTTCCTCAAAAGGCGAGGGGAAAAAGGCGGACGCGGCATGCGACAGGTGATGTTCGGGAAAATGCAGCGGCGGCAATGGGGCGCCGGATTTGTCCAGGGCCTGCAATTCCCTGTGCAGCATTGTGCGCATGAAAAGCTTTTCCCTTATCCAGACGGGCATGGCGGTGAGAAAACTGCGCAGGCCGCCGGGGGCGAAGGCGTGATAGGTCTCAAGCAGACGCTCGAATTTCAGAAAGGGCTTGTCGTAAAAGACCACGCTTTCAAGATCCGCCATGCGCAGGCCGCTTTCTTCCAGAATCCAGGCAACCGCCCGGGAGGGAAAGGAAGAATCGTGCTTCTTGCGGGTAAAGCGTTCCTCATGGGCCGCGGCGACAATCCTGCCGTCGGCAATCAGCGCGGCCGCGCTGTCGTGGTAATATGCCGAGACGCCCAGAATATATGTCGGTTTTTCCTGATTATTTGTCATGGCGGGATCATCAGAACAGGGTATAGATGAATGGAGCGACCGCGCTGCCGCCGCCAAGCACAACAATTAGGCCCAGGAGCGCAAGGATTACAACCAGGGGCAAGAGCCAGAATTTTTTGCGGGTTTTCAGAAAACCCCAGAGATCTGATGCGAAATTCATGCTAACCTCGGGCTTTAATACGGATTTTGCAGGTCTTCGGGGCCATATTTGTGATCCCGGGCGACAAAAACGGAATCGTCCCCGCTGCGCCATTCTTTCAGGCGCATGGCATCCTTGCCCAGCATGCGGCGCGCAAGGCCGACTGGCACGACAAGCGCAAGCCAGACAACGGTCAGCAGGACGCGGCTCATCACATTGCCAAGCATACGCGCTAGGCCAAACCAGAAAACGGCGAAGGGCCGCATGGCGCCAGGCCAGACCATGCCCAGCAAAAGCGCCGACATGGCCGCGAAAACCAGCCAGTCAACGCGCCAGAAAAGCCAGAAAATCAATATGAGAAAGACAAGGGCCAGACAGGAATCCCGTTCCTGAAGCTTGCTGATCTTCATATAAGGATAAGCTCCCGAAAAACAGTTTTGCAGGTTATATACTATTTTTGCGCATACAGCGCAAGAGAGCATCCGTGAATTGACAACGCATTTTCCGCGGGGCTGTCCATATACTTGCGTTTCGTCAAAAAGGCAACTCATTCCATCTTTCGTTGGCTGGCACATGATTCAAGACAATCGCATGCAGCGCGCAACGACTTGAAATCATAAAGCAAATTTTAAGTACAAATTTTGAAACTTCCCATAATATCAAGCAGACAGGCTTGTTCGCGCGGTTGCCCTGCGCATGATTTCCGCAGCTCTTGCCAATTGCAAAAGCTTCCTATATATCAAAGCCTCTTTTGCATTCAGGCCAGATTCAATGTCAATTTTCGGAGCCGATTTGTGGATTGCGACAAGCCGCTCAAAAAAAACAAATGGAATTTGCTTTTCCTGACCGGGCTTTGCCTTGCGGCCACCCTGGCTGGATGTTATTTATTGATGCCGTCTGATGCAAGTGAAGAATACGCCTATACGGTCAATAGTCTTTTCCGTTTCGGTTTCATACCGCTGCTTCTGCTCACTGCAATTCTTTTTTATCTTTCAAGGCGTGGAACACCTGCCGCATGCTTCATGGCTCGCAATTGCGGGTGGTTTTTATTTTGTTTTGCCGGCATCCTCCTGATATCGTACCCTGTTTTTTCACCCTGGGCTGGCGGAGCGCACTGGAGCCTGGGAATAACTTTTTCAATATGCTGGGCCATGGGAACATTATGCATGGCATTTGGCCTTTTCTGGCTATCGTCGCGTTTTGAAAATCTCCTTGCCGCCCTCTTTTGTCTTTTCGCGTCCATTTTTCTTGCCTATTTTGTGGGCGAGACGGCGTTTTTGCTTACCTCGCAGCCCAGGGACGGACGCTGGCGCGACCATGCCCACAGCAAATATGTCCTTGAGGGGAAAGCAATTGAATTTTTTCCTGTCCTGAATACGAAAATTGGCCCGATGCCCCTCAGGCCGGATACTCCGGAAGGCGCCGCTGTTCACAGGGAATTGCGCTATGATCTGGAACTGTTTGATGCCCGCTACACACTGAACGCGAAAAACCATAGAATAACGCCGCCTGCCAATGACAAGCCGCTGGCCGGGCTGATGATTTTTGGCTGCTCGTTTACTTTTGGTTATGGCCTTAATGACGATCAGACCTGGCCCTGGCTTCTGGCCAAAGAACTTGGGCCCGCCTGGAAGGTGGAAAATTATGGCAGCAATGGATTTGGAGCCCAACAGATGTTGGCCATGCTGGAAGAAAACATGGTTGAAAAGCCAACCACGCCCATCCGGGAGGCTCTTTTCATGACCATCAACGGCCACATACCACGGAACAGCGGTCTTTTCCCCATGGATAGCGTAAGTTACGACCTGCTTGAAAATGGGGATCTGGTTCGGGGCAAAATGACCAGCGAAAGTCCATTGCGCGCCTTTGTCGACTGGCAGCATGTTCTCAATGGGTCACAGCTTGCGCGGGAGATATCCGACAGGATAGTTGCATGGCTGACACGGCAGCTGAGGCCGGAGCAAACCAGAACTTTTGTGGCAATTCTTGAAAAGTCTGCCAGGATTTTGCGTTCCCGATACGGAACATCGCTTACAATCCTTCTTTGGCCTGACATAGAGGATATTGCGCCCTTGCTTGAAAACAGGGGATTGAAAGTTCTTCTGGTCAGGAATATGTTAAAGGATTTTGATAGCGCCGGAGTGACGGCCTACCATATTGTGCCCTGTTACGAGGGTCATCCCAACCTGAAGGCGACCACGGAAATTGCCGGGGCGCTTGCGCTTTATTACAGGGATATCGAAAAAAATGCGCTTTCCAGTCCTGGTTTTCCGAATTCAGCGAACGGAAAATAAAAAGCAGGGAGCAGTCAACAGCCATGAACAGCCCGGAAGTACTCAGTCTTGTAATACCGTGCTTCAATGAGGAAAAAACACTGAGAGCCTGCATCGAAAGATGTCTTTTGCTGAAGGGACACGGCATTGGCCTGGAACTTGTGATTGTGGACGACTGTTCCACGGATGCAAGCTTCAATGTGGCCACGGCTCTCGCCGCCGAACACAGGGAAGTGGTTGTGTTCGGCCAGCCCCGCAATATGGGTAAAGGCGCGGCTTTGAGAGCCGGTTTTGAGCATGCCAGCGGAGATTATGTCGGCATTCAGGATGCGGATGCGGAATATGACCCCCTGGATTATCTTGAGATGCTCAAACCGATACGCGACGGCAAGGCCGATGTCGTCTATGGTTCCCGTTACCTGCGCCGCGACACGAGGCGTGTTCTGTACTTCTGGCACACCTGGATGAACCGTTCCCTGACCTTTGTTTCCAATATGTTCACCAACCTGGACATCACGGACATGGAAACCTGCTACAAGCTTTTTACCCGGGAAGCAATCCGCAAAATTGCCCCCCAACTAAGGGAAGAACGCTTCGGTTTCGAGCCCGAGGTGACGGAGCTTGTGGGGAGGATGAATTTCCGGGTTTACGAATGTGCCATTCATTACCAGCCGCGCAGCTACGAAGAAGGCAAAAAAATCGGCTGGAAGGACGGAGTCCGCGCCCTGTACTGCATTCTGCATTATGGCGCGCCATACGCGCCCCTGCCCATGCAGCTTCTGCTCTATCTTTTTATCGGCATAGTCTGCGCCCTGGCCAATATAGGCATTTTCGCCATTCTGGACACGGCTGGCTTCCACCTTCTGGCCTCGGTGCTGATCGCTTTCGGCATGGCCGCCGCGCTAAACTATTTGCTCTGTCTGGCAATCCTTTTCAGGCATAAGGCAAGGTGGTCCGCAAAAGGCGAGCTTGGCGCCTATATTGTGACGGTGGCCGCCATGTGTCTGCTGGATTATTTGTGCACATGGGGCTTCGTTGCCCTGGGGCTTTCGCCTGTCTGGGCCAAGGCCTGGTCAACCCTGATCGGCTTTGCCGGCAATTTTCTGATGCGCAAATATTATGTGTTTTAAGCCTGTTTAACTAAATCGGCTGCTATCGCGGCCGAATACCAAAAAGCGGAATCCCCGACATGAAGATGCATCTGGACAGTCTGTTATCTCTGACAGCAGGCGTTCTCGCCATCCTGATCATGATTTTGTACCTGACAATCCCCGAAAGCGCGAGCGCGGAATATGCCTATACAATTGAGGTAGCATTCGAGTTCTGTTTTCTGCCCCTGTGTCTTGGAGCGATTGTGCTGAACCGGCCAATACGACAATTTGTCGCGCGCCACAGGAACAATCCTTATAATGCACTGATCATGGGAATTGCCGGCATTATCCTTGTCGCAATTCCCCTCGCGTCTCCGGCAGCCGTGTATCTTTCCCCATTCATGAAGGGCCTTCTCTCTGTCTGCTGGATACTGGGCAGCCTGTCCCTTGCCTTATGCGCCTTCCTGATCGCGGCAAAAATTTCCAACGTTTTTTCCGGCCTGCTTTGTCTGGCCGCCTCTGTCATTCTTTTCTGCGGCCTGGCCGAAATATTTTATTTCCTTACCGATCAATATCAGGACACATATGTGCAGAACAATGAAAAAAGCAAATATGTGCGCAACGGTCAGGCCCAGGCCGAACTTGTTCTGAAAAAATACGACAAATGGCTCTACCCTGAAAAGCCAAAGCATCCATCAGGCGCTGCCGCGCATCGCGAGGATTATAAAAACAGGCCGCTTTTTGATGTCCGCTATATTTTCGATGACAAAAACAGAAGGACAATGCCGCCAGTTTCGGAAAAACCGGGCGCGGATATCCTGCTTTTTGGCTGTTCCTATACTTTTGGCTACGGCCTTGAAAACGAACAGACCTGGGCCTGGAAATTATCCAGGGATCTTGGCCCCGACTGGAAAATAACGAATTATGGCTTCAGCGCCTACGGGGCGCAGGAAATGCTGGACATGCTTGAAGACGGTTTTGTGGAAAAGCCGTCAGCTCCGTTCCGGGAAGCGCTTTTTTTGGCAATATCGGCGCATCTGCACCGCCCGACTGGCCTGTTTGACATGTTCAGCAGCCGTTATGTCCTGCGTGACGGCATTGCGGTTCGGGATGGAGTGATTACCGAAAGCCCGTATTATCTTCTGAACAGCTTGCCGCGTATGCTAAATGGATCGCAGGCATTCAGGGAAGTTTCCGGCAGACTTAATCGCTATTTCCAGAAGACAAAACGCGATCATTTCCTGAAAATCTATTTGTCACTTATCGAGCAATCAGCCAGAATACTGAAAGAAAAATACAATACGCCCCTTACGGTGTTGGTATGGCCAGACCTTGATGAAATTATCCCAACACTGGAAAAAATGGGAATTTCCGCCTTTGTGATGCGCAAAATATTGCCTGAATGGGATGACCCCCATGGCAGCAACTACCATATTGTGAAAAACAGCGAATTTCACCCCAATGACCTTGCCACCGGTGAAATCGCCGCGGGCCTTGCCGCCTATTTGCGCGAATTGCGCAAGGAGAGGAGCCAATAACAAGCGCGCTGTGCGCAATTGGCGGCGACTGTCCGGGGATGACCATGCTTTTTACCCTGCTATCCATTTTGCCTTATCTTTGCCTTGTCTGCACAATATGGGTATTTACGCCCGAACCGTCCGGAAAAAGATGCGCCCTGTTCACGTCCATTGTAAATGGTTCCCTTGTCTGGAGCCTTTTTATCTGGCTGACAAGCAACATCGCAAGCATTTTCAACGCGATTTGCCAGCCGTTTATAATTGCAATCTGGCTGGCTTATGCCGCGATTCTTGTCTGCATCATCAGCCGCCGCAAACATCTTCCGCCGCATCCTGATATTCCCGGCGGTTTTCTTTCCGCAAGCATTGCAGCAATCTGCGTCTGCTCTCTTGTCGCGGCCATCGCATATCCGCCCAATATGTGGGATGTGCATTCCTATCATTTGCCGCGTGTGATGCATTGGCTGCAAAACCACACTCTTGCCCCCTTCCCCACAAATATTCCCAGACAAACAGGCATGCCGCCATTCAACGCTCTTGTGGCCATGCAGTCCCTGGGCATGGGAGGCGGAGACCATTTTGTCAATCTTGGCCAATGGCTGGCCTTTATCGGAATGATCGCGGCCGTTGCCCAAATTACATCCCAGCTTGGCGGCGGCAGGAAGGCTCAAATTCTTGCCGCCCTCTTCATCGCGACCTTGCCCAATGCTTTCATCCATGCGTCCAACACGGAATCTTCAAACATTGTGTCATTCTGGACACTTGCCGCGGTCAGCATTTTTCTTGACTGGCAAAAAAACCTGGATGGCAAACTGCTGACCAAATTCGGCCTTTGTATTGGCCTTGCCGTCCTGAGCAAGGGCTCGGCCTATGTTGTGGCGCTTCCTTTCGTGATTATGGTCGCCTTTAATTGCCTCAAAAAACCGCGCAAACTTCTTCGGCAAGGCTTCTGCGCAGCCCTGATCATCCTTTCGATAAATGCGCCGCACTACTGCAGAAGCATTGAAGCTTACGGGAGTCCTTTTGGTGGAGCGGAGAAAAATATCCTGTATCATCCAACCCCCGCCACCTTTGTGGTGAATGGCGCCTATAATTTTTTGCTCCACGTTCCCTGGCTGCTGATTTCCCCCCTCCGGGAAACCTGGCAATCCGGAGCGAAAATCCTTGGCGCCGAAGAAAATGACAAGGAAATATTTCCCTGGGGCGGCCTGGATCAGGCCGTCAGCAAACTTGACTTCGGCGATTCTTCAACTCCAAACTTTCTGCAGGCAGTTGTGCTTTTGGGGATGCTTGTTGCCATTGTTCTTCGCAAATTCAGGCCGCCATTTTCATACGCTTGCGAAGTGGCGGCCAGCTTTGCAATGTTTTGCCTGCTGCTTTCCTGGCATCCATGGGCGGCCAGAATCCATACAGTGCTTTTTTCCCTTGCCGCTCCGCTGGCGGGGATATATATGGAGAGCTGGAAAAGCAGGGCCTTGCAAAATTGCCTGATCCTGTTTTTTTTGCTATGGACTTTCATGGCTTTTCAGGGCGGCTTGCGCAGGGTGGGCGTCTTCGACAACAACCAGAAAAACTTTCTCTATTCTCCGCGCGCCGACCTCTATTTCAACGCCTACAAGCGCGTTGCCCGGCCATATATTGACATGGTGAATTTTCTGGCGGCCCAAAACCCCCAAAGCATTGGCCTTGAATTGTATGATGATGCATTCGAGTATCCGCTCTGGGCGCTGCTGTCGGAAAAAGTGAAAAAAATGCCTAAAATCTTTCATCTGCTTTCCGAAAACGACCGGGAAAAGCTCAATCCCCAATTTATAGTTGTCCTGGGCAAGGGCGAAGGAGATGCCCCTCTCGCCCTGCCTTGCGTCCTTGGAAAACGCGGCAATAGCTATATAAAAATTTTTCCGCCAGACAGGGACCGGGAATGATCTGCCCCGCAAGGCCAGCCAGGGGGAGGAAAAGTGTTTTTTGTATTTCTTTCAATACTGCCGTACGCCTGCCTCGCAGGCACAGTGTGGGCTTTTTTTCTCAAGCAGACTGAAACGAGCCCTCCCTTTTTTACAATCATAACCAACGGCGCGCTTTGCTGGAGCTTTGCAGTCTGGATACTGACCAACGCGCTCAGCCTGATAAACTGTGTTTACAGTTTATGCTTTATGGTTTTCTGGGTTCTTTATGCATCTTTTCTTGTGTGGCATATCTGGCAGCTGCGCGAGCGAATACATTTCGAACGGCCAAAGGGTCTGATTCCTGTCAGCATTGCCGTTATCTGTATTTGCTCCCTTGTGGCCGCGCTCGTTTATCCGCCCAATATGTGGGACGTTCTTTCATATCATTTGCCAAGGGTAATGCACTGGCTGCAGAACCATAGCCTTGCGCCCTATCCCACAAATATTCCAAGACAAATCGGGATGCCGCCCTTCAATTCCATGATTGCCTTGCAATCCATGGCCATGAATGGGGGCGACTACTTTGTCAATCTTGCCCAATGGTTTGCCTTTGTTGGCATGATTGCCGGGGGTATGCGCATTGCAGGGCAGCTGGGAGGAAATGAAAAAGTTCAGCTTCTCTCCGGTCTGTTCATCGCCACCTTGCCAAATGCGGTTATCCAGGCTTCCAATACGGAATCTTCCAATATCGTAGCCTTCTGGATTCTCGCCATGGCCAGTCTTTTTCTCGACTGGCGCAAGGCCAGGGACCGGGAAAATATATGCAAACTTGGCTGTTGCATCGGGTTCGCAATATTAAGCAAGGGCTCGGCCTATGTGACCGCTTTCCCCTTTGTGCTCGCCATCGCCTTTTTTTGTCTTCGATCGCCACGCAAGCTGCTTCTGCAAGGCATTGCCGCGGCAGCCATCATAATTGCCCTGAATGCCCCCCACCTGGCACGCACTTACCAGGCGTACGGCAGCATTGTGGGGGGAACAGAAAGAAATATTCTTTATCATCCCACCCCGGGAACTTTGGCGGTAAACATTGTTTACAACTTTCTTCTGCACGAGCCATGGCTTCTAAAGGGTCCGCTTCTTGGTTTCTGGCAGGGATTGCCCGCGGCGCTTGGCGTGGATGTAAATGACAAGACGATTTTTCCCTGGCGCGGTCTCGAAGAATATGAAGCCCAGTTCCAGGTTGTCGATACCGTAACCCAAAATATTATTCAGGCGATTTTGCTGCTGGCCATGCCTGTTTCGATCATCTTGCGCAAGTTCAAGACACCCTGGACATATTCCTCCCTTGTTGGCGCCACATTTCTGCTTTACTGGATTTTTTTGACCTGGCATCCCTGGGCTGGCCGCATACACACGTCAATGTTTGTTCTGGCAGCCCCCCTGGCAGGATTATACATAAATTCCTGGCCAAAAAAATGGCTGCAAAAAACTTTCGTCATCATTCTTCTTGCTTCCACTTTTCTTGTCTTTCAGGGCGGCTTGCGCCGCTTGAGTATTTTTGACAGCAATGAACGGAATTTTTTATACAATACACGCAACTATCTGTATTTTAATAATTACAAACATTTTGATCAGGACTATATTAACGCGGTCAATTTCCTTGCCAGCCAACACCCCAAGAGTATCGGCCTTGAAATATACGACGATTCTTTCGAATATCCCCTGTGGGCCTTCATGGCGGATTCCGTGCGGGAGATGCCCAGGATTTTGCATATAACCTCCCAAAAAGACAGGGATACGCTCAAACCAGAGTTCATTTTGGCGCTTCCCCAGGGAACGCCTGAGCTGCCCCTGGCAAAGCCCCATATTCTCGAACGAAAAAATGGCGAATATGTCAAAGTTTTTCCAGTAACGGAAGACGCAGCATCTTCAGACAAAAATCAGCAATAAAATAATGAAATACCGCCCCGACATAGACGGCCTCAGGGCCGTGGCCATCATCCTGGTGGTAATTTTCCACGCCTTTCCCAATATCATGCCCGGCGGCTTTATTGGCGTGGACATATTTTTCGTCATTTCCGGCTATTTGATCAGCGGCGTAATCATTTCCAGCCTGGGCGCAGAAAATTTCAGTTTCGTCCAATTTTACTCCAGACGGGTTCTTCGCATCTTCCCGGCTCTGGCGCTTCTCCTGGCCGTCTGCCTTGGCGGCGGTTTTTTCTTCCTGAATCCTGATGAGTATATGGCCCTTGGCAAGCACATCTTTGGCGGAGCGACATTTCTTTCAAACATATTCCTTTACGGAGAAACAGGCTATTTCGATACGGCGGCCCATGCCAAGCCCCTGCTCAACCTCTGGAGCCTGGGCATAGAAGAGCAGTTCTATATCGTCTTTCCGCTCCTGGTCTGGTTTTGCTGGCGCTATTTTCCGCGCCTGGCAACAATTTTTGCCATACTTTGCCTGCTCTCCTTTCTGGACAACCTTCTGCTTTACAAAAACCATCCCAATGCGGACTTCTATCTGCCCCTTTCCCGTTTTTGGGAACTGCTTGCCCGCGCAGCCCTCCAGGCCCTGCCCAGCGCGGCCCTGCGCGAAAAACTGAAAGTCCCGGGCCGCTTCAAAAGATCCGCGGACTGGCTGGCCGAAAAGCTTGCCCGGGGCGGCGCCCCCGCCGCCCTTTGCGGCTGCGTTTTGCTATTCATCGGCATATTCACCTGCGAAAACGACACGGGCAATTATCCGGGCTACATGGCCCTCCTGCCGGTTGGCGCTTCATTTTGCCTGATCGCCGCCGGCCCGCAAAACGCGATCAACCGCAAGGTTTTGGCCAATCCCGCCAGCGTGTTCATTGGCAAGATTTCCTACACGCTCTATCTCTGGCACTGGCCCCTGCTCTCCTTTGCCTGGCTGTTGCTCGGCGCCCAGGCTTATTGGCAGGCGCATGGCTTGCGGTTCGCCCTTGTCGCCGTCGCCTTTGTCCTCGCCACGCTGACCTGGCGGCTGGTTGAAGAACCCATCCGTCATGGCAAATTTCTGGGCAAGGCCAAAATTCCCGTCCTTATGGCCGCCATGGCCATCATTGCCGCCGGCGGCCTGACAATCTGGCTCTCGAAGGGTTTTATTCCCTTTTTGAACGAGTACAACAGGGCCATATACGCCCAACTGAACGCCATTCCGGCAACAGACGAAGCCGGTTTTGCCTATGCGGGAATAAAAGAAGGAAATCTTGATTTTTGCCGCTTCAACAATGCAGACCATCCTGAAACCGTGGCCGTGGTCGGCGACAGCCATGCGCTTTCCGCATACCCTGGCATTGCGGAACTAGGCAAACGCGCTGGTTTCAATACTGTTCTGCTCGGACGCTTTCCGGTATGGTCCTATTACAGGGACAATACGCTGCAGCCGGGGTTAATCCTTGACATCCTGGCAGCCAAACAAGACATCAAAACCGTATTCCTCATTATCCGCGGCAACACTTATATGGCAAGTAATCATAATCCCGGCCATCACAAACACGATATTCTTCCCAACATGACGGAAGAGCATCTTTACAATGAGATGGCGGACTTCGTGAAAAAGATTGTCGGCCTGGGCAAGAAGGTCATCCTTGTGGAGGACAATCCCGATCTTGATATCGATGTGCATGAGGCCATTTATCCCGGCCTGCGGCTCAATCCAGTCAGGGAGGATTATCCGCAAACCCGTAGGGCCGACGCCCTGGCAAGGCAAAAACAGTATCTTGCAATGCTGGACAAGCTGGCCAAAATCCCCGGCGTAACCGTGCTGCGCGGCACGCTTGACGCCTTCTGCCCCGGCGAGACCTGCCCTGTTTTCAACAAGGACAATCTGCCGCTTTACTATGACGACGATCACCTTTCCCTGGCGGGCAGCCAGAAGCTGGCCAGGGAAATCATTGCGCCGTATTTTGGCTTGAATCCATAAACAAATTCCCGCTTGACAAGTTTCGCAAAAATTTGCATTTTTCTTTCCAGCTAACTGAAACCTCAACCAAATTTTTACAAATCATGCGCAATCAATTCGCCAGCATCACCCTTTCCGCAGCCGCCAACGGTTTCTGGTGGCGCGTCCTGTTTTCACGGGGAGGGCAGCGAATGTAGATTTCGCAGCCGGCTTTATCGCATTAATAGGCCGCCTCCCCTGGGAGGCGGTTTTTTTTGGCCTTGTTCCCGCCCAGCCAGATTACAAAAAGCAAAAACAGGTTGGAAAACTTTTTATAACTCAACAAGCAAGCAGCATACCCCGGAGCAAACATGGACGAAAGAAAACCACTAGTTCGGATAAGCCAGCATGCGCGCTATCTGCCAGCCGATACCGAAACACCGATCAGCGTTTTTATCAGCCGCGTGGGCGATGGCAATGGAATTTTGCTGGAAAGCGCGGAAGTTGACGGACGCTGGGGCCGCTACAGCCTTCTGGCCTGCGACATAGCCATGCTGATAAGCTGCAGGCAGGGCAGGCTTGACCTCGAAATCATGGACGAGCGCCTCAAGCCCCTGACCCAATTTGCGGGGCAGCCTTTTCTGGACGGCCTGCGCAGCCTGATGAACTCCCTGGAAATTATCGCAGATGAAAAAATCGCCGATCTGCCGCCAATTACCCGCGCCCTCTATGGCTGGCTCGGTTTCGGCATGGCCAGCCTGTTCAACCCTGTCCTTGCCGACATCATGCCGCAGGACGAAGCCCGCTGCCAGCTGGCCCTGCCCAATACCGTGCTGGTTTTCGACCATCTCTATAACCGCCTGATCGAACTTTCCCTGGGCGGCCAGAAAAATCCAAAACCGGCCCCCGACAAGGCCAATATTTCCGCCAATCCGGAAGTCCGGTGCGAGCCAGGGGAAGACGGCTACAAGCGCAATGTCGCCGCAATCCGCGAAATGCTGCGCAAGGGCGAAGCCATCCAGGTTGTGCCATCCTGCCGTTTTTCCATGCCGTTTGACGGCGACGCCTTTACGCTTTACAGGCGCATGCGCCGTTTCAATGCCTCCCCCTATATGTTTTTCATGCGTTTTCCCGGCCTCACCATTTTTGGATCCTCCCCGGAAGTCATGGTTCGCTGCTCCGAAAACCGCCTTGCCCTCGCCCCTATTGCCGGAACGCGGCGGCGCGGCCGTGACGAGGCAGAAGACAAGGCCCTGGCGGAAGAGCTCCTGGCCGACCCCAAGGAACAGGCCGAACACGTCATGCTTGTCGATCTGGGCCGCAACGATCTGGGGCGCGTGGCAAAGGCCGGCTCCGTGCGCGTTGACCGCTATATGGAAGTCGAGCGCTTCTCCCACGTCATGCACCTCACAAGCAGCGTCAGCGCAAATCTTGATGACGGCCGCGACGCCCTGGACGTGCTTGCCGCCGCCTTCCCGGCGGGCACGGTTTCCGGCGCGCCCAAAATCCGCGCCATGCGGATAATCCGCGAACTCGAAGGCATCCCCCGCGGCCCATACGCCGGCTGCATAGGCTGGATTGGCCTCGGCAAAAACAGCGTCAACCTTGATATGGGCATCACCATCCGCAGCATGTGGGTGGAAGACGGGCGGCTTTACTGGCAGGCGGGCGGCGGCATAGTCCACGATTCCGATCCCGATCTTGAATGGAGGGAAGTGTGCAACAAATCGGCCATCATGCGTCTTGCCCTGCAGGCGGAAGGAGATGATTATGTTCCTGCTGATCGATAACTACGATTCCTTTACCTATAATCTTGCCCAGGCTTTCCAGGCCCTGGGCAAGAATCCGCTTGTGCTCAAAAATGACGATCCGGCCATTCTTGACCTTGCCAAAAGCCCGGATCTCGAAATGGTCTGCATTTCGCCAGGTCCCGGGCATCCGGCAAATGCCGGCCTTTGTCCGCAATTTCTCGAGCTTGTCGATCCCAAAGTGCCTGTTCTTGGCGTTTGCCTCGGCCACCAGCTGCTGGGGCTTTTTGGGGGCGCAAAGGTTGATGTCGGGCCAAAGGTGATGCACGGCAAGCAATCGGCCATCAGGCATGACGGACGCGGCCTTTTCGCGGGGCTGCCCAATCCGCTCAAGGTTGGCCGCTACCATTCGCTGGTCGTGGAAAACATGGCCGACGCTCCTTTCACAATTACCGCCCGTGGCGACGACAATGAAATCATGGCCCTTCGCTACAAGGATCGCCCCTGGGCCGGCGTGCAGTTTCATCCCGAATCCGTCCTGACGCCGGACGGCCTGCGCCTTCTGGGCAATTTTCCGGAAAGCCTGATGGCAGCAACGGGAGACGATTTCGGCATGCCCCAGGCTCTGGAGGCCCTGGCGCGCGGGGAAGATCTGGATCAAGCGGCCGCTGCCCGCGCCTTTGACGCCCTCCTTGACGGCAAACTTGCCGACGCCCAGGCCGCCGCTTTCCTGATGGGCCTGCGCGCCAAGGGCGAAAGCGCCGTCGAGCTTGCGGAAGCCGCCAGGGCGGCCCTCAAACGCGCGGTGAAAGTCGATAATCTTCCCAGGCCCTCCATCGACATTGTGGGCACGGGCGGCGACGGCCGCAATTCCTTCAATTGCTCCACCGCCTCCGCCCTGATCCTGGCCGGCATGGGCTACAAGGTAGTCAAGCACGGCAATCGCGCGGTTTCCTCAAAATGCGGCGCGGCCGACGCCCTGGAAGGGCTCGGAATAGTCCTGGAAAAAGATCCCGCCAAGGCGCCGGAAATGCTCAAAAAGCGCAATTTCGCCTTCCTTTTCGCGCCGCATTTCCATCCCGGCTTCAAGAACATTGCCCCGCTGCGCCGCCAGATGGGTATCCGCACTCTGTTCAACATGCTCGGCCCCCTGATCAATCCGGCCCAGCCCAGCCATTTGCTCATGGGCGTGGCCCGCGATGACATGATTGTGCTGGCCGCCGAGACTCTCCTGAAATCGGGCATCTATCGGGCCTGCGTAATCTGCGGCGCAGGCGGCTATGACGAAATAACCCCCATCGGTCCCGCCAATTGCGCGCTCGTCCAGAAAGGCGAAATCAGCAACTTTACGCTTGACCCGGCCCGCTACGGCATCAAGCCCTGCACTCAGGAAGACCTTGCCGTTCATAGCCGGGAAGCGGCAATAGCCGTGCTCAAGTCCCTGCTCAGGGGCCAGGGGCCCGCTCCAATGCTCGACATGCTGACCCTTAACGTGGGCATGGGCATATTCCTGCTTGAAGAAGGCATGGAAATGGACAGGGCCATGGAACTGGCGCGCCAGGCCGTGCTGGATGGCGCGGGCCAAAAGGTGATTGAAAATGCTTGAGAATTTCCGCAAGGCCAAGGAGCCCGAAATCGCGAACCTCAGGCAAAACGGCGTGCCCGCGCCATTTGCCGGCAGCCGACCGGATTTTCAGTCCGCCCTGCAAAGAACAGGCATTGCCGTTATTGCCGAATACAAGGGCGCCTCCCCTTCCCGGGGCCTGATCTGCGAAAGCGTGGATGTTGACGAAGCCTGCGCCCAGTACGCGGCTGCCGGAGCTGCCGCGCTTTCAATTCTTACGGAAACGGACTGGTTCGGGGGCAAAATGGAATTTATCGGCCGCGCGGCCTCAACCGGCCTGCCCATTCTGCGCAAAGACTTCATTTTTGATGAGATCCAGGTGCGGGCCACGGCCGCAAGCCCGGCTTCCGCCCTGTTGCTTATCGTGCGCCAGACGCCGGACGCGGCCGTTTTGCGCGATTTGCGAAAATGCGCCGAATCTTTCGGCATGGACGCGGTTGTGGAGGTGTTTGACGCCAGGGAAGTCGAAATTGCCAGGCAAAGCGGCGCCAAAATACTCCAGGTCAATGCCCGCGATCTGCAAAAATTGCAGGTTGACCGGGCGGCCGCGCTGGCCGTCATTGGCGATTGCGGCAAATTGCCAGGCGAGGCCTGGATTGCAGCCAGCGGCATTGAGACGAACGAACACCTCACCGCAGCCGCCAGGGCCGGCTTTGATGCCGTGCTCATTGGCACAGCCCTGATGCGCGGCGGCAAGCCCGGCGCGGCATTAAGGGAGTTGCTTGGGCGTGAATGAAGGAAAGATTTTTAATCGGGGCTGCCGCCCCGCGCCCCGCTCGGGGGCCACGGGCCCCCGAACCCCCATTAACGCTTCGCGCTGTCGCGCTCGCTAAAGAAAATAAGGGCTCCCCAAAATGCTAATCAAATTTTGTGGAATAACACGACAACAAGACGCGGATGTAGCACAGCGGCTGGGCGCGGATTTTTGCGGCTTTATCTTTCATCCGAAAAGCCCGCGTTATATCGGGCCGGAAAGCGCGGCCAATATCGCAACTGGCAATGCGTCCCGGGTTGGCGTTTTCGTGAAGCAGGACGCGGCCGAAATCATTGAAACAATGCAAAAGGCGCGGCTTGATTTTGCCCAGCTGCATGGCGATCAGGATATTGCCTGCGCGAAGGCAATCGGCCCAAATATTATTCGGGCACTCTGGCCGGCAAGATATGGACAAATTGGCCAGATACTTGTGGATGCGGAAAAATTTGCGCCATATTGCCAATATTTTTTGCTGGATTCCGGCAAGGCGGGCGGCGGCCACGGCAAGGCGACGGATTTGGCCTCGCTGGCCGGCCTTGAATTGCCGCGCCCGTATTTTCTGGCCGGCGGCCTGAATACTGACAATATCCGGCTGGCCCTGGCCCGCTGCGCGCCGGCTGGCCTGGACCTGAATTCGGGCGTGGAAGACGCGCCCGGGGTGAAAAACGCCGCCAAAATGGCTGAATGCGCGCGCATTGCGCGGAATATTGAAACGGATTTTCAACATTAATCGGGGATGGACATGAAAGGTTATTTTGGAGACTTTGGCGGGCAATTTGTGCCCGAGCTTCTGATGCCGCCGCTTCTGGAGGTTGAAAAAGCGATGGAGGAAATCCTGCCCACGCGGGAATTTCAGGATGAATTGAACGATCTTCTGCGCAATTACGCAGGCCGGGAAACGCCATTAACGCATTGCCCGACGCTTTCGCAAGAGCTTGGCTTCAATCTCTGGCTCAAACGCGAGGATCTTTTGCACACCGGCGCGCACAAGGTCAATAACACGCTTGGCCAGGGACTGCTGGCAAAACGCATGGGCAAGACAACCCTGATTGCGGAAACAGGCGCGGGCCAGCACGGCGTCGCGACGGCGGCCACGGCCGCGCGCCTGGGCCTCAATTGCGTGATTTACATGGGCGCGGAGGACGTGGCCAGGCAGTCTTCCAATGTGCGGCGCATGCGCCTTCTGGGGGCGGAGGTGCATTCCGTGGCATCCGGCACGGCCACGCTCAAGGATGCGATCAACGAAACCCTGCGGGCCTGGATATCCAGCCATGAAACAACGCATTACTGCTTTGGCACTGCCGCCGGGCCGCATCCTTTCCCCACCCTGGTCAGAATATTCCAGAGCGTGATCGGCAAGGAAACAAAGGCCGCAATGTACGAGAAAAAGAACAGGCTCCCCGATGCTGTTGTGGCCTGTGTTGGCGGCGGCTCGAACGCGATCGGCATGTTCCACCCATTTATTAATGAGGAAGGCGTGCGCATTATCGGCGTGGAGGCAGCGGGAACAGGAGAACCGGGCTGTTACAGTTCGGCATCCATAACGACCGGGCGCCCAGGCGTGCTGCATGGCTGCCATTCCATGCTTTTGCAGGACAAGACAGGCCAGATCGAGCCTTCGCATTCGATTTCCGCGGGCCTGGATTATCCGGGCGTCGGGCCGGAACATGCCTGGCTAAACAAGACAGGCCGGGCTGAATATCATAAAATAAAGGATGCGGACGCCCTGGCCGCGTTGCAAAAGCTGTGCAGGGCGGAAGGCATTTTGCCGGCGCTTGAATCCTCGCACGCCCTCGCCTGGGTTTTGCAAAATCCCGGCAGTTTCGCAAAGGGCAGTGATGTTGTGGTCAATTTGTCGGGCAGGGGCGACAAGGATATGGACATAATCAACAATGCGCTGGAGGAAAACTGAAATGCATATTCTGGAAGAAAAGGTGCGCGCCGCCAACGCCAAAGGACGCAGGGCCCTCATTCCATTTTTAACGGCCAACTTCCCGGATGAGGAAAAATTCTGGGAAGCGGTTGGGGATCTTGATGCAAATGGCGCGGATGTGATTGAAATCGGCGTTCCTTTTTCCGATCCGGTCGCGGACGGCCCTGTTGTGGAAGAGGCCTCGAGGCGTGTGCTGTCCAGGGGCTTTGAGCTGGAAAAGCTGCTTGACGAGCTTGCAGGGCGCAAGTTTTATGCCGGCATTGTGCTGATGGGCTATTACAATCCCTTTTTGCAATATGGCCTGTCAAAGCTGGCGCATGACGCCAAAAAGGCAGGCGTGGCCGGTTTCATTATTCCGGATTTGCCATACGAGGAAGCGGAACCTTTCAGGAAAGCGCTGGAAGGTGCGGGCATGGCGCTGATTCCGCTGGTTGGCCCCAATACGCCGCCCGAAAGGATGGAGCTTTACGCAAAATCCGCCAGGGGTTATGTATATGTTGTCTCGGTGATGGGCACGACTGGCGCAAGGCAGGGTTTGCCGCCGCAAATTGCGGATACCATTGAGCTTGCCAGGCAGAAGTTCGCCGTGCCCGTGGCCCTGGGCTTCGGGCTCAGGGAGCCGGCGCAGCTTGCCGGGCTTTCGCCGCGGGCCATGCCCGATGCGGCGGTGTTCGGCTCGGCCCTGCTCACCCACCTTGACAGCGGGCGCAAGGCCGGCGAATTTATCGCCAAATGGCTGTAAAAAAAGTATAAAACAATATCCAGAGTTGAAGAATGCGGGAGTTATTGCCCCTTTTGCAGGGTCCGGCCCGGTATGCGGGCATGGAGGACGGTATTTGCGTCAAGGAAAGTCCCACGCTGCGTATTGCCCTGGCATTTCCGGACAAGTACGAAGTTGGCATGTCCTATCTCGGGCACAAGATCCTGTACGGAATTGTGAATGAGCGCGAGGGCTGGCAGGCCGAAAGGGTTTTCGCGCCCGATGTGGACGCGGCCGCGCTTTTGCGCAAGCGCGGCCTGCCGCTCTGCACCCTGGAAAGCGACACGCCGCTAGGCAGGGTTCAGGCCGTTGGCTTTGCGGTTACGAACGAGCTTTCCTTCACGAATGTGCTTTACATGCTGGATATGGGGCAAATCCCCCTGCGCCAGAAAGACAGGCCGCAAGATCTGGCAAGCTGCCCCGTGATTGTCATTGGCGGCGGCGCGGCGCTGGGAGCCGAGGCCCTGGCGCCTTTTGCGGACCTGATGTGCCTTGGCGACGGCGAGGAAAGCCTGCCGGAAGTTCTGGAAGTTCTGGAAAAATGCCTGGGGGAAGGGCTTGGGCGCGACGAGTTTTTGCAGCGCGCCGCGCGCCTGCCGGGGATTTATGTGCCCTCGTTTTTTATGGAGGGCAAAAACGGCCTTGAGCCGCGTTTTGCCTGGCACGCCAGGCCCGGGCGGCGGGTTGTGGAAGATCTGGACAAGGTTCCCTACCCCACGCGGCAGGTTGTGCCTGTCGGGGCTGTGCATGAGCGTCTTGCCCTGGAAATAGCCCGCGGCTGCAGCCGCGGCTGCCGTTTTTGCCATGCGGGCATGGTTTACAGGCCCGTAAGGGAAAGGTCTGTCGATAACCTGGCGCGTATTCTTGATGAATGTCTTGACCGGACGGGCTTTGAGGAAACTTCGTTCCTGTCCCTGAGTACCGGGGATTTTTCCGCTCTGGGCGCGCTTTATGAGAAAACGCTGGACCGCTGCGCGAGGGAACAGATCAGCCTTTCCCTGCCATCCCTGCGCGTTGGCTCCGTTGATAATGAAATTCTGGCCAGTATGGCCCGGCTGCGGCGCACAGGCTGCACCATTGCGCCGGAGGCCGGCAGCCAGCGGCTGCGGGATGTAATCAACAAGGGCGTCAATGAGGAAGAACTGATTCGTCATGTACAAGGTTTGCTGGCGTACGGCTGGCGCAATGTAAAGCTCTACTTAATGATCGGCCTGCCCACCGAAACAGACGAAGATTTGGCGGCAATAGTGGATTTATGCCGCAAGGTGCGCGAGGCCGGCGGCCCCGGCGCGCCCAAAATGGCGGTAACGGCTGCGCTTTCGCCCTTTGTGCCCAAGCCTTTCACGCCTTTCCAGTGGGAGGGGCAGATTGGCGTTGATGAAATGCAGCGGCGCATAAATTATGTGCGCACCCTGGCCAAAACCTGCAAGGGCCTGAAGGTTCACTGGCATGAGCCGGCCATGAGCCATCTTGAGGGGCTGCTTTCGCGCGCGGGCCGCGATATGGCGGATGTTGTGGAAAAAGCCTGGCGCAAGGGAGCGATTTTTTGCGCCTGGATGGAGCATTTCGACATTGCCCCCTGGCGGGAAGCGCTGGCCGAATGCGGCATAAGGGCGGAAGACCTGATTGCGGCCAGGGAGCCGGGATCTGTTTTGCCCTGGAGCCATCTGGAAGGGGGGGTTTCGGAAGAATTTTTATTGCGCGAACGCGGACGCGCCCTGCGGGCCAAAACTACGGCTGACTGCCGTTACGGCCCCTGCAGGCAATGCGGTGTGTGCCACACAAAAGGCATGAAGTCCAGATTGCCCGGCCACGGCAAGGAAGTTTTCCGCCCCAGGCTCAATTTTGACA
>VSMX01000002.1 GCA_009773975.1 Desulfovibrio sp. | reverse complement strand
TTTCGTCAATTTATTGAACGTATTGCGGTATATTGATAATCACGTCGCGGGTGAAAGTTGTCATTCTTTCCATAAGCCAGGGCAAAGCCAGAAGCAGGGCCAGGAACATGCAGACAATTTTGGGGATAAAAGTCAGGGTTTGCTCCTGAATCTGGGTGGCTGCCTGGATAATGCTGACGAAAACACCGACGCCCAGGCCAACGCCGAGCATGGGCAGGGACATCATGAGGCAAAGTTCAATGGCCTGGCGACCAAAACCTACTACAAAATCAGGGGACATAACCTTCTCTCCTTACAAAAGAAAACTGTTCACCAGGGAACCAACCAGCAGGTTCCAGCCATCCACCATTACAAAAAGAAGCAGCTTAAAAGGCATTGAAACCATCATTGGCGGAAGCATCATCATGCCCATGGCCAGCAGCACGCTGGAAATCACCATATCCATCACCAGAAAAGGGATGTAAATCAGAAAGCCGATGGTGAATGCCGTCTTGAGTTCGCTAATGACAAAGGCCGCGGCCAGCATCATTGTTGGAACCTCATCCCTGTTTTTTGGCAATTCCATTTGGGAAATTGCGTAGAAAACCGAGAGATCCTTTTCCCGCGTATGCTTGAACATAAAGTTACGCAAGGGAATCTGGGCCCTGTCCAGCGCAATCTTGTAGTCAATCTGCTCGTTCAAATACGGCTGTAAAGCCTGATCGTTGATTTGCTTGCCCACCGGAAACATGATCACAACTGTCATAAAAATGGCAAGGCTGGCCAGGATTTGGGTGGGAGGCAGTTGCTGAACGCCCATTGCCTGTCGCAGAAAGCTGAAGACAATGATTATGCGTGTAAAACTGGTGACAGTGAGCATGATAGCCGGAGCTATGGAAAGGATGGTCAGGAGAAATAAAATCTCCAGTAAAACCGATACCTTGGATGGCTCTGGCGCCCCTCCGGAAAGAGTGAGGGACATTGAAGGCAGTGTCAGATCCTGGGCGGCAAAAACAAGATCAGGATTGAGAATGGCCGCTGTCAGCGCCAGCATCAGAAGTGCTGGCTTCCCGCATAATATCCTGAAATTTGCTGTCTTGCGACCCATCGCTTGCCTCTTCCTCTGTAAGCAGACTTATCTGCTGCTCGGTCACCCCCAGCAGCAATCTCTTATTCAAGAATCGTACCACCATAAGACCCTTGCGGGGCCCAAGCGGCAACTGGGCTTCCATAACCAGGGCGCCCCTTGGCAATGCGCCGGGCCGCGGCAAAAAATTGAACTTGCCGTATTTCCGCAAGGCCCATGTGCCGAACCACAAGGCTCCAAGCAGAACGGCGAGGATGCCCAGCGCCTGGATATAGCCGCCCCAGCTGAAGGTGCTCTGGCCAATGGCGTGCCCATTGCCCTGGGCCATGGTCGCGACTTTGGCAGCCCCCGCAAAGGCCTTGTCCGATGCCACGTCAACAGCCTGGCCAATGGCCCGGGAGGCCAGATCGAGACCGTTTACGATATCGCGCGCAGCCGAATGAACGCTTTCTTCAAGATGCGGAAGAGTGGCGTTGGCCACGCCTTCGGGTGACATTGGCGGCGCGGCGGCCCCCCGCACTGCTCGTCCGGAAAGGCCATCCGCGCTGGCCAGAAGTTTGAAAAACTCAACCAAGCTGTTTCACCCTTTCAATCGGGCTGATGATATCGGTCAGACGCACGCCAAACTTTTCATTGATGACCACAGCCTCGCCACGAGCCACCAGTTTGCCGTTGACATAAACTTCCAGCGGTTCGCCGGCAAGCTTGTTCAATTCCACGACGGAGCCCTGGCCAAGCTGCAGCAGTTCGTTGATCAAAAGACGCGTCCTGCCAAGTTCCGCCGAAACATCCAGGGGAATATCCAGAATGAAGTCCAGTTCCCTTTTCAGCTTGTTGTCTTTGGACTGGCGCGACATTTCGGTCATATCCTGAAAATGGGCATCAGTCGCCTGGGCGCCGAACGCGCCGCCTTCGGCATTTGTGCCAGCCCCGGAGGCCGCGCTTCCAAAGGTGGCAGGACCACGGCCTGCCTCGTCACTGGCCAGATCCTCGGCCCACTGGGCCGCCAGGGCATTGTCATCACCGGACGCCGCGCCGGCATCGTCGCCGCCGGCCAGGTCGGCAGATGCAAGCGGGTCGCCGCCCTCCCCGTCAATTTCATCAAGCCACTTCGCGGCAAGATCTTCCTGATCATCCTGGGACATATTCACCTCGCAAAAAATTTATTCAACTACAAAATCGGTCAAATATACCCGCACAACCTTCGGCGCCCCAAGGATCTGGTTCAATCTGGCCGCAATTTCGGCCTTGAGCAGAACCTTGCCGTCAGGCGTGGCGATATCGCCATAGCTTTTGCCAGCAAGCAGCATGATTACCGCATCGCGAATGCGCGCGCTTTTGGCCTTGAGTTCGGCGGCAACATCCGAATTGACCTCGACTTCCATGCCAAGCTTGAGATAACGCCGGCCGCCCGGATCCGATAGATTGACCGTAATAGGCGGCAAGGGCAAAACCATGCCTGTGCTTCTTGGCAAATCTGCCGGGCGTTCGATTCTGGCATTATTGATTTTTTCATTTCCGGCAGGTTGCTGAGCAGCTGACTCCGCCGGCTGTGCCGGCGGGGCTTCTTCGGCTTTGGATGTTTCCCCGGGCATTTCCGCTGCCGGGGGTTTCATGAAGAACCACCAGTATGCGCCCCCGCCCAGCGCGCCAAGCATCAAAATGATGCACAACAAGATGACAATTTTCTTGGCACGAGATTTCTTTTTGGGCTTTTCGGCCTGCCCTTCAGGCAATGCCGCAGCTTCCTTGTCCCTGGTCGCCATCCTTTCCCCCGATATGTTTAAAAAACGCAACGCGCCACGGGGCGCGAAACGCCATAATTAAATAAGACCATCGCGCATTTTGGGTGGTCTTGGACCAAAGATATCGGTACCAACCCGCACAATTGTCGCGCCTTCCGCTATTGCCCATTCAAAATCCCCGCTCATTCCCATGGAGAGCTGCGGAAGGGGAAGATCAAAATTTTTCCGCAATTCATCGCGCAATAAGCGCAGCCTTGCAAAAAACGGCCTTGCCGCCTCCCCCGCATCAAAAACGGGGGGCAGGCACATCAGGCCTTCCAGCTTGAGATGCGGACAATGGGCCAGTACATGTTCCACAAGTTGTGGAAGCTCATTGGCCATGACACCGGATTTTTGTTCCTCGCCCCCTATGTTGACTTCAATCAGCGCTGTCTGTCCAATATTTTTACTGTTCAATGTCTTTTCCAGGGCATTGGACAGCTTTATCGAATCCAGGGTATGCAAAAGCACGAATTTTCCGGCAACAGCAGGAGCCTTCCTTGACTGCACATGGCCAATCATGTGCCAGCGCAAATCCGGCAAATCAAGCTCGTTTCGTTTCTGCATGGCTTCCTGGACATAGTTTTCACCGAAGTCAATCTGTCCATAGGAAGCCACGCGTTCAACATCCGCGGCAGGATGGAATTTTGAAACGGCAACCAGGCGCACGTCGTCAATCTTTCTGCCGCTTTTTTCGCAGGCATTTGCCATGCGTTCAAGCACCTTCTCATAACGGGGCCGGCCAGCCGAAACTTCCATCATTGCGCGTAATTTCCCAGCTGATGCAGAAATGCCTGGTTCTCTGTCCAGTTTTCCTGCACCTTCACCCAAAGTTCAAGGTGCACCCTTGTGCCGACCAGTTCCTCAATCTCCTTTCTGGCCTCCATGCCTATTTCCTTGATCAGGCTGCCGCCTTCCCCGATGACCATGCCCTTGTGCGAACTTTTGGAAACATAGATCACGGCATGAATCACGGTGAGGTTGCGCTCGGTTTCCTCTTTCCAGCTTTCAATTTCAACCGCGACGCCATAGGGAAGTTCCTGCCGCAAATGCAGGAAAAGCTTTTCACGGATGATTTCCGCGCTCATGAAGCGCAGGGAAGCTGTCGAAATCTGATCTTCCGGAAACATTGCCGGCGCGTGCGGCAATTTGGAGATGATCAGATTAACCAGATCGGGCAAGCCGTCGCCAGTCTGGGCGGAAATCGGAAAAATTTCCGCCTTTGGCAGCATGCCCTTGATCTTGTCGATGAATGGCAGCATCCTGGCCTTGTCCGCGAAAAGGTCAATCTTGTTTGCCGCCACGATTACCGGCCTGACATCGTTGGCCAGGGCCTCGATAAGCGGAGTCATATCTTTTTCAAGATATTCCTGATGATTGATATAAAGCGAGGTATCCAGCAAAAGCAGAATGCACTCGGCCTGCGAAAGGCTCTGCCAGACTGCCTGGATCATTGTCTTGCTCAAGGCGCCGCGGGCCTGGGCAATTCCTGGCGTATCCATGAAAATGACCTGGGCCTCGGCCGTGGTAAGGATACCCACAATCTGGTTGCGGGTTGTCTGGGGCCTGGGAGTTACTATGGTAACCTTCTGGCCCAGAATGGAATTGAGCAAAGTTGATTTGCCGGAATTCGGGGGGCCCATGAGGGCCACCCAGCCGCAGCGAAATTCACTTGAATCCGCATTTGGCAATGAATCTTTATTTTTTGTCATTGTGTTTTCCAATTTATTTTCCGGCATCTTCAAGCGCCGCGACGGACGGCAGGATTTTGCCTTCCAGCAGCTCGAGGGAGGCGCCGCCGCCGGTGGAGATATAGCCCATATTGTCGGCCAGGCCATAACTTTCCACTGCAGCCACGGAATCGCCGCCGCCAACCACTACGAAGGCTTTTGAATTGGCCAGGTATTCGGCCAGCGCTTTTGTGCCCGCGCCAAAAGGCTCAATTTCAAACGCGCCCACAGGACCGTTCCAGACCACGGTTTTGGCATTGCCCAAAACCTTCTCGTACAGCTTGACAGTCTCGGGGCCAATGTCAAGAATCATTTCATCGGCCGGCACCTTGTCAACAGGATGCACGCTGACTTTCTGGCCAGGAGCAAGCTCCCTGGCCGTTACAACATCAACAGGCAGGGGCAGTTCCTTGCCAGCCTTTTTTGCTTCGTCAATAATTTTTCTGGCTTCCGGCACAAGATCCGGTTCATAAAGGGAGGTGCCCACGCCATAGCCAGACGCAGCCAAAAATGTATTGGCAATGCCGCCGCCCACAATCAGGCTGTCCACCTTCTTCAGCAAGTTTTCCAGCAGGCCGAGCTTTGTGGAAACTTTCGAGCCGCCGATAATGGCTGCCAGCGGCCTTTCCGGGTTTTCCATAACCTTGTCGAAGGCCGCGAGTTCTGCAGCCATGAGCGGGCCGGCGCAGGAAACCTTTGCCTTGCGCACGGCGCCTTCCGTGGAGGCATGCGCCCTGTGGGCCGCGCCAAAGGCGTCCATCACATAAACATCGCCAAGGGCGGCCAGATTTGCGGCCAGTTCATCGGCATTTTTCTTTTCGCCCTTGAAGAAGCGGATATTTTCAACCAGCATGATCTCGCCGGGAGCGGCCTTGGCATCCTCGGGCCTTGCAACCAGCCTGACATTCTTGCCCAGCAATTCGCCAAGGTGCGCCGCAACAGGCTTCAGGGAGAATTTTTCTTCATATTCCCCTTCCGTTGGGCGGCCAAGATGGGAAAGAAGCACCACGCCCGCGCCCTTGTCCAGAGCCGTCCTTATTGTCGGCAGGGCCGCGCGGATGCGTTTGTCGTTGGTTATCTTGCCATCCTTCATGGGGACGTTAAAATCTTCACGAATAACCACAATCTTGTTTTTGCCAACCACAACCTGCAATTTCCTGCACGCCATGAAGAAGCTCCTTTTAAATAATTTTCTTTTATCGGCGTTCAAAAAGCTTGTTTTTGACCGTCGCTTTTTTCAATCAGATTCATGGCTCTTTGAGCCACATTTTTGGCAGTAAAACCGAATTTCACGAACAATTCCTTGCCTGGCGCGGAAAAACCGTAATTATCCATGGCGATTATATCGCCGTCCAGGCCAACATACCTGCCCCAGCAATCGCCCCTGGCCGCCTCGACCGCCAGGCGGCAACGACAATCTGGCGGAAGCACCTTGTCGCGCCAGGCCTGGTCCTGGACATCAAAAATTTCCGTGCAGGGCATGGAAACAACCTGGCATTTCTTTCCGGATTCTTCCAGAAGCCTGGCCGCATCCATGACCAGATGCACTTCCGAACCCGTGGCCAGCAGAATAATATCCGGCTTGCCCGAACAGCCATGCAAAATATAGCCCCCCCGGGCGATTTCCTCAACCATCTTGCCCGGCCTTTCAATTTCGGGCAGGCACTGGCGGGAAAGCACAAGACAGGCCGGCGTATTGCCCTCAACAGCCGAAAGCCACGCCACAGCAGTTTCCTGGCTATCGCAGGGGCGCCAGATATTGAGCCCGGGAACAAGGCGCAAGGCGGGAATCTGCTCCACAGGCTGATGGGTCGGGCCATCTTCCCCAACGCCAATGGAATCGTGCGTCATCACCCAGATAACATGCAGCTTCATCATGGCTGTAAGACGCAAGGCATTGCGGGCCTGATCGGTAAAGGAAAGGAAGGTGCCGGCATAGGGCAGAAAGCCGCCATGAATGGCCAGGCCATTCATGATTGCGCCCATGCCGAATTCCCGCACGCCATAAAAAATATAGTTTCCATTGTATGTTTTGCAGTCAAGCGGCGTTGATGAAGACGTTTTCGTCCCCACCGAGCCCGAAAGATCCGCCGATCCGCCGATCATTTCCGGCAGGGCGCCCACAAGAATATCCAGGCAATGCCTGGAGGCCACCCTTGTGGCCATATCCTTCTTTTTGCTTTCGCCCCAGGCAAGCAATTCGGACGCTGTTTTCCGCCAGTCCGCCGGCAGCTTGCCGGCCATGCGCCTGGCAAATTCCGCCGCCAATTCGGGATATTGCCTGCCGTATTCGGCATACAGCCTGTTCCAGGCATCTTCCCTTTCCCGGCCTTGTGCTTTCTGGTCCCAGCATTTATAAATTTCTTCCGGTATCACGAAAGGAGGATGATCCCAGCCAAGATTTTTTTTGGTGGCGCTTGCGGCGTCATCGCCAAGCGGCGCGCCGTGGCTGGCTTCGGAATCTATTCTGGGCGAGCCAAAGCCGATATGGGTATTGCAGATAATGAGGCTGGGCTTGCGCTTTTCCGCTTTTGCCACGTTTATGGCCTCGTCAAGCGCCTTGCTGCTGTGGCCGTCAATTGGGCCGATAATCTGCCAGCCATATGCCATGAAGCGCTGCCCAACATTTTCGTCAAACCAGGGATCAATATGGCCGTCAATCGAAACACCGTTGGAATCATAGAAGAAAATCAGCTTGCCAAGGCCCCAGGTTCCGGCAAGGGCGGCAGCCTCGTGGGAGACGCCTTCCATAAGACAGCCATCGCCGCAAAAAGCCCAGGTATAATGATTGACGATTTCGAATCCAGGGCGATTGAATCTTGCGGCCAGCAATTCTTCGGCCAGGGCAATGCCGACAGCGGAGGCTATGCCCTGCCCAAGCGGCCCGGTTGTCATTTCAACGCCGGGAGTTACGCCGCGTTCGGGATGCCCCGGCGTTTTGGACTGCCATTGGCGAAAGTTCCTGATTTCCTCGATTGGCAGATCATAGCCCGTGAGGTGCAAAAGGGCATATAGCAGCATGGAAGCATGGCCATTGGAAAGGATAAAGCGATCCCGGTCCGGCCAGTCGGGATTTTCCGGATTATGCCTGAGCTCATGACGCCAAAGGGCCTCGGCCATGTCGGCCATACCCAACGGCGCGCCAGGATGCCCGGAGCCGGCTTTTTCTATGGCGTCTATTGAAAGGGCCCTGATGGCATTGGCACACTCGCGGCGGCTGGGCATTGTCGATTCCTTTTTGTTTTATTGTTTACCCTGAACATGGCGCCATTGATTGGCTATTGACAGCGAAGGGCGTGGTTTTTGCGAGATTTCCGAGCAGGCTTCAACAAAGGCGCGATGCGCCATTCCATATTCCTTTTGAGCAAAAAAAGCGGATCCGGAAACAAGCACATCCGCCCCGGCCATTGCCAGCACTGGCGCGTTTTCGGTATTGACCCCGCCATCCGCCTGGATGGCCACGTCGATGAAACCGTTTTCATCCAGTAAGTGCCTGGCCGCGCGGATTTTTTCAATAGATTGCGGAATAAATTTCTGGCCGGAAAAACCGGGATTGACGCTCATCAGCAAAAGCAGGTTCATGTCCGCAGCCAGCCAGCGCACAGTCTCAAGGCCTGTTCCCGGATTCAGGGACAGGCCGGCCAAAAGTCCCAGGTCGTGGATTTTCTGCAAATCGCGCTGGGGATGAGTGGAGGCTTCCTGGTGAATGACAAGCAAATCCGCGCCAGCCCTGGCAAAATCCTCAAGATAGCGCCCAGGCTCTTCAACCATCAGATGGACATCGAAAAAAAGATCGCATTTTTTGCGGATTGATTTTATCAGCGGCGCGCCGAATGTAATGTTGGGCACAAAGTTGCCATCCATTATATCCAGATGGAGCCAGGTTACGCCGGCCTGTTCCAGCGCGGCCAACTCTTCCCCAAGGCGGGAAAAATCGGCTGACAAAAGGGAAGGAGAAAGGACAACAGCGCTCATTGGGCACTCCTTTCAGATGCTGCAAGAATATTTCGCACTCCAGTCAACTCGTTCCTGATCATCTGGATAAAATCGGCTTCGCTGTTTTCTGGGTCTTCCGGTTTTTCATCTTCTTCCAGAATCTGCCTGGCGCCTTCAATCTTCATGCCCTTTTCGTGTAACAGATACTGGATTCTACGCAAAATGGCCACCTGCTCCTCCGTATAGAGGCGCATGCCTTTTTCCGAACGCAAGGGCACAAGCTGGGGAAATTCCGTTTCCCAGTAGCGCAGAACATAGGGTTTTATGGCCAGCATTTCCCCTACTTCGCCGATTTTATACGTCCTTTCATCACTCATGCGCGGCTCAGATTTCCACTCCCAGACTTGTCCGCAATGATTTTGCCACCTTTTCCCTTTCCTTGTCCACTTCTTCATCCTTGAGTGTGCGGTTTGAATGGCGAAATGTCAATCTGATTGTCAGATTTCGGGTTTCGCCGCCTTCCGGCTCAAAGCAGTCCAGCAGGATTGCGCCTTCAAGCAGGGGCAGTTTCATGGCGCTTATTTTTTCAAATATCTCTTCGGCCTTAATCCCAGGGCTGGCAATGATCGTCATGTCACGGCGCACAGGCGGATAAATTTGCAATTTTTCAAAACGGGCAACGCGCCCGGCAGCCAGACGCCCCAAAATCTCGAGGTTGAGTTCGGCCAGCCAGCATTCCTTGCGGGCATGATATTGTTCGGCAATTTCCTGTTTTACCAGGCCGATAGTGCCGACACATTCATTTTCGACCAGGATATCCACGCCTGGAACAAGCCAGGCGCTGTTTTCCGAAAGCTTGCAAACGGGCTTTGGCAACTGCAAAAAGGCCAGCAAATTTTCCACCAGGCCCTTTATGTCTGCATAGCCCAGATCTGTTTCCTTGTGTGCAGGGCAAGGCTCCTCGCGCAGTCCATAAAGCAGCAGGCCAAGAAAGGATGTTTCCCGCGCTGTGGTTTCGGATTTGGCATCCTCGATAAAAGTATTTGCGGTTTCAAAAATCTTGAGACTTTGCGCGCCCTGGGCAAGATTGTTGCGCAGATCGTTCAAAAGTCCTGGCGCAAGGGCAGTGCGCAGCACATCCTGTTCGCTGGAAAGCGGATTGAGAATTGAAATCCGGCCGGCTTTGGGCAAATTCAGTTTGTCCAGATCATCGTGGCCGACAAAACTGTAATTGATGACCTCGTTCAGGCCAAGGCCCGCGCCCCAATGCTTTATGCGCTGCAAAAACCTGAATTTGCTGGCCGCGGCGTTTTCCAGTTCGGGAACGCGGCCTGTGTGGGGAATTACTGGCGGGATGGAATCCAGACCGTAAAAGCGGCCCACTTCCTCGACAAGGTCGGCTTCCCTTGCCAGATCATGGCGCCAGGCAGGCTGGTTGACAGTCCATGACGCTGCGTCATGCCTGTCAACGCTGCAGCCAAGGTTTTCAAGAGTCCTGGCGTCAAAATCCTCGCCTGTTTCCACGCCCAGAATGGCATCGGCCCGCTTTGGCCGAAAGGGTATGCGCGCGGCAACGAAAGGCCTGGTTTCCAACAGGGTGAGGCCCTTGCGAGGCTTGCCGCCGCAAATGCTGGCCAGGAGCGAGCAGGCGCGATCCATGGCCCAGATTGTCCTGCTCTGATCCATGCCGCGTTCAAAACGGTAGGATGCTTCCGAAATCAGGCTCAATCTGCGGGAAGTCTTGCGGATTGTGGCCGGCGCAAAGACAGCCGATTCCAGAAAAACATTACGGCTTTCGGGGGTGATCTCGGTATTCGCGCCGCCCATGACGCCGGCCAGGCCGACAGGGCGATTGGCATCGCAAATGCACAAATCCGCTTTTGTCAGTTCGCGATCCTTGCCGTCAAGGGTTACCAGCCTTTCCCCAGCTTTGGCGCGGCGCACGATAATTTGCCTGTCCTCGAGTTTGTCATAATCAAAAGAAAGCAGTGGCTGTCCGACTTCGTAAAGAATATAATTGGTAACATCGACGATATTGGAAACGGCCCGGATGCCAACGGATTGCAAGCGGCAGCGGAATTCCAGCGGCGAGGGGGCGACGGTCATGTCGGTTATGACGCGGCCCGAATACAGCCAGCAGAGATCGGGATCGTCAATACGGAGGGGAACTACGATTTCGGGCAGCTGACTGTCGAGAATGAGCGGCAGCTCCGGAACATTGAGGGGCAGCTTGAAGGCTGTGGCTGTTTCGCGTGCCATGCCGAGGATTGAAAGGCAGTCGCCCCGGTTGGGAGTAATGGAAATATCCAGCACTTCACGGTCAAGATTGAGCGCATCGACCAGTTTCTGGCCAACAACGCAAGATTCGGGCAAAACGAGAATGCCCTTGTGGTCTTCGCTGAGGCCGAGTTCCCTTTCGGAACAGATCATGCCCGTCGAAGGTTGACCGCGCAACCTTGCCTTCTTGATTTTAGTGCCGTCCGGCAGGGTGCTGCCCACTGGCGCGACGGCCACTTTCTGTCCTGTGGCGACATTGGGCGCGCCACAGACTATGTCCAGCATTTCGGATGAGCCTATATCGACCTTGCAGCAATGCAGATGATCGGAATCCGGATGCGCCTCGCACAGGGCAACATGGCCGACCACGATTTCCATGATGTTGGCAAAAGGATTGACAATCTCTTCCAGCTCGAGGCCAAGCATTGTCAGACGATCCCCGAGTTTTTGCGCGCTGCCTTCGTATGGAGTGAATTCCCTCAGCCATGAAAGTGGAACAAACATTGTTTTACCCTGTGATGTATTATTGCAAGTCTTGATATATGCTGGTGTCGCGTCAGGCGGCAATTGTCGCAGTCCAAAAATGGATAGCGCGTCACCATAGCATCTCTTGAATGAAAATATCCATTTCCAATGGCTATTTTCATTCATCTGCGCTGCCATCATTTCTGCCGCAGCAGGCTGCTGCTTCATTCAGCTCTGCTGTCCGTTTGCGTAAGCCAGCAAAGCTGGCAACGCAAACGTCCCTGCGGGCCGGCCTCCGGCTGGCCGGCACGGGTGTCTGCTATCGCAGCCACCAGAACATCTTCATTTTGAAAATGCCCTAATTAAACGACCAGACTGGCCTGGAATTTTCAGGATCGGGCAAGGGGCGCACTGGCGCCGGCTGTTTCTTCACCGGGCGACGCTTCACTTTTTTCTCCTCCGGCACAATATCGTCAATAGTATTGCCGTAGGCATCGGTATAGCCCATGCCGCCCATGGGCGTCCGCACAAGCCCGCGCCCGGACATATCCAGTCTTTTCGGCCCTCCCGGCGGCTCCATGCCCGTATGCCGCGGGCTGAATGCCGAACGACCGAATGCCGGCGCGGCCATTAGTGAAAAAGCAATGAGCAATATGAGCAATTTCCGCATTGGCTGTCCTCTTCAGGCATATTGCCCGAACTGCGAGAGAAAGCGCGCATCGTTTTCAAAGAAGAGCCGCAGATCGTCTATGCCATATTTGAGCATGGCCACACGCTCCACGCCGAGCCCGAAAGCGAAACCGCTGATGTCTTCCGGATAGCCAACAGCCTTGAAAACCGCGGGATCGACCATGCCGCTGCCAAGAATCTCGACCCAGCCCGTTGTTTTGCAGACCCGGCACGGCTCATTGCCGATATGCCCCGCGCCGCCGCAAATCACGCAGGAGATATCAACCTCCGCGGAAGGTTCGGTAAAGGGGAAAAAGCTTGGCCGGAAGCGGGCTTTTGTATGCTTGCCGAAAATGGCCTGGATAAAGGCTGTCAGGATGCCGCGCAGATTGGCCATTGTAATGTCCTGGCCAACCATCAGGCCTTCGATTTGATGAAACATGGGAGTGTGCGTCAGGTCGGAATCCCGCCTGTAAACCTTGCCCGGCGCGACAACAGCCAGAGGCGGCTTGCGGGAAAGCATGGTTCTGGCCTGAACGGGGGAAGTATGGGTGCGCAGGACAATATTTTCCGTAATATAAAGCGTATCCTGCATATCCCTTGCCGGGTGATCCCTTGGAATGTTCAGGGCCTCGAAATTGTAGTAGTCGGTTTCCACTTCAGGCCCCTGGACAATGTCAAAACCAAGCGTGTTGAAAACGTCGCAAATTTCTTCCGTAACCAGGGTAACAGGATGAAGGGAGCCCTGCCAGACGGGACGACCGGGCAAGGATGGGTCGAAGCGCTCAAGCCTTTTCTTTTCCTGGCTGCCGGCTATTCTTTTACGCGCCTCTTCCAGCAGGCGGGAACATTCTTCCTTGACCCTGTTAGCCGCCTGGCCCACTTTTGGGCGTTCGGCCGGGTCAAGCTTTGGCAGGCCGGACATGATGGCGGCTATGCGCCCCTTGCGTCCAAGCCAGGCGATGCGTAGTTCTTCCAGGCTTTCCAATGAAGAAGCCTGGGCCAGTCCTTTTTCAAGTTCCGGTGCCAGGCTTTCCAATTCTCTGATTAAATCCATTTTTTCCCCGATGCCGTCCCTGATTCGGCAAAGGCGGCGTGAAACGCCGCCACAGAATAGGTGAAAATACAAGCCCCTCTCTACTTGCCCAGAGCGGATTTCGCCAATTCGGCAATCGCGGCGAAATCTTCCTTGTGATAAACGGCAATATTCGCCAGAACCTTGCGATCAAGGCCAATACCGGCAAGCTTCAGGCCGTGCATGAAGCGGCTGTAGGAAAGGCCGTTCTGCCTGGCGCCAGCATTGACGCGCATGATCCACAGCGCCCTGAAATCGCGCTTTCTCTGCTTGCGGCCGGCAAATGAATTCTGCCAGGAACGCTCTACCGCTTCCCTGGCCGTGCGATACAGGCGGCTTCTCGCTCCGCGAAAACCCTTGGCAAGATCCAGAAATTTTTTGTGACGACGATGAGCTGTTACTCCTCTCTTTACACGCATTCGCGTACCCTCCTTCGCCTGAACCAGGGCGGAGGAAAGCCCGCCAGGCGGAAAAAACAAAATAAATATCAGAAGCTGAAAACGATTCCAGTTCAATCACCGGCATTTGCCGGAACGTAGGATCCCAAAACAATTATCAAAGGACGGATTCCGTTTTCCGTCCGTGAATTCTAGCCGTTGGGCAGCATCCTTTTAACAGCCTTTTCATTTGCCTTGTCGACAACTGCCGGCTGGCCAAGACGCATTTTGCGGCCCGGGGCCTTCTTGGTCAGAATGTGGCGCAAATTCTGGCGACGTCTTTTATATTTGCCGCTGCCAGTAAGCTCAAAGCGTTTGGCGGCAGCGCGCCTTGTCTTGATCTTGGGCATTGTAGTCTCCTTTGAAAACTTTTTGGGAAAGGTATTTTACAGTAAAAGAATTATTCCTGCAATGCCTTATTTTTTGGGAACGAGAAGCATCTGCAAGGTACGGCCTTCGGCGCGCGGCTCCTGTTCAAGCTTGGCCACGTCCGCCAGATCCCGCACCATCCTGTCCAGAATGGCAAGACCGCGATCCTTGTGCACAATTTCGCGGCCGCGGAAGAATACCGTGACCTTGCAGCGGTCGCCGTCTTCCAGAAAACGCCGGATGTGCCGGATCTTGGTGTCGTAATCATGGTCATCCGTTTTGGGACGAACCTTGATTTCCTTGATCTGCACCACGCTCTGGCGTTTTTTTGCCTCTGCCTTCTTTTTCTGCTGTTCGTATTTGAATTTGCCGTAATCCATTATACGGCAGACAGGCGGGTCGGTTGTTGCCGCCACTTCAACAAGATCCATTCCGGCTTCCCTGGCCATGGCAACCGCCTCGTTGCGCGGCAGTATGCCAAGCTGGTCGCCCTCGGCACCTATCACCCGAACCTCTTTGGCGCGAATCATGTCATTACGGCGCAAGCTGTCCTGTGGCGGATCTCTCCGTACTCTCACATTAGGCGAAGCTATAGGTCATGCCTCCTTTTTTAAAGGGCTCCCTGGCGTTGGCGTGAATCATTTCCGCAGTTTCCGCCAGGGTTTTCAGCCCCAGTTTTTCACCATTGCGCAAGCGCACATTGCACGCGCCCTCCTGCGCTTCCTTTTCACCTATCACCAAAATATATGGAACCTTGGCCAGCTGCGCTTCGCGCACCTTGTAACCAAGTTTTTCATTACGCAGGTCAATGCCGCAGCGTATGCCCTGGGCAAGCAGGTACGTGCGCATTTTTTTGGCCGCTTCGTCGGCCGCTTCCGTAACGGTCAGGATTCTGGCCTGTTCGGGCGCCAGCCAGGTTGGCAGCGCGCCGGCATACTGTTCAATCAGGATGCCGATAAAGCGTTCGACAGACCCCATGATGGCCCTGTGTACCATTACCGGCCTGTGTTTCTGGCCATCGCTGCCTGTATAGGTCAGGTCGAAACGCTCGGGCAGGGTAAAATCCACCTGAATTGTGGAGCATTGCCATTCACGGCCAAGGCAGTCCAGAAGGCGCACATCAATCTTTGGCCCGTAAAAGGCGCCGTCGCCCTCATTGATCTCGTATGGCAGGCCTGCCTTGGACACAGCGCCAATCAGGGCGTTGGTGGCCAGTTCCCAGGCTTCGTCCGTGCCAATGCTTTCCCCGGGCCTTGTAGAAATCGCCACCTTGAATTCAAAGCCAAAAAGATTCATCAAATCGCGAATCAGGTGGATGACTTCGAGGATCTCGCCTTCCAGCTGTTCGGGCGCGCAGAGTATGTGGGCATCGTCCTGGGTGAATTGCCGAACGCGCAAAAGGCCGTGCAGCACGCCGCTTTTTTCGTGCCTGTGCACTACGCCAAGCTCGAAATAGCGCTGGGGCATATCGCGATAGCTGCGCATATCGTGGCGGTAAATCAGCATGTGGCCAATGCAGTTCATCGGCTTGATGCCGTATTCGTCTTCCTCAATCTTCGTGAAATACATATTTTCACGATAATGATCGTAATGGCCGGATTTCTGCCAGGTTTCCACGCGCAGAAGCTGCGGGCCCTGAACGATTTCATAGCCCCTTCTCAAATGCTCCCTGCGCCAAAAATCCTCCAGCACGGTACGGACCATCATGCCCTTTGGCAGCCAGAAAACCATGCCCGGCGCCACATCCTCATGAAAGGTAAAGAGCGAGAGTTCGCGCCCAAGCTTTCGGTGGTCGCGGGCCTTTGCCTGTTCAAGCTTTTCGAGGTGGGCCGCAAGGGTCTTCGCGTCCGGAAAGGCAGTGCCATAAATTCTTGAAAGCATGCGGTTTTTTTCGTCGCCGCGCCAGTAGGCTCCCGCTGCGGAAATCAGCTTGCAGGCCTTGATGAAACTTGTGTCCGGCACATGGGGCCCTTTGCACAAATCCGTAAAATCGCCGCAGGTATATGTTGAAATCGGCAGTTCCGCCGCCAGACCGGCCGCGATTTCGGCCTTGTAGGGCTCATCTTCCTGCTCAAAGCGGGCAATAGCCTCTTCTTTCGGCAGTTCGGCGCGCACAAAAGGCAGCGCCTGCCCTACAATTTTACGCATTTCGGCTTCAATTGCCCCGAAATCCTCGCTGGAAAAGGGCTTTTCGACATCAAAGTCGTAATAGAAACCGTTATCTATTGATGGGCCGATGGCAATTTTGGCATTGGGATAAAGATGCTTGACAGCGGCCGCCATTACATGGGCCGCGGAATGACGGAGAATGGCCAGGCCTTCCTGTGAATCCGCGAACACGGGTTCGATTTCGACAGCCGAATTGGGAATTTTGGCGGAAAGATCCAGGATCTCTTCTCCTTCGCCCAATTTTACCTTGCCCGCAAGCACGCTTTTGAATTTCTTGCCGGAAAGGGCCTTTTTCAGGGCTTCTCCAACCGCAGCCTGCTCCGGCAATTCCACATTCTGGCCGTCCACAACAACATTGAGGCCTTCCATTTTTTCTCCTCAACAAAAACAAATGGGGAGACAAGTCTCCCCATAAAAATGCCTGGCGACATACGCCAATATGCTTCAGGGATAATCCCCGTCGTTAACGAAAAAGTGGTAGGAACGAGCAGACTTGAACTGCTGACCCCTTCCGTGTCAAGGAAGTGCTCTGGCCACCTGAGCTACGCTCCTACAAGGCAGAAAGCTTTATAAGCTCTCTGAAGCTGCCAGTCAAGCCCTGTGCAAAAAATTTTTCCGATTTTTCCAAAATTCAATATTTCGCAAACCATGCCTTATGAAATGTCGTTTTCTGCCGTTTTGTATCAGTGATGTAATTTGCAGCGTCGGCCGGGCCAGGAACATCACATTCAGGCCTGCCAATCTTCCAACCCCGGATATATCATGCCGCCATATCTGCCGCGTATTCTGTATTTGATTGCCGGATTTGCCTGGCTGCTCCTCCTGTGGCCGAATCAGATAACCCTGTTCATGGCCGCCTCCATGTCCTGCCTTACACTGCCATTTTACAGGCGGCTCAGGCTCGGAACAATCAATTTCCGCAAAAAGCTGGAAACCGGCAAGGGCTCTGGCAGGTTCAACCGTCTGCTTGTGCGTTGGTCCACGCATTTTCCGGTTACCGCATACGTTTTCACGCTTGTGCTTTGCCTGCTTGTGCCGATTTCGGCCCTCGTCTATCTGGTCGCACCGCAGGCCGTCGCAGGACTTGCCAAGCTGCGGGAGCTGCAGGCCAACAATTTCCAGCTGCCGCCGGACTGGGTGGAGTATTTCCACAGAATCCGCGATGCGATTTCGGAATACCCCAGGCTGGAAAAGATCATCAATGAAACGCTCACCAACCTGGACACCATGTTCACGGACGCGGTCGGCATCCTTGTAAGCCGCAGTTTTGATTTTGTTGGCGGCACGATGACCGTGCTCTGGACATTTTTCCTCTTTTTCACCCTGAGTGTCATCTTCAGCGTCTATTCGCCGCTTATAGGCAAGCTGGCCTGCAGGATACTGAATATTCCGCAAGTCATGCTCGCCCATTTTGTCATGGCGGCCCACAAGGCCCTCAGGGCCATCATGTTCGGCATCGTTTTCGTGGCCCTTGTGCAGGGCGCTCTTTGCGGCATCGCCTTTGCTGTTGCCGGCATCAACCAGCCCGCGTTCTGGGGAATGCTGGCAACGCTTGTGGCGCCCATTCCGGCAATCGGCACGGCCCTGGTCTGGCTGCCGCTCTGCCTTTCGCTCTGGTTTTCGGGCCACACGATGGCCGCTGTCGGTCTTGGACTTTGGGGCACCATTGTTGTGGCCGGCATAGACAATGTCCTGCGGCCGCTCTTTCTGAAGCAGGGCATCAAAGCTCCGTTTTTTGTGCTTATTCTGGCCATGTTATGCGGCTTGTACGCCTTTGGGGCTGTCGGGCTGATTGCAGGGCCCATACTTCTGGCCCTGGCAATCCAGTCAGTGGAAGAAGGCAATTACTACTATCGGCGGCGCGCATGAAAGCTTTGTTCCTGATTTTTTTACTGCTGTTTCAGTTATACCCCGACCTGTCCCAGGCGGCCGCCCGAATTCCCGCAAAATCGGCCATTCTGGTGGACATGGACTCAGGCAAGGTGCTTTATGAAAAAAATGCCGACCAGCCCATCCCCCCGGCATCATTGACCAAAATCATGACCATGTACCTGGCTCTGGACATGGTAGGCGCCAAAAAAGTTTCACTTAACAAGAAATTCACCGTAAGATCCAGCGCCGCCACTGTGGGCGGCTCATCCATGCATCTTGCCAGGGGCGAGAAAGTGCCTCTGGTGCGCCTGCTTTCGGGCATGGCAGTGGTTAGCGGCAATGACGCGGCCATGGCGGTTGCCGAAGGCATAGGAGGGGACTGCCGCAAATTTGTCAATGCCATGAACAGAAAGGCCAGGCAGCTCGGGCTTGCGAAGACGCGCTTTAAAAATCCCACGGGCCTGCCCGCGGCGGGCCAGAAAACCAGCGCCCGCGACATGATGAAATTGTGCAGGTCCTATCTTGCCGTCCACCCGGAAGCTGCCCGCTTCCACAAGACAATCCACCTTGTGCATCGGGGGACGGCCCTGCGCAATACGAATGCCCTGCTTGGCAATGTGCCCGGCGTTGACGGCCTCAAGACAGGCTGGACCGTGGCTTCTGGCTATAATATGGTTGTCACCGCGAAGCGCGGCAAGACGCGGCTTCTGGCAGTCGTTTTGGGGGCGAACACCAAGGACGCCAGGAGCATTGCGGCCAGAACCATGATTGAAACTGGCTTTCGCCTTGCCGCAAAGCCTTCCGCCATAAAGCTCGCGCTGAAGTAGAAAAAGAATCTTCATTTATGGCATGAAATTCGGGCCGATTATTTTTTCTTGACCCTGCCAACAGTAAGACTTATCTTTAACTACGCTTGAAAACACATATTATCCTGCACAGGGAGAAAAATATGGGTACTATCGGACCTTACCAGATATTGCTTGTTCTTCTGGTTATTCTGCTTGTTTTCGGGGCAAGGAAGCTGCCCGAGATCGGCGGCGGCCTGGGACGCGCAATACGCAATTTCCGCCATGCATCTTCCGAACCGGATGAAATCGACATCACGGCAGAAAAAAAGAACAGCGCAAATTCCGAAGACAGCCGTCACAAATCATAAATGCGGGAATATCAAATGAAAGCCGAACAACTTTCAGTATTTCTGGAAAATCGCGCCGGGCGCCTTGCGGAAGTTATTCACATCCTTGCGGGGGCCGGCATAAATATCCGCGCCCTTTCCCTGGCCGATACGTCCGATTTCGGCATTTTGCGCATTATTGTCAGCGACCAGGAAAAAGCCAAGACCCTTCTCAAGAACAGCGGCTTTACCCTTGGCTGCACTATGGTTGTGGCCGTTGAGGTTCCGGATTCGCCAGGCGGCCTGGATTCCGTTTTGCAGCTTGTTTCGGCCAACGGCATCAACCTTGAATACATGTATGCCTTTGTGCAGGGCGAACAGGACAAGGCCGTGATGATTTTCCGCTTCGACAAGATTGAGCAGGCAATCGAGCTTCTGACCAAAAACGGCTTTCATATCATTCCTGGAGACAAGCTTTGCGAAATGTAAAAAATCATTAAACGCGACAAAATTTTTAAAACAGCCCCGGCCCTGGCCGGGTTTTTTTTCGCAAAAACCAGGCAAATATCCCTCTGGGCAGTCTCAATGAAGCAGGAACAATCCTGGATAGCTAACGCTATCGACGGCAGGAAGCCCCTCACTTTGGAACATTTATGCTATAAAATTGCGTAGATGCCCCAAAAGTCTCGAAACAAGGCTGATCAGGTTGCAAATTGACGGTATGGCAGCCCTTGGGCAATCATGCCCAGGGGCTTTGGCTGGCTGGAATTTTTAACAAGACATATCGGCCGGATATTGAAGCAGCAGCGCCATGTTTGGCGCCCTCAATGGCGCGCCATTTTCACAGGCAGGATTTCACCTGCCTATTTTTTAGCCATCTGACAGGCAGTGTTCCGAAAATAATACAGGGCAATTTGAGTTGGCGTATAAAAATAATACGCTTTTGACATTTTTGAGCGGCCATAATTGGCAAATTGGCAGTTTCGGCGCAGTATGGCAATTTTGGCATCATGTTTGCTATAGAGTAAGCAAGAGCGCGAAAGCGCTAAAGAAAATAATCTGCAAAAGCAGTTGAAATATAAAAAGAAATTTACACCCAGAAAATCCGTGGACACGGAAAGGCATAAAAGTTACCAATCCCCATTCAATCCGCAAAAGCGGTTTATATATAGAGCGACACACCAACAAGACAATTGATAATCTCCCCCGGATTATCCCCCAATGACTTCCTCTCCTCCTTATAAAAATGCCGTCCCGCAAGGGGCGGCTTTTTTGTTGTCTGCATTCCTGTGACATGGCGGCCATATCCTTCCTGGCGCAGGGCATTGGCAAGCTCGCGCTGTTTGACGATTATGTTCGCCAAAGCAATGCCCTGCTGGCCATGGCCCGCCGCGAAGGCAGCGGCAGCATGCGGATTTGTTTGAATGACGTCAAAAGAACAAGATTCATGGACGCCCTTTCAGCCGCCTGGAATAGGCGGTCTGCTGGATTTGCGCCAGACGCGCCATGTCCGGCGCACTAAAAACCCCGCCCTGTAAAATTTTACAAGGCGGGGTTTTCAAATGCCGAAAGGCGTGCGCCTCTCAAAGCTTTACGCGTATGGATTGGCGTAAAGCAGAATGAAGCTGATAACGAGAGCGTAAATTGCCAGAGATTCGATGAAGGCGAAGGCCAGAATCATCGTACCTGTGATTTTGCCCGAAACTTCGGGATTGCGGGCGATACCCTCGGTTGCTCCCCTAAGACCAACACCCATGCCAATGCCGCAACCGCAGGCTGCGATGCCGATGCCAAGAGCGGCGGCAAGGCAGGTCAGCCCCAGAGAGTCGGAATTGAGGGGTTCGGCGGCAAAAGCCATGCCGGCCATGCCAAGCAGTGCGACTGTGTTCAGGGCAATCATCAAAAGTTTACGCATCGTGTAATTCCTCCATTTATTGTTGGGCCGCGCGCGGCCATTCCCCCGAATCAAGCTGTTTTACCCGGTGAATCCTGTCTCCACGATTTAATGTTCCGGGCCTTCCAAAGCGCTCGAAATGTAGAACATTGTCAGCATGAAGAACACAAAGGCCTGCATGCTCTTGCCCAGCAGAAAGAGCCCGTAAATCGGTATGGTTCCCAAAAGCGGAGCCATGATGAAAAACAGGATGATAACGATTTCCTCGCCGCGGATATTGCCGAAAAGACGGAGAGAAAGAGAAACCGGCCGCGATAGGTGCGATACGATTTCCAGTGGGAACATCAACGGAATCAACCATTTGTTCGGCCCGAGGAACTGGTTGATATAATGGGTCTTCCAGCGGCAAAGTCCTACCCAGTTATAATAGACAAAGACAAAAAGTGCCATGCAAACAGTGGTGTTGAGATTGGCAGTTGGCGCATCGCAACCAGGTATGAGGCCCAGGATGTTCATGGCGAAAATATAGATCAGCATTCCGCAAAGCAGGGGAACATAATGTTTTCCCGCTTCGCCCATGGATGACATGATGAATTTTTCAGTTGTCTCGATTACGGCCTCGAAAAAATTCTGCACCCCTCCAGGCACCAGTTTCAACCTGCCGCGCAGGTAGAGCGCAAAGCCGAAAAGCACGGCCATGGCTATCCATGAATAGAAAACATGCTTGAAAACAACTTCCTGCCCGAGAATTGTAATCTCGTCCATGCCCAGAAATGTCGAGAGCAGAACCGGTTCCGGCAAGCTGCCTGCCATGGGAGCGCCTCCTTGCTAGGTCAACTGAAAATCATGCGCCTTTGCGCATGTAATATGTAAAATTCACCAGGCCCAGGATGGTTCCTGTTACAAGACCAACCAGAATTGCGCCGGCCGGGGCGGAAAAAAACCGCAAGGCAATATATAAAAGCACGGCCAGCAGTAAAAGTCTGATTCCAAACCGTAAAATGACTATTCGCAAAAACGCGGCATTGTATGAACCAATGTCCGCCCGCAGAAAAAAAGCGGCCCAGCTGTATAAAATCCATGTCATGACGGCAAAGCCGCATCCGGCCCAGAAAAGCCATGACCAGACAATGAATATTATGCCCCCAAGCAGGATCAGGGCCCCCGCAAGCAGGATCTGGTTGCGCAAAAGCGGCCGGATTACCCCGTGGCTGATGCCTTTTTTCCAGAGCAGACCGTCCAGTGGCTGGCAAATCTGTCTCCACCAGGCTCCGACCAGACTCATTTACGGGCCTTTTCCGGATATCTTTTTTCTTTTTCCATTTTGGCCAGAAGCTCTTTCGTGTCTCGCCAGACATTTAGAAAACCGGCCAGAATGCCTGTCAAAAAAAATATCAGCTTGAACCAGGGGCCTGTGCCAAGCCACGCGTCAAGCCCGTAGCCGATAGCAAAACCTACAATCGGGCCACTGACAAGATGCAGCCCGATGACGCCGTTGGTCGCCATGGCCCGCATTCCGCTTTGCTGGACTGCCACAATGTCCTTGAATGCCATAGTGTGGAATTTCCTTTTGCTCATTACCTGTAGCACGACAAACGGGACCGGTCAATGGTTTGCAGAAACAAAGACGCGATTCCTTTATGGGGCGGTTGCAATGGATTATTTGAAAAGTTCTGAAAATTATCGACGTTGAAGAAAATGCTTGACTTAAAACCACAGTTTTTTTAATTTCCTTGCAAGGGAGTCAGAAATGCTGAATCTTGTTTCCACCGCAGTATCACAGTACGCAGCCTTCAACGGCTGGTTTTACTTTGCGTACTTTAGTATGCCCTGCGGCAGGGAGCTAGGCTGACGTCCTTTTATCAGTCGTAACTTCAAAGCCGCGGGCGCAGTGCCGGCGGCTTTTTTTATTAATGTGTCCAAACAAAGGAGAAGCAAAATGTACCTTGGCAAACAGGTCAGGCTGGAGAGGATTCTAAATCGCACGACAGGCCGCACGATTATTGTTCCCATGGATCATGGCGTGACAATGGGCCTGGTGGATGGGCTTATCGACATGCGCGAGGCCGTCAACGACATGGCCAAGGCCGGCGCTGACGCCGTCCTGATGCACAAGGGTCTGGTAAGATGCTCGCACCGCAGCGCTGGCAAGGATATCGGCCTGATTATCCATCTTTCCGCTTCCACCGCGCTTTCGCCCCACGGCAATACCAAAACACTGGTCGGAACCGTGGAGGAAGGCCTGAAACATGGCGCCGACGCCGTATCGATCCATATAAATCTTGGCGATCCCAACGAAAGGGATATGCTGCGCGATTTCGGAAAGATCTCGGAAGCCTGCGATAACTGGCACATGCCGCTTATCGCCATGGTTTATGCCAGGGGGCCGGCGGTTGCCAACAGCTTTGACCCCAAGGCCATCGCCCATTGCGCCAGAGTTGGCGTGGAGCTTGGCGCGGACATTGTCAAGGTATCCTACACAGGCGATATTGAAAGTTTTTCCGATGTAGTCTCCTGCTGCTGCGTGCCCGTGGTGATTGCCGGCGGCGAAAGAATGGATTCCGACCGCGAGATTCTCCAGATGGTGGCCGCCTCCCTTACTGCCGGCGGCAGCGGCATTTCGATGGGCCGCAATGTCTTCCAGCATCCGCGCCGGGTCAAGCTGGTAAAGGCCCTGCGGATGATTGTGCATGAAAACGCCACTGTTGACCAGGCCCTGGCCAGCATGGAGGAATAGATGTCCCGGGTATACCTGAAATGCGTGCCCTACGATAAAGGCATGGTCACTCTTGGTCTGGAAGCGGGAGTGGACGGGGTAGTTGTTCCCCGCGCGGACGTCGCGGCAACTTCGCAGCTCAGCCGCTGCGAAGTTCTGGCCGCGGAAGATCTGGAGAGGCTTGCCCTGGATTCCAAGGCCGAGGAGGAAGAAGCCGTCCGTGAAATGAAGGCCGGCAAAAAAGTCGTGATAGCCGAAGGCTGGGAGATCATCCCCATCGAGAATCTTCTGGCCCAGAGCGACAATGTCCAGGTTGAGGCCGGAAGCGCGGAACGGGCAAAACTGGCATCAGGCATTCTCGAGAAAGGCGTTGACGCAATTGTCGTTACAGGCAGCGGGGCTTCCGAAATTCGCGAAATTGTCAGGCAGTGCAAGGTAGCTGGCAGCAAGCAGGATCTTGTGACGGCCAGGATTACGCGCATTGAGCCGGTTGGCCTTGGCCACAGGGTTTGCGCCGACACAATTTCCCTGCTCCGCCGTGGCCAGGGCATGCTGGTGGGCAATTCCAATGCCTTTTCCTTCCTTGTGCATGCCGAAACCGAACACAATGAATATGTGGCCTCCAGGCCTTTCAGGGTCAATGCCGGCGCTGTTCATGCCTATGTTACGCTGCCGGATGACAAAACAGTCTATCTTGGCGAGCTCAGGCAGGGCCAGGAAGTCCTGATTGTCGATTCAGAAGGCAATTCGGCCACAACCACCCTTGGCCGGGTAAAGATAGAGGTGCGCCCCATGCTTTTGATCGAGGCCGAAGTTGAAGAGCCTGGGGGCGAGCCAAGGCGTGGCTGCGTGTTTTTGCAGAATGCGGAAACAATTCGCCTGACCGCGCCAGACGGCACGCCGGTCAGCGTGGTTGCCCTCAAGGAGGGCGATCAGGTTTTGTGCAAGGTGGACGGACTTTCTTCAGGACGCCATTTTGGCATGCGCATTTCAGAAGAAATCAGGGAAGTGTAGATATGGCCCAAAAAGGTATTCCGCCAGGACAGACGCCCGCAAATGAAAAGCCGGGCGCCCGTTTGTCCGAAATTCGTGTGGAGATTGATGCCATTGATGGCGAAATCTTGAAATTGCTCAACAAACGGGCAAATTTGAGCCGGGAAGTGGGGCAAATCAAAAGAAAGGGCGCCGAACTGGTCTTCAAGCCCCTGCGTGAAAGGGATTTGCTGGACAAGCTGGCCAGGGAGAATCCGGGGCCGCTGCCAGATGAGCACCTCACCGCCATCTGGCGCGAGATTCTTTCCTCGTCCCGCGCGCTGCAACGACCGCAAAACGTCGCCTATCTTGGCCCGGAAGGCACATTCTCCCATTTTGCAGGGGTGGAGTACCTGGGGCATGCTGCTTCCTTTCATCCCTGTCGGGACATTTTGCAGATTTTTGAAGAAGTGTGCCAGGGTTCGTGCGAACTTGGAGTCGTGCCCCTGGAAAATTCATTGCAGGGCACCGTGGGGGTAAGTCTGGACCTTTTCCTCAAGTATCAGGTGGTAATTGAGGCGGAACTTTATTCCAGGATTTCACATTGCCTCCTTGCCACTGATGATGACTTTTCAAGCATAAAAAAGGTCTATTCCCATCCCCAGCCCCTGGCCCAGTGCCAGGGCTGGCTGAGGGCCAATTTGCCCAATGCCGCGCTTGTTCCGGTTGAATCGACCGCCGCCGCCGCCAAACGCGCGGCTTCGGACCCGGAAAGCGCGGCCATCGGCAACTGCAAGCTTGCCGATATCCACGGTCTTGAAATTTTGGCCAGACGCATAGAGGATGAGCCTGGCAACTGGACGCGTTTTGTAATCATTGCGTCCGAAAACGGCAAGAAGGATATCCAGCCCAGGCCCTCTCCTGTCGGGCACAGCGACGCGGACAAGACATCCGTTCTTTTTACCGTGCCGGACAAGCCCGGTTCCCTTTCCAATATTTTGGAGCTTTTTGCGAGGCACCATGTCAATATGCGCAAACTGGAATCCAGGCCAATGCGCGGCCAGCCATGGAAATACGTTTTTTTTGCCGATGTCGAAAGCGACCTGAATGATCCCGAACATGGCGACTTGCTGGAACAGCTGGGCCATGCCTGCAACAGTTTCCGCATACTGGGGTGCTACCCCACCGGACCGCAGCTTGACAGAATGAGCATTGCCGAACAGTCCAAAAATGATGACGAGGGGATTTGAAATGAACGAGCATGACGGAACAGATCTGGACATGGAAGACGCGGTTGAAATTGCCGCCCCCGCTTCCAAGTCCCTTTCACACCGTTACTTGATTGGCGCGGCGCTGGCGCATGGAAAATCATTTGTGCGCCATACCCTGGAAAGCGCGGATATTGAAGCCACAAGGGGCATATTGAGCCAGGCTGGCGCGCTGATGAAGCCGCTTACCGGCACTGGCGCGCATTGCGCCGATATTACAGGCTGGGAAGTTTTCGGGATGCCTGGCAAACCACAGGGCGGCAAAGGCGAGGCCACGCAATGCGATGTTGGGGAATCCGGAACCACCTGCCGCCTGCTTACGGCTGTTCTGGCGGCAGGCGACGGGCTTTTCAGGATTTTTGGCCATGGCAGGATGCATGACAGGCCCATTGGCGAGCTTTGCGCGGCCCTGGCCAGCCTTGGCTGCGGCATTGCCTACGAAGGCAAGCAGGATCATCCGCCTTTCCTGATCCAGGCCCGCGGACTGGATCCTTCCCTGGCCGATGGCTATGTCCAGATTGGCATGGATGATTCCAGCCAGTATTTTTCGGGGCTGCTTTTGGCTGCTCCCCTGGCAAGCAGTCCACTTTGCATAGAGCTTGCCGGGCGCAAGGCTGTTTCCTGGCCCTATGTTGGCCTGACCCTGCAATGCCTTTCCGATTTCGACATCAAATTCCGGGTCGAGAGGCGCCCAAGGATAGGGGATCCGTGGGCGCAGATGCATGGTTCCGGCTGGCGAACCCTTGAAGATGCCAAACCTGGTTGCCTGCGGGTGCGCGTGTGGCCTTGCGAGTACAAGCCAGGCGATTATAAGGTGGAAGGCGACTGGTCCCAGGCCTCGTATTTCCTGGCGGCCGGCGCGCTTGGCAAAAGGCCGGTTACGGTGCGCGGCTTGCGGCCGGATTCCCTTCAGGGCGATCGGGCCATACTTGATATTTTGCAAAAAATGGGCGCCAAAATTGAAACAGGCGCGGATGCTGTTACCGTATTTCCTTCCGCCCTGCATGGCGTGGCCCTGGATATGGGCGCGTGCCCGGATCTTGTGCCAACCGTTGCAGTGTTGGCTTCCTTTGCCAGGGGATCAACCCGTATCAGCAATGTTGCGCATTTGCGCATCAAGGAATCCGACCGCATTGCCGCGCCAGCCCAGGAACTGGCCAAGACAGGCGTAACAATTGACGCGCTTTCGGATGGACTGTTGATCAACGGTATGGGCGGCCTGGCCGGCCATGTGCGCAACAAGCCCGATTGTCCCACCTTGCCGGCGGATGTCGGCCTTTGCGCGCACAATGACCATAGAATAGCCATGTCCCTGGCATTGCTGGAATTGAGGGACAAGGCGCTCAAGGTGCGGGAGAGGCTTGATGATCCCAATGTCGTGCGCAAGTCCTGTCCTGAATTCTGGAATTTGTGGAGCAAGCTTGGATAGCCAGCCGGAATATTTGCGGATAAATGTTCAGGATGGACAGGAAATGGAAAATACGGAAAATGGCGAGACGCGAAAGGCCAAAACGGTAATTGTCGGTTCCCGCGGCAGGATGGGCAAGATGCTGCTGGAGCGCGCAAAAGATGCCGATATGGAATGTACGGGGCTGGATCAGCCTCTGGAAAGGCCGGAAATTGAAAGGACGCTTGCGGATGTCGAACTTGTTTTTTTATGTGTGCCCGCAAAGGTTATCGGGGAAGTGCTGCAAAAGATTGTGCCCTGTTTGCCTGCAAAGACTATTTTGTCGGATATAACTTCGGTGAAGGAAAGGCCCCTGCGGCAGATGGAAAGGGCCTGGACCGGAACTGTTGTTGGTACACATCCGCTTTTCGGCCCGAAAAATTCTCCGGATACAGATTTGCCCGTGGCGATTGTTCCGGGGGCAGAGGCTGGGGAAAGTGATATTCGGCTGGTTGAAAAATTTTTCCGGCAAATTGGCTGCAAGACATTTCGCTGCGATGCCGAAACGCACGACAAGGCCATGGCCAAGATTCAGAACATGAACTTTATCACCAACCTTGCCTATTTTGCGCTTTTGGCAGGCGAAAAAGACCTCTTGCCCTTTATTACACCATCGTTTTTGCGCCGCAAGGATGCGGCGGCCAAGATGCTCAACGAGGACGCCGAGATGTTTGGGGTGCTTTTTGAGGCCAATCCCCACAGCCATGAAGTTGTGCGGCAATTCAAAAAAATGCTGAATGTGGCGGCGGCCGGCGATATTGACCTTTTGTGCAAACGGGCTCAGTGGTGGTGGCCGGAAGATAAAAAGGCATAGAAATTTTTTTGGCGTAGCCGAATTACGCTTATGGCGCCCAAACGAATCCTTTATAGCATTTCTTGAATGAAAATATCCATTCCCAATGGATATTTTCATTCATTTGCGCTACCGTCATTTCAGCTTCAGGCAAGCTGCGGCTTCATTAGCTCTGCTGTCCATTTGCGTAAGCCAGCAAGCTGGCAACTGGCACGCTCCTGCCGGACCGGCCTTCGGCCAGCACCCCCAGCCCCCCCATTAATTGGGGTTACAAAACAGGCGCTTTTATATTTGCAGCTGTAGTACCATAGATGTCGGCTTTGAAATTTAAACATTTCAATGCCGAAGATCGCCAGTCAAAAAACGTGGTTTTTGGCTGGCTCACGCCGCTTTGTGCGGCGCAAAATCCTGACGGATTTTGTATAGAGAACGAAGACGTTCTCTATAAATTGCAATATGGCCCGGAATTCCTTGAAAAGAATATACTGCGGCTGGAATCCGGCTTGACTGAAATTTCCAACAAGAGTATAAAGACAAAGCTTTTTGCCGGGATGGTGGAAATGGTAGACGCAGCGGACTCAAAATCCGCCGGGTTCACGCCCTTGCGAGTTCAAGTCTCGCTCCCGGTACCAGAAGAATTTCAAGAGGTTAGAAGCAAAGTTTGCAGCTTCTAACCTCTTATTTTTTGCTGCTCAATCTTGTCCTCTCCCCCAACTCTCCCCCTATTGTGCAACCCGATACCCGAAGCATGGGGTTTATGATAGGCCCCTGTACCCCCACAGTTTTCAATGCAAGCCAACAATCCCAAGCGCACAGCCGTTTTTGGGTCCTTCCTGGCTGCCGGCAGACCGAGGGCAGGCTGCCCCCGCTTTTTGGCCGATTTTGAAAATGTAAAATGGCTTGGAAAAATAGAAAGTTTTTCGGCGGCGTTTTGCGGAGCGGGGGTTGGTGGTTTTTGTTCTACACCATTATGCCATGGTCTTTCTTTTTGCTGAAGATCCCGCACACTACCCAAGTCGGTCGCATTGGCAAGGATATAGACCATCCGGCGGTTTTTCCTCCGGCGTTGCCGGAATTTATGTACACAGTCTGGACGCAGACAGGCGCGATTGTCTTTGAACCATTCTCCGGCTCTGGAACAAGCATTATAGCCGCGCAGCGGACTGGCAGAATTGCCCGCGCAGTGGAAATCGCACCGCCCTATGTGGATGTGTCGCTTATTCGTTTTGGCAGATTGTTCCCAGACGTGGCCATAACACTCAAGGAAACGGGCGAAACTTTTGAAGCTGTTGCCGCAAGGCGTAAAGCTGTGGAGGCATCAATGTCCAAACTCCAGATTGAACACTGGCCAGTGGAAAAACTCCGGCCATATGAGCATAACCCGCGCAAAAACGACCATGTTGTGAATAAAATGGCGGATGCCCTGCGCCAGTTTGGTTTCCGCGTTCCCTTGCTGGCCAAGTCTGACGGGGAATTGATTGACGGGCATTTACGCTACAAGGCCGCGCTCGCAATGGGCATGGCCACTGTGCCTGTGATCTGCGCAGATGACATGGACGATGCCAAAATCAGGGCGTTCCGCATTCTGATTAACCGCTCCGCAACCTGGGCCGATTGGGATGAGGAATTGCTTTTACAGGAACTCCGGGCCTTGAAGCTGGCTGATTTTGACCTCTCCGCAACCGGATTTGATGACCGTGAGCTTGATCAGATGCTCATGGATATGTCCGCTGGCGATAAAGACCCGGACGATGTTCCGGAAACTCCGGCTGTTCCACTCTCAAAGGACGGTGAAATCTGGCTGCTTGGCCGACACAGGCTAATGTGCGGCGATTCCACAAGCCAGGCTGACGCAAGACGGCTCCTGAACGGTCAGGAGCTTGATCTGGTCTGGACTGACCAGCCTTACAATGTGGATTACAAGGGCAAGGCTGGCAAAATCAAAAATGACAAGCTGACTGCCGCTGAATTTGAGGATTTTCTCATTTCCGCGTTCAAGATCATGCATGATTCGCTGCGCCCTGGCGGCGCAATCTATGTGGCGCACTCCGAGGCTGGCGATGGCATGGTGTTTCGCCGCGCATTCATGGCCGCGCAATTCAAGCTGGCTGCATGCCTGATCTGGCGCAAGCAGACCGCTGTGCTTGGCAGGGGCGATTACCACTTTCAGCATGAACCAATCCTGTACGGCTGGAAGCGCGGCTCCGCCCATCGCTGGTATGGCAACCGCAAGCAGCGTTCCATTCTTGAAGCCGATCTCCCCGGTCTGCGCGAAATGGAGGATGGCAGCTGGCAATTCTGCATTGATTGCCGCGTATTCCGTATCCAGGGCGAGGCTCTGGCCATTGAGGAATTGCCGACCTCAATAATTGACGTTCCGCGTCCGTCCAAGTCCGAACTGCATCCAACCATGAAGCCAGTGGCCCTGATTGAAAAAATGCTGGGCAATTCCTCTCCGCGTGGCGGCATTGTGGGTGATTTTTTTGGCGGCTCCGGCTCCATTCTCATGGCCTGCGAGCGCATGGGCCGGAGCGCAAGGCTCATGGAGCTTGATCCGAAGTTTGTGTGGACGTCATTATTCGCCGCTGGCAGGAATATTCCAACATGGATGCCGTGCGCGAATCGGACGGCAAAACCTACAGGGAACTGGAAGTGGAAAATGTAGAGGCGCAATAAAAATACGGGGTGGAATCACTACTTCCACCCCGGCGTAGAAATCTGGCTAGGCCAAATCTCAAGCACGATTTTTAGCCTAGCCTCCCGCAAGGGGTTCGTCAACCGCGGGCGGCTATGCTTCAGCAAGAGGCAAAGGATAGTATATGGCGGATGCAACGCAACTGGATGCCTTGCTTGAACAGAGCGAGCGCACAGACATTCCTCTGCTTTTGAAAGCCAAAGAGGATGCCAAGAAAAAGGTCAAGGATGATCCATCCCCTGCCAACCTTGCCGCTTTAAGCCGCTCCAAGAAAATGCTGGATGAGGCTATGAGCAATCAGACTGACGACAAAACTCTCCCAAACGTCAAGGCAGTGTTGGAATATTTACACAAGGCCGGTCGCAAGATTGGCCAGGCTAAACTCTATAACAACATAAATGAGGGGTTGTTGCGCAAGCAGCCCGATGCGAGTTTCAAAAAGCGGGATGTGGATAGGTACGCAACTTTATTGCCCCTTGTTTCCATGCCCGAAGCCAAAACGGATGAAAACAGCGATCTGGCCAAGGAAAAAATGCAAGTGGATATTGACAAGGGCCGTGAGCAGCTGCGCTCCCTCGCCCTTGACCGTCAGATCAAGGCCGGAAAATACATCAAGCGCGATGAAGTTGCTCTGGAACTGGCAAGCATGGCCGCTGCCCTGTCCTTGAATCTCCGCAGCGTCTTTAGCCTTAATGTGGCCGATTATATCCGCATGGTAGGCGGCGATATTTCCAAAGCCGAGCAGCTGGCGCAGGAATTTGAGAATAATCTGGACATGGCGCTCAATGAATATTCCAAGCCAATGGAATTTCGCACAGAAATCATAGTTGATGAGTCCGGTGAAAAACTGCAAGAAGATAAAACCTTTGATGGCGAACAGGAACAATAATTTCTTTCAGCTTGAACTGGCAAATCTTCCTGACCGTATCCATCAGGATACGGCCAGGGCTTTGCAGCGTCTGGCCCGCGAGCGCGGCAAAATTGTCTGGGATTGGAAATTCGTCATAGGCGAGCGGGCTACCTTGCGTCATCGCAAGCCAATGCCCGCCAGCCAGTGGGCGGAACGGCATCGCGTGGTGCATTTATCCTCCCGCCCTGGCCCGTGGCGCAATCAGGTTACTCCCTACGCCACTGGCATCATGGATGCCGGATTTTTCCCCTCCGTCCGCACTGTCAGTATTATGAAATGCCCGCAATCGGCTGGCACGGAGGCAATTCATAATTGCGTGGCCTATACCATTGACCGCGCTCCGGGCCTGTGCTGTACGTCTATCCGGACGAAGCAACCGCCCGCGAGAATGCGCAGGACAGAATCATTCCCATGCTCCATGCCTCTCCGCGTCTGCGCGAATACCTCACAGGCATGGGCGATGATTTAAGCTCCTTGCGCATCAAAATGGCGCATTTGACGATTTATATGGCGTGGTCTGGCTTCGCATCCAGGCTTGGCACCAAGCCAATTCGTTACCTGATTCTGGATGAGCTTGACAAAGATCAGAACACCAAGCGCGAGGCGGCTGCGGAGGCTCTGGCCGAAAAGCGCGTCATCACATGGGGCAAAAGAGCCATTATCTGGAAATTATCCACGCCAACTGTTGTGGATGGGCCAATTGACCGCGCATTCAGGCAGGCTGAAGCCAGATTCCGCTATCATGTTGTTTGTCCGGCCTGTGGCAGTGAAGTTTTAATGGATTTTGAGCATATCCGCTGGCCGGATGATTGCCGTGCCCCGGTCAAAATCATATCCCGCTCCCTTGGGTATTATGAATGTCCGCATTGCCATTCCTGCTGGAATGACGCTGACCGTGATCTGGCAGTGCGCAAGGGCTGCTGGCGGGAAGAAAGTTCTGGCAGGGATTTGGCCAGCCATCTTGGCGTTGGAGGGAGGCTTGCGCCATCCTTTCCTGTTCGCGCTCACATTTTTATAACCTGATTAATTCTGGCAAGTTGCCTGCCATGCGAATGGGTACGGTCAAGGGGGTTCGGGTTTATGAGGATGATTGTATTGACTATCTGAAATCCTGCTTGAATGAAAAAATTGTGTAAATAATAAATAAAAAACTTGACTTCTAACGATTTTTTGGGTATTTATTACTCAACAAAGCGAGGAAATATGACATTCAAGGAGGTTGACAAAAAGCTTCGCGAGGATGGATGGGTGGAAAAATTACCGAGAAAAAAAGGCAGCCGCAGGCAATACATTCACCCATTCAAGCCCGGCAAGGTTACGATTTCAGAGCATAGCGGGCGCGATTTTCCCATAAAAACCCTGAAATCCATAGAAGCTCAAAGTGGAGTGAAACTACGCTAAAACAGGGAGAGGGTGCTGGCCCTCTCCCAAAGGACATATAAAATGTATTACTATTTCGCCCAGTTCAGCCCCGATGAAGAAAATCCGGAAACTTATAGCGTGCATTTCCCGGATTTTCCCGGATGCATAACCTGCGGGGATTCGCTGGAAGAGGCCATGACAATGGCGATGGAAGCATTGACGGTCTATATAGAATCCGAAATTGAGGATGGCGTTGACTTACCGGAACCATCCGACTATGAAACCGCTAAGGCCAAATCCATTGAATACTATCGGGAATTGGAAATACCTCCCCACCCAGGCACTCTTTACCTACTTGTACCAGCCGATCCCAAACGGGAGCCTTTTGTGCGCCTCAATATTTCCATGCAGCCTCGCTTGTTGGCCAAGGTTGACAGGAAAGCCAAGTCGGAAGGAATGACCCGTTCCGGTTTTCTCGCCACAGCCGCTCAAAATTACATTAATCAGCTTGATGCCATGTAAAACGCTTTCTCCAGCCACGCATTTTGTCCGGCAAGTTTTTGCCGGATTTTTTATTTACTGATCATCTATTTTATATTTAAACACATCCTGCTTGCGCAAAACAGGCCTGAATCAGATGCGGATGGGA
>VSMX01000199.1 GCA_009773975.1 Desulfovibrio sp. | reverse complement strand
ACTCCTTCGTGTGGGAAAGTAGGACGTTGCCAAATCTTTCAAAACCCCGGTTTATCCCGGGGTTTTTTCGTTTTGGAAGCTGTTTTCACAATGAGAAATAGCTTCTCATGGAGCTTTCCCGCTTTTTTCAGCAAATCCAGCTTACCTTGAGCTTGCGCAAGTAATCGGTCGGCATATATGTAAGCTTGGCCTGGCGCAGGCCTTCCTCATCCATGTCCTGCGCGCGGTTTATCCAGATCATTCCCTCGCCGGCATGACGTGCAAATTCGCAGTTCATGGCCTGGTAAACGCCCTTGAAGCCATTCAGGCCCTTTTCAAAATGCACGCCCAGCGTTTCATCGTCCAGTTGTTCGCCCACGCTGAAGGCTACCATCCTTCCGTCAAGATAAAGCGAGCCGCCAAGCAAATTGCGAAAATTGTTCCAATGCAGCAGAACCCGGTTCACCGCGTCATTTTCAGCCATCAGCGACGGGGAATCATCACATTCATGCCACTGGCACCAGTCATCCTGCACGGAAAGCACATCCTGGATCATCCTGTCGTCTATTGCCCGGTAATCCGGCGACCCGTAAGTCTTGACATAGCTGTTGTAATGATTGCGTTTTTTGTGCAGCTTGTTTCCTGCCAGGCCTGCAAGATCCTTCTGCAAATATAGGTATTCCCATTGGCCGCGGTCTTCTTCGGCCCTTATCCTGTCGGCCAGGACCTCATGCCAGACATTGAGCAGCTCTTCCGGGACGCGGATGAACGAGCGCTGTTTATCCACGCAGAGCCGGCCGAAGATGGCCCGCCAGTCAACCTCGTGCCAGGGGCCAACGGGCGCCCACCAGATGGTTTCGGGTCTAGTTTGGCGTATCCAGCACAGGCCATCGGAAAATTGCCATTCAAGGCAGTAGTGTTCCTGCCAGCCCCACAAGTTTACCAGACTGTAATCCAGCGAGCGTCTGGGGGTCTTTTGCCACAGTTCGTAATACCTGTCTTTTTCTTCCAGACTTACATTTGTGAATCCAGTATTCATGATGATTCCATGATTCCTTTTTGCTTTTATTTAACTGGTTCGGTTCTTGCCCACCTTCATGGCAAAGCGCATCCAGTTGCAGTACTTGACCGCGCAGAGCATGATTGTGGCCTGGATAATCTGCGAGATAATCATGGCGGCGAAGATGCCGCTGGCAGTGCCCCAGAGCTTGTGGCCCAAAAGCCAGCCAAGGGGCAGGCGCACTGCCCAGAACGTGCCGCCGTAAATAACAAGATTGTACTGGGTGGCGCCGGCGCCAACCATTATGCCGCCCATGATCTGGCTTGCAATCGAAAATGGCGTGCCTGCCAGGTTATAGGAAAGATAGCTGACAATCTGCGCCTGCGTTTCAACTTCCTGCGACAGGATTTCCGCCATTTCCTGCCGAAAGGGCCAGAGCACTGCCGCCATCACGGTCATGGCCAGGGCGCCGACCATGGCCATTCGCAGCCCAAGGGCGCGGGCCTGTTCCGGCTTGCCCTGGCCAAGGCTGTTGCCGACAAGAATGGAGGTTGTCATCTGCAGGGCCATGCTGGGCATGAAAATAAGCCCTTCTGCCCGCAAACCGGCGGTAAGACCGGCCAGGGCGGCTATGCTGCCAGTGGGCAGGGAGGCGACCAGCACAAAAAGGGTCAGGTAGCCGGACTGCCAGACAATAGAAGCAGCCCCTGCCGGCAGGGCTACCCGAATGAGATAGGGCATGGCCCCCTTAAGCCAGGCTGGCGTTGGCAGGACATTGAACTGCAAATAACCGGAACGCTTGAGCAAGACCAGGTTCAGGATGGAGCCAATGATCTGCGAGAACATGTTGGCCCACATCAGGCCCTGGTAACTGTAATTGGGAAAACCGAAAAAACCCAGGCCAAGCCCCAGGTTGAGAAACAGGTTGATCACGCAGACAATTGCCGCGACAAAAAGCGGCGGCATGACCATGCGCGTGGCCCGGAACATAACCCCGGTCGCGGAATTGACATATTGCACGGGCAGGGTGAGGACGGCGATTTTCCAGATATCACGGCTGATGGGCATCAGGTCTTCCGGCATCTGCACAAGATGCAGTATCCGGTCTTCGAAAATCCAGCCGGGAATGGCAATCAGCACACCCAGAAGCAGGCTGCCGACAATGGTCGAGAAAATATAAAGCTGGGCCCGAATCATTCTCCCCGCACCCAGGGACTGGCTTATGCAGGCCGTCGCGCCGCTGGAAACAGCCATGATCACGACCATCAGGAACATGGCGCACTGGGTTACAAGCCCAAGCGAGGCCTGGACATTGGAGCTGATCTGCCCCGCGACCCAGACCCCGATGAAGCCTGTGAAAAACATCAGGTACATCATCAGCATCTGCGGCCAGGTCAGATGCCAGATCGCGCGGGGGCTGGTGCTCAGGTCAAGTTTGGGCATGATTTGGGATTTAACCCTCAGGAAATTTCCAGGCACTGGGCCAGGTCGCGGACGTTTTGGCGTCGGCGAATCAGGCGCGGGCTGCCATCCTGCCGAATCAGGACTTCCGCCGGCAAGAATCGCTCGTTATAGTTGGAGGCCATGCTGAAGCCGTATGCGCCGGCATCCAGCACAGCCAGGATATCGCCGATGCGCAGGGGTGGCAAAAGGCGATCCCTGGCCAGTACATCGCCGCTTTCGCAGATATTGCCGACAATGGTCTGGGGGATTTCCTTTTCGGGCGGGCATTTTTCCTGGCGGTAGATTTCCAGGTCGTGAAAGGATCCGTACATCACGGGGCGCATGAGATTGTTGAAGCCAAGGTCCGTTCCGGCATAGCGGATGCCGGCGTTTTCCTTGACGGATGTAACGCTGCCGAGCAGCAGGCCGCATTCCGCGGCCACATACCTGCCTGGCTCAATCAAAAATTTGCCCCCGTAGTTCATTTTGACGGCAAAAGCGCTCACAAGCTCGTGCAGGCCCTTGCCGAGTTCGGCCAGGTCCAGGCGCTTTTCATGTTCATATTTATGATAG
>VSMX01000198.1 GCA_009773975.1 Desulfovibrio sp. | reverse complement strand
GCCCAGGACTGCGCGGCCTATGGCAGGGATTTGGGCGGGGATGAAAACTTGCCCGATCTTTTGCGGAAATTAAGCGCTATCGACGGCTTTGCCTGGATTCGCCTGCTCTATCTCTATCCCGGCGGCATCAACCGCAACTTGCTGGAAACAATGAAGGCCCTGGCGCCGAAGGTGCTGCCCTACCTGGATATCCCACTGCAGCATTCGCATCCGGACGTGCTGGGCTCAATGGGCAGGCCATTTGCACTGGACGCCAGGCGCGTGATCGATTCGGCGCGCGCCGCCTTGCCGGACTGCGCCCTGCGCACGACCATAATTGTTGGCTATCCCGGGGAAACAGAGGAGCATTTCGAACATCTTTGCCGCTTCATCGAGGAAACGCGCTTTACGCATCTGGGCATATTCACCTATTTTGCGGAAGAAGGCACAAAGGCCGCGCAACTGGAAAACCAGGTGCCGGACGAAATCAAGAAACAGCGCAAGGCCAGGCTTGCCGCCATCCAGGCCGGGATAAGCCGTGAATATCTTGAATCTTATCTGGGCACAGCCCAGACGGCCCTTGTCGATGCGCCAAATCCCGAATGGCCCAATTTATATGACGCGCGTTTGTGGTTCCAGGCTCCGGAAGTTGACGGCCTTACCTACCTTTCCTGCGAAAATTGCGGCCCGGGCGATATGGTCGAATGCAGCATCGAAGATGCCGGCGATTATGACCTGTCCGCATTGGGGGCATAGGAATTGCACAAATTCCAAATCTGCTTGAAATCCTCAAATAATTAGTTTAAACAAACTCTGGATCTGACCATCATGCGGCCGCGTACCCCCGGGCGCGGTATTTACGCATTTTTACTAAAAAATTTTTCAATTGCGCCATGAACATAATTTTTTTTGCATTTGTTTTAGTTTTTTTCTTTTTCGCCGCCCCTGCCCAGGCTTTTGACAAATATTTTTCCACCCACTGCAAAACCGCTGGCGTGCCCAAAGCCCTGGCAGTTGCGGTGGCCAGGCAGGAATCCTCGCTCAACCCCCTGTGCATAAATGTGGCTGGCACGGATGTAACCCCAAAAAATCGTGAAGAAGCCATTGTCATAATCCAGAAAGCGGAAAAGGCAAAAAAATCATACGATGTGGGGTTGATGCAAATCAATTCGCAATGGACGCGGGCCTGGAAGATTGACCCGGTAAGCTTGCTTGACCCTGATACGAATATCCGGCTCGGGGTGAAGATCCTGCGCAAGGAAATTGACCGGCATGGCCTGAACTGGCAGGCCGTAGGCAAGTATCATTCGCCAAATCCCCTGCGCGGCAGAAATTACGCCTGGATGGTTTCCAGGCGCATTTCCGGGGATTCCAAATTGAAGGAAAAGGTTTCCGCCCCGGGGGGGCCGGTATATTATGCAGGAAGCGGGCGCATCTTTCGTGAAGGCAACGGGCGCCGCAGCAAACACATCAGGAAATTGCCTTCATTTTCGCCTCTTTCGTCAATTTGCGCGGGGGATCTCGGGCAAGCCAGCGTTTCCCAGCGCAGGCCGGTTGGGCTGAATTGATAATCTTTTGCTAATCCCTGGAGACATAGAGAATGCAAATCCCGGTAGTGCGCAATGTGCTTGAAGCCAATGAGAAAATGGCCGCCCATGTCAGGGCGAGGCTGAACGACAGGGGCATTCTGGCCCTGAATTTGATAAGCTCGCCTGGCGCCGGCAAGACCACGCTGCTTGAGCGCACGCTGACGGATTTGGTGTCCAGGTTCAATATGGCTGTCATCGAAGGAGATTTGCAGACGGATAACGATGCTCGCCGCGTGGCCGCCACAGGCGCCCAGGCAGTGCAGATCAATACTGAAGGCGGCTGCCATCTGGACAGCAATCTTGTGCTTTCGGCCCTGGAAAAAATCAATCTGGAAGGCCTTGATATCCTGTTTATTGAAAATGTGGGCAACCTGGTTTGTCCTGTGGAATTTGACTGCGGAGAAGATGCCAAGGTCGCGATTCTTTCGGTGGCGGAAGGCGACGACAAGCCGGAAAAATACCCACTGCTTTTTCACCTGGCCAAAGCCATGATCATCAATAAAATCGATCTCTTGCCCTATCTTGATTTTGATGTGCAAAAAGCCTGCGGCTTTGCGCGCAGGCTGAATCCCGATCTTTCGACCTTTGAAGTCTCCTGCCGAACCGGCCAGAACCTCGATTTGTGGTATGCCTGGCTTGAAAAAATGCTGGCGGATAAAAAATCCGGCAGCGCTCTCCGCACATAAGGGCGCATCAGGCATGGCGGCAAGATTTTTTCAAATTTTTTATAAGATCACAACGGTGAAACGGATTGGGAATCTCGTCTATAGCATTCATTTGCGTTGCCATCATTTCAGCCGCATGCAAGTTGCGGCTTCATCAGCTCTGCTTCCCACTTGCGCAAGCCAGCAAAGCTGGCGGCGCAAACGTCCCTGCGGGACGGCCTTCGGGCTGGCCGGCGCAGGTGTCTGCCATCGCAGCCATCAGAGCATTCTTATGTGCCTTCGTGCCAATAAGCAATATTGCCTTTCTGCCTTTTGTCTTTACTGCAACATCTTTTGACCGAGCCTCGCCGGCGGCATCTTCGCCCCTCGCCATGATTTCCTGGCATATTGCAAGTGCATGGGGCCGAGGCCAACATTGTGTTTTCAAAGTGAAAATACTCTAATTTTCCCGCCAGTCGAGCCGCATTACATTTTCGGGATCATTCTGAACGTGGTGGAGTGCCGCAAGAATTTCACAGGTCGCGGCAGGGCCGGATGTCCTGGTAATCCGCCAGCAGCAATCCGGGTCCGCGCTTACGCTGCCCACGCTCAGGCCATACGGAGAAGCCAGCAGTTCGCAGTCATTGCCCGGCCATGCGCCTGCATCGCCAATCGCAAGACTGGCCAGACCGTCCCTGGCCAGATGGGTTTCCAGGTTGCGTTTGCTGACCTCCGGCAAGGTTATGTCTATCATGCGGCCCGACTTGAACAACTTGAGGCCGAGGGGCAGG
>VSMX01000197.1 GCA_009773975.1 Desulfovibrio sp. | reverse complement strand
GTCATGGGCTTCTTCCAGGCCGTCCAGCGAAATGCCCACGTATGAGAGGCCGACTTTTTTCAATTCGGCCGCTTTTTGCGGGGTTATGAGCGTGCCATTTGTGGAAATAACTGCGCGCATGCCCTTTTCAACGGCATAGGCGGCAAGTTCAACCAGATCTTCCCGCACCAGTGGCTCGCCGCCGGAAAACAGCATCACTGGCACGCCGTAAGCCGCCAGATCGTCAATCATCCGCTTTGCGCTTGCGGTGTCGATTTCATCCTTGCCATGAACATCGACTGCCCTGGCATAGCAATGGACGCATTTGAGATTGCAGCGCCTTGTCATGTTCCAGACAATTACCGGCTTTTTGTCGGCGGAGAACTGCAGCAGGTGGGAAGGAAGTTTGCCGGAATGCCTGCCATAGCGCAAAGCGTCAGAAGGTTCAGCCTGCCCGCAGTAAAGTTTGGAAATACCGATCATGATTTACGCTCCGGCAAGCTGGTTCCTGAGAATTTCAAAAGCTTTTTCCAGACCTTCCGGCTTGCTGCCGCCAGCCCTGGCAAGATCCGGCCGGCCTCCGCCGGAGCCTCCGCAGGCCTGCGCGACATCCTTAATAAGCGTTGGGGCTGTAAACTTGCCATGCAAGTCTTTGGAGACGTAAAGAATGATGGAAACTTTCCCATTATCATTGCCCGCAAGGCAGGCGACAGATTCTTTCGCCATCCTGCTGCGAACATCGTCCATGACGCCAAGAAGAGCTGGCATATTCATGCCGTCAAGCTTTTTGCAAACCAGGTTGACGCCGCCAACCTTTTCGGCCGCGGCAACAAGTTCCGCGCCATTTTGCGCGGAAACAGAAGACTTTTGGGAATCCTTGCGCAACTTTTTCTGCTCTTCCTGCAGGGCCTTCAGGCGCTGGCAAATCTGATCCGGCGCGGCCTTCAGCTGTTCCGCCGCCTCGTGGATTGTGGCGCGCATGCCAATGGCCGCATTATAGGCATTCCAGCCTGTAACAGCCTCAATTCGCCTTATGCCGGCGGAAACCGAACTTGAACTTGTGATGAGGAACAAGCCGGCATGACCCGTTCTGGACAAATGGGTGCCACCGCACAATTCCATTGATTCCGTGCAGCCGTTTTCGCCGCTTATCTTCAGGACGCGCACCACATCGCCATATTTTTCGGAGAACAGGGCCATGGCGCCCCTGGCCTTTGCCTCGTCAATGCCCATTTCGGAAGCAGTAACAGGAAAATCGGCCATTATTGCCCTGTTCACATCCTGTTCTATCGCGGCAAGCTCTTCCGGCTTGAGGGCCGACAAGTGCGAAAAATCGAAACGCAGACGGTTGGCATCGACCATGGAGCCGGCCTGCCTGACGTGCTTGCCCAGGATGCGGCGCAAGGAGGCATGCAAACGAGGCGTGCAGGTATGGGTTCTTGCAGTGGCCTGGCGGGTAGCGGCATCAACCCTAAGGCTTGCGGGATCATCAAGATGCATTTCCCCGCTTTCCACATCAATTTTATGTAAAATGAGATCCTGGCCGGCCTTGATTACATCGCGCACGCGCGCCCGGCCAGTTGGCGTCTGGATAAAGCCAAAGTCGCCCGCCTGGCCGCCGGATTCCGCATAAAAAGGCGTTTGAGCGGCAATCAGGTAACCATAGCCGCCTTCTCCGAGATTCTTGACAGGGGTTCCGGCAATATCGAGCAGGGCCGCAATTTTGCTTTCGGTCTGCAAGGTTTCGTAACCGACAAATTGCGACTTGATGCCATCCGCGGCCAATTTTTCGCAAATGGCCGCAAGTTCGTTTTCCGTGCCCTGGCCCAAAAGACCGTCTTTCTTCTGGCTGGCCCGCGCGCGCTGGCGCTGTTCTTCCATTTTTTTGGCAAAACCCGCCGAATCAACCGAAAAATCGCGCTTTGCCGCAATGTCGTTTACAATGTCCAGCGGAAAACCGTGGGTATCGTACAATTTGAAACAAAAATCACCGCTTATTGTTTTTTCGCCTTCGGCCTTCAGCCTTTCCAGTTCCTCATCCAGCAGATGCAGCCCGGTATCAAGGGTATTGGCAAAGCGGCGCTCCTCCTCATGCACTGCTTCTTCAATAAAGCGGGCATGTTCGGCCAGTTCGGGATAAATATCGCCCATGATTTCCGAGGTTTTTGCGGCAACCTTGTGCAGGAAGGGCTCATGCACGCCCATGAGGGTTGCAAAACGCAGCGCGCGCCGAATCAGGCGGCGCAGCACATAGCCGCGATTTTCGTTGGAAGGCAGAACGCCTTCCGCTATCAAAAACGCGGCCGCCCGGCTATGGTCGGCAATTACCCGCAGGGCCGTGTCAATGTCATTGGTATCTGGCGCGCTGAAACTGTAAGTTACCTTTGCCAGTCTGGCCGCGTATTGAATAATTTCCTGAAAAAGATCGCAGTCAAAATTGGAGCGTTTGCCCTGGCAAACGGCGGCTATGCGTTCCAGCCCCATTCCGGTATCAATGTTGGGCGCGGCCAGAAACGAGCGGCTGCCGTCTTTTGCCTGATCGAACTGGGTGAAGACAAGGTTCCAGATTTCCAGAAAACGGTCGCAATCGCACTTGCCTATGCCGCAATCAGGGCCGCAGGACATATCCTCGCCCTGGTCGATATAGATTTCCGAACAGGGACCGCAGGGGCCGCTATCGCCCATGGTCCAGAAATTATCCTTTTCACCCATCCTGATGATACGCTCTTCTGGCAAGCCTGCTACTTCCTGCCAGATGGCATGAGCTTCATCATCGTCGCGAAATATAGTCACCCAAAGCTTGTCTGCCGGCAGTTCCAGTTCGCGGGTTACAAATTCCCAGGCCCAGGAAATGGCCTCACGCTTGAAATAATCCCCGAAGGAAAAATTCCCGAGCATTTCAAAAAATGTATGATGCCGCGCTGTGCGGCCCACGTTTTCCAGATCATTGTGCTTTCCCGAAACCCGCAGGCATTTCTGGCAGGTTGTGGCCCTGGTGTAGGCTCTTTTCTCTTCGCCAAGAAAAAGC
>VSMX01000196.1 GCA_009773975.1 Desulfovibrio sp. | reverse complement strand
GCATTGCAATTCCGCCCAAATATTCTGTAAGTTCTGTTGTGGGATATATAAAAGGCAAGAGCGCAATAGCAATAGCGGGAGATTTTCTGGGTAGAGCAAGAAATTTTGTTGGTCAAAGTTTTTGGGCGCGTGGTTATTATGTGTCGACAGTAGGGCGTGACGAAAAAGTGATCCGTGAATATATTCGAAACCAGGAAGCCGAAGACAGGCGTTTGGATCAACTCAGTCTGTTGAAATAGCCGCCTTCAGGCAGCCAAAATATTAAGCCGCTTTGAGCGGCTCACAATTCAAGCCCCCGGCTTTGCCGGGGGGGCATGACACGCCCCACCCCCTTGATCGTGCCCACATAAAAAGTGTCCTGGCTGCCGAGATAACCGGGATGGGCGGTTTCAATTTCGCCGCTGGCCTCGTCATCCAGCTTTTTCTTTTCAAGCGCCTGAACCTGCGCTTCAGTGAGCGCCAGTCCATCCTCAGCAGACTTTTTCTCAAGCGCGGCGAGACGCAATTTCATGGATTCAAGCCCATGTCTCAACCAAATGGATCTTACTCCAGATGGAGAAACGAATATGCCTTTCTTCCTCAACTCATTGCTGACACGAACCTGGCCGTAAGCCGGAAATTCAATGGCAAAAGCGGTCACCGCGTTCTCTGTGGCCTCATCAACCCTGTTTTTCAGGTTGGGTTTACGTCGGCTGGCGTCCATGAGGGCTTCCACGCCGCCTTCAGCCACAGCTTTTTGATACCTGTAAAAGGTATCGCGCGAATATCCCATCAGCTTGCAGGCTTTGGAAATATTGCCCAATTCAGCCGCAAGATTGAGCAGGCCTGTCTTGTGTTTGATCGCGCTTTGGTTAAAACTGCACATGGGGACTCCCTGGGCATCGCGCCCGGTTGATGGTGAATTGCTGAAATCCATCAAAACGGAGTTCTCTTCTTTTTGCAAGGGAAATGTCCGGTCAAGTCGAAACTATCCCAAATGAGCCATGACGCTGCATAACGTGAAACAATTTGCACCATCCTACAGGAAAACCTTGTATGGAATGTTGAATGTTTCGCCTATGCGTTTAGCCATTTTGAGTGAGATATTTCGCTTTCCGCTTTCCATATCAGATACCATATTTTGGCTTATTCCAAGTTTTTCAGCCAGTTCCACCTGCGTAATGTCTTCTTTCACACGCAGTCCCCGCAACGCCTTGGCCGGTGAAGCGTCGGCAAAAACCTCGCTGGCGCTCACAACTTCCTCACCTTCAGAATTTATGCGGCGAACTTTTAAACCAGCCATGGGAAGCATTCCGCTTATGGCATCAAGAATGACGCGAGCTTTGGCAGCAGGAATGGAAAGATTTATTTCCATGCGGCCATCGCCTCCAGAGACAAGCCTTACTTCCGCATTCATGCTTTATTCCCTATTTAAATTGTCTGTAGTTTACGCTGCCATGCGGACCTGCATAACAAATTTCAAGCAGCATTTTTTCCGCATTTTCCACCACCCACACAGCGACATAACGTGGGTGTCCTTTGTTCAGGTGGCAATGATGATACTCACGTTTCTTTCCCACAAGCTTGCCATAATTATGCCATTCCGGCTGGACAGGGCCTTCTTTTTCCAGCTCGCCTTTCAGCAGGAAAAGGGCATCATTAATGTTTTGCGGCAAGCCGCAAGCCATTTTTTCCGCTTTTCTTGTGAAATCAACTTGCCAACGAATATCGTTTTTTTCAATGCCACGCATAGTCAAGATTATAAACTAAATAGTTATATTGTCAAGAAAAAAATAACTATTTAGCGATATAATGCCATTCCAATCAGGAGTCACTATAATGACAATACGGCTTAAAATTTTACTGTCAGCCCACCTTGGACTCTTCTTTCTGCTGTCAATTCCAAACTGCTGCCACGCCGGAACTCCAACATCCGACAGAATTGCCCTTGAAGCAGGGGTAAAAAACGAAATATCCGTTGACCTTGCCCAAAAATATGATCCTCTCAAAGTCCTGGCTGACCGCAAATGTCTTGACGGTCGCACGGTGAAAGATTTTACAGGCGAGATTGTCGAATACTGGGCAAATCTGGAGTGCGCATTCTGCGGCATACTGGAGCCAGTAAAGGCCCAGCGCGATAATCCCGACATCTGCATCGTTGTTCGTCATATCCCTTCCGCACAATATGGCGAGTCCCTGAAAAAGGCCCTTGCCTTTGAAGCTCTCCGTCAATTTTCAATAAATGCGGCCAACCGTTTCTGGGACGCTGTCGTGCCCAAAAGCAATGTGGGCTTGCCCTTGTCGTATGAAGCCGCCATGCATACGGCCATTGAGTAAGCGGCCATTGACCGTGAAGCTTTTGGCGAGGCTCTTGAAAAGTCAGCTTCCCTTGTGGGCGCTGATATGGTGGCGGCTGGCGAACATATCAGCGTAACGCCTACCTATACAATCCAGGGCATCCGTTTTCCAGCCTGTGATTTCAAGTCCTGGGAATTGCCGATAGCCATCGAGCTTGCCCGCAAGGTTCGTGCCGGTGATGCAAAAGCCATAAAAGATACCATCGCGATTATCATACGCGGTCTGTCGGATGAAAAACTCCTTCAGGCGTATGATCCATCTGGTTGCGACATGGGCTTGAGTCAATGAAACTGCGCTTGGCGGCTCTTGAGAAAAAGTCTGCTGAGGATGGATTGGCGCTCACTGAAGCGCAGGTTCAGGCGCTTGAAAAGAAAAAGCTGGATGACGAGGCCAGCGGCGAAATTGAAACTGCCCATCCCGGTTATCTCGGTAGCCAGGACACTTTTTATGTGGCACGATCAAGGGGGTGGGGCGTGTCTGTCAGTAGACATTTGTGGACACTTACTCAAAGGTGGCATGCGCAAAACTTTACACGACAAAAACTCCGATCACAGCTGCGGATTTACTCAATGACAAGGTTTTGCCCTTGTTTGCTGCCCATAATATGGGGATAATCAGGATGCTCACCGACCGTGGCACGGAGTATTGCGGCAAGGTGGAAACGCATGACTATGAGCTTTACCTGGGGGTTAGCGGCATAGA
>VSMX01000195.1 GCA_009773975.1 Desulfovibrio sp. | reverse complement strand
AAGCGCATCTTCCGGCAAAACATCAAGCAAAAAGCGCGCCTCGTTGAGCACATTGACATCGGTATTGGACGTAAGCCCGTCCGTGCCCAGGCAAAGCAAAACGCCGCTTTCCACAAGCCCGGCAATATCCGCGCGCCCGACGGTCAGGTTCCTGTTGGATCGCGGACAAAGGCAAAGCGCGCTGCCGGACCTGGCCAGAGCGCGCATCTCACGGCCATTGAGCCAGACCCCGTGCACGGCCAGAAAGCCCGGGCCAAAAAGCCCCAGGCTGGCCGCGAATTCCGCTGGCCGCATTCTGGGCGGCCGCCAGTTTTTTGGCAGAACCTTGCCCCTGTACAATTCATATAGCGGGCCGGAACCTTCAAGAAGCTGTTCGGTTTCTTCCGGGGATTCCGCCAGGTGCATGCTGAATGTCAGCCCGTTTTCGCGGCAGAAATTTCTTGCGGCCACAAGCGTTTCCGGCGCGGTGGAGTAAAGGGCGTGGCCTGCCGGCGCGCAATTTTCTGTTAGCTCCGGCCGGCTGGCTTCTGGCCAGGGCGAATTTGCCGGCTCAAAGCCGAAGCATTCGCAAAACTGGCTCAGGCCAAGATTGGCCTTGCGGGCGCATTCGGCCACAAGGCCAAGGCTGCCCGGCAGCGAGCCGCCAATATCGCCCACATGGCAGGCTCCCTGCGCGGCATCGCGGCAGGCGGCTGCGCAGGCTGTGGCTATTGCATGGCGCTCCGGGGCGTCGGGAGAAAGGTCTTTTTCGGCCAGTATCAGGGGAATCAGGCTTTTGAGCCAGGCGGCGAAGCCGCGGCCCCGGAGGGTTTTGCCGGCAAGATGCGAAAGGCGCAAATGGCAATGGGCATTGATTGGCGCGGGGATGATTGTAACTTCGCCCAAATCCTCGACAGGACAGTCGACTGGCAGACGTGTGGAGCGAAAAGGCCCGACAGCCTCGATTTTGTCTTTTGCGATGACGATTATTCCGTCATCCAGCGCGGACAGAGGCTTGAAAAGTTCGCGGCCCCTGGCCGGCTTTTCTTCTGCAAGGGTAATGACGCGACGGGCGCGGAATGCCTTCATCCGCAAGTTCCTTTGTGGTTTGAGGCCTCGTCCTTCTGGCCGAATCAGCCCGCGTCCCGCCCCGAATGGGGGATATCAGATGCGGGCGCAAGACGCAAAGCCCTGAAGAGTTTTGCTGCCAATTGGGTAAAACATTTCCGGGCCATGGGCAAGGCGCTTGCCATTTGGCGCTTTTGGAATATGCTTGCGGCCATGAAGCCGTTCTCAAGGAGACTAATGAATGAAAGCCCGCGAATCAATTCTTTGCGACGGGGATAAAACGGAGCTTGAGCTACGCCTCGGGCACAGGTTCGGCAACGGGAATCTGCTTGCCACGGCCCTGACCCATTCCTCCTGGGCCAACGAGGCCGGGCATCCGGGCGCGCACAATGAAAGGCTGGAATTTCTGGGCGACGCCGTGCTGGAGCTCTGCGTGAGCAGCGAGCTTTTCCGGCGCTTCCCCGAAGCGAGGGAAGGGGATCTGACGCGCATGCGCGCGCATCTGGTCAGCACGCCAAGCCTTGCTGCTCTCGCCTGCGAGCTTGGCATCGACAGGGCGATTTTGCTTGGACGCGGGGAGGAAAGCCAGGGCGGCCGCCAGCGGGAAAATATCCTGGCTGACGCTGTGGAGGCCGTTCTGGCAGCCGTGTATGAGGACGGCGGCTTTGCGGCCGCGCAAATGGCGGTTGCGCGCGTCTTTGCAGCCCGCTGGCCGGATGCGCCGGAAAAACCGCAGGCAAACAACGCCAAGTCGCAGCTGCAGGAATTGACCCAGCGTCTTTTCAGGGCTTGCCCTGTGTATGCCCTTGTGGGCGCGTCAGGCCCGGAACATGCCAAAATTTTTGAAATCCGCCTCACGCTGCCGGACGGCAGGGAGTTTTTTGCCCGGAACACAAGCTGCAAAAAGGCCGAGCAGGATGCTGCGGCCCATGCTTTGCAGGCCCTGAACGAGCCTTGAATATGATTTTTGCGTTCAGGTACGCGCTGTTATACTCGCCGTCAGGCTGCCTGCGCGGGCGTGGAGCAACTCGCCCCGGCCCGGGGACCACCCCCGGGCCTCCCGTCTTTGGTCTGCCACAACAGCCTATGTCTAAGATGACTAGCCGCCGATAAGCTGCATTGCCATCTGGGGCAGCGAGTTTGCCTGGCCAAGCATGGCCACGGCTGACTGAGTGAGGATCTGGTTGCGGACGAACTGGGTCATTTCCGTCGCCACATCGACATCCGAAATTCGTGATTCCGCGGCCTGGAGATTTTCGGCCTGCACGTTCAGATTCGTGATCGTGTTCTCCAGCCTGTTCTGCATCGCGCCAAGATGGGCGCGGATCTTGTCCTTGGATTCGATGGCGTTGTTGATGCCTTCCAGTGCGCGCTGGGCAGCCTCCTGGGTCGAGACCGTGTAGCCTGCTGACCTCAGGGCTTCGCCCTGGGCAGCATACTTTTCACCGGTTTTTAGGTTAGCATTTTTAAAAGTTATATTGGCATCATTTTTCACGCTATCATTGACCCATTTATCTACAGCATTTTGATAGCCGGCCCAATCCATGCTGCCATCGGCATTTTTATAATCCGCAAGTTTTACATCGCATTTTGTGAGATCAAGTGTGCCGTAGTCCCATTTGCCAGTCCAATTGTCCTTGTCATCCAGGATCTTTCGGCGGACGGAAATCAGGTTTTCGCCTGCCATCTCCCAGCCAGCCGCGTTGCCCACGCCAAGCGATGAGGCGGTGCAGCTGCCGATTGTGATGTAGTAATAGTCTTCCGCGGAATCGTTGGCCGTGCCGAAGTGGATTTTCATCTTGCCCGTGGATGTAAGCCCGGTGCCGTCGTGGGTTGAGCCCGAGAGCGTGCCGTCGAGCAGCTTCATGCCGTTGAAGTCGGTGGCGTTGGCGATACGGGTGATTTCCGAGGCCATGGCCTGGTATTCGGATTCGATCATCAGGCGCTGGGTGGAGCTGTATGTGCCGGTGGCGGCCTGTTCGGCAAGCTCCTTCATGCG
>VSMX01000194.1 GCA_009773975.1 Desulfovibrio sp. | reverse complement strand
CTGACTGCATCTTTGGAAAAAGCAAAATATAATCTTTTGAATACTTTTTGGTTTTATGGTCTTCAAGAAAGATTTATGGAAAGCCTTCTTCTGCTTGCAGAAAAAGCAAACTTAAACAATATATTGCATCAAAAACATAATGCCTTGAAACTACATAATGAAAACTCAAAATTAACCGATAACGAACTTGAGATTTTGTATGAATATAATCGGGCTGACATTGAACTTTATAAATTTGCGGAAGAACGCTTTGATGCATTAATAAAGTCCAGAGGGAAAATATTTCAACAAACACTAAAAAATTTTACTTTTTTGAATACCAAGTTTCAAAAACTCTCAGGCATACTATATAATCATGCATATCAAAATGAAAATTCCAATCAGAAAATTCAGCTTTCAAAAGAAACAAAATGGTAAGAAACCTTATTTACTTGTAATAATCAAATCACATATTCCTGCGAAAATTATTTCATGCTGTTAATCCTTGTTTTGATGCAAATGTGTCTTATTTTTCCTGCATGATAAAAGGCAGTGCAAATGATTCATAAACGTACTCTTGACGCCCTGGAATTTGGCAAGATCAGAGCTTATCTTTCCAGCTTTTGCCAGACAGAAGCCGGGAAGAAGCTGGCTCTTGAAATATCTCCTTTTCCAACTCCCCACGATGTCCAGATTGCTTTTGAGTTTTATAATGAAGCCGTCAACTTTTTTTCCCAGCCATCGGGACCGGATAACAAACCCTTTGTTATTGCTCCTTATCCGGAACTAACAGGAAGTTTAAATTATTATTTTGACCAGGCTAACCAGGACGGAACAGCTAATTCATCTACCAGAAACCCTGATATAGAAACTTTCTGGGCTCTTCGAGAGATGCTGCATAGCGCCCGGGAGGCGAATTCCGCGATAAATATTTCTGATGCCGGCCGCCTTTGGCCAAATCTTTTCCATCTTGCCACTGAATCGCCTTTTCCAGAGCAATTGGCTGCCGCGCTTGACCGCTGCATTTCTGACGACTGTCTTTTCAGAGATGAAAGTACGCCAGAATTATATAGATTACGCACGGAATTAAGAAATCTTCACCGAACATGTCTTTCAAAAGTCAAGGATTTTGCCAAACAATATAATATGCAACAGTATCTGCAGGATGATTTCATGACCATTTCATCTGACAGATATGTTTTACCCCTAAAGGCCAATTTCAAGGGCAGAATGCAGGGTGTAATCCATGACTGGTCCCAGACAGGCGAGACATGTTATTTCGAACCAATTTTTCTTGTAGAAATCAATAATCGTCTCCAGGAATTAAAGCATGAAGAGCGTGAAGAAGAAAGAAAAATACTGCAGTACCTTGCAGGAATGCTAACTGGAAATTTAAATGAAGTTCAAGTTTCCATTACTTTGCTTGCCACATTGGATTTTTTGAAAGCAAAAATCATGCTGGCTGAATCCTTGCAGTGTAATTGCGTAAATCTTGTCAATGCCAAAGAAGGAATCTCATTGCTTCATGCCCGGCATCCTCTTCTTGAACTATCCAGAAACAGGAATAAATCTTCTGACTGGAAAGCTTCTTCACTGGCTCCGGTGCAACCCATAGATATTTTGTTACGCCCGGGTGAAAAAGCATTAATTATTACTGGCGGCAATGCAGGCGGAAAGACAGTTTGCCTTAAAACATTCGGTCTGGTAGCTGCCATGACCTTGAGCGGCCTCCCTGCCCCCATAGACAAGGGTTCCCACATGCCCTGGTTATCCAGGATGGACGCATTTATTGGTGATGAACAAAGCCTTGATGACAATGTATCAACCTTTACCGCACAAATTGATCATCTTGCAAAAGCGTGGAAGCATCTTGGTGAAAATACCATGCTCCTGCTTGATGAATTTGGTTCCGGAACGGATCCTGCGGAAGGGTCAGCTCTTGCCCAGGCTGTTCTTGACAGTCTGTTGGAAAAAGACTGTTTTGTCTTGTCAGCTACGCACTTTCCCTCTCTTAAAAGTTATGCGCTGACCAAACCGGCTGTAAGAGCTGCTACCATGCTTTTTGATTCCAAAACCAACAAGCCATTATTTAAAATTGCCTATGATCAGGTTGGTTCCAGCCAGGCGCTTGCCATTGCCAAGGAACATGGTCTTCCTGCGGATATAATTGAAAAAGCGGAACGCTATCTGCTTCAGGATGGCGGAGACACTTCTTCAATTATGGCTAAACTTAATGACCTGGCAATCAGGCGAGAAGAAGAAGTTGAACATTTAAGAATTGAGCAAGCCAGATATAAAAATCTGGTCAATTTACAGAAAGAAAAATTTGACAAGGAAAAGTCAAGACTCCACGATGAAATAAGCGCGCGATCAAAAGAACTGATGCAGGCTTATCGACAGAATCGCCTCTCTGCAAAACAGGCCATCCGGGAAATGAACACACTCAAGGCCAATCTTGTTCCAGATAATATTCCTCCTGACACATCTGTTCTCCCCCAGGCCACTGATTTGAAAGTTGGGCAGGAAGTGTTCCATTCCATATTTCAAAAGAGAGGTATAATAACCGATATTGATGCCCGGAAAAACAGGGTGCGCCTTGATATGAATGGTGTAAATATTTGGGCCGATAAAAAAGATTTGTTACAGTCTTCTTCAAGCAACACCACGAAAAAAACTGTTTCAGAAGTTTTGTTGGCCGCAAAGGGCAACCCTGAGAAAATCTTGTCCCTGACGCTTGATGTTCGAGGTCAAAGAGCTGTTGAAGCCATTGCCCAGACAGAAAAGTATATTGATCGGGCCGTTATGGAAGGTTATGGATGCGTGGAAATTATTCATGGACGAGGGACAGGCGCATTGAGGAGAGAAATTCATGAATTCTTGCATTCGTCACCAATTGTTGCCAATGTTCAGCTTGCCCCTGAAGACAGGGGGGGTGATGGAATGACAATCGTTGAGTTGAAATAGATTGAAAAGAATATGATAGCCAAAGACGCGATAAAACAGATCAAGGAAAGACTGGGGATTGTTGATCTTGTACGTCGTTATGTGGACCTCAAACCAAATGGTCCAAGGT
>VSMX01000193.1 GCA_009773975.1 Desulfovibrio sp. | reverse complement strand
TACCTGAGACATCGGTACGCCCAAGCTCTGCGCCATCGCATGCGCATCTTTCAAGGTAAGTTTTTGGCAAGTCTGTTCTGACCGTATGGCCTGCCATGTCCTGCCCGCAGCTTTTTTATAAGGCCATGCCTTCTGCGCGGAGGGATCATGCCGAAGCCCACGGCCCTCGATTATTCCAGTCAAGACTTCAACAATTGCCCTTTCAAAGCGTTCACTATCCATACGATAAATTTGCGTAACCTCCTGTTTAAAATCAATGCGCGTATTTTTGTGTTGATTGATACGAGAATTACTCGTAATATTAACAGGAAAGGAGTTTCTCATGGATAAAGACCTCAAAGATGTTTGTGAACAGTTGAAAAGCATTTATGGCAGCCACATGGCTGTGGCGAAACGTATTGGATATGTTCATGACCACTATTGCGCCATGAGGTCAGATCGTGTGCCAACAACCAGACGTGCTGAAAAAGCCATCCTTCTTCTGGCGCATGAAGCGGGCATTTGTAAGCCACAACATCCAGCAAAAAAGCGCGAGTATGCCAAGGCCATGGTGTAAAATAGCAGGTGTTTCCACGTTGGCCACAGGGGAAATTAATGGTTGGAGACCCTATCATGCCTGACTACAAGAACATGAGCGCCAAGGAAGCTGTGCGTTTGGCGTCTTCCGTTTCCGGCATGACGCATGACCAGATAGGAAAAGCGTCCGGAATGAACGCGGGTTCAATCAAGAAATTTGCAGACAACGATTCCTATCTGCCGAATTTGGATCGCATAGCGCCGCTTTGCAGGGGGCTTGGAAATGTAATTCTTTTGCAATGGCTGGAGGCTCAGTTTGAGCAGGAACACGATATTGCTCCGGCAAAGTCCCGGGCCGAAGTCCTGACCGTTGTGGCCAGGGCAAGCGCAAGCCTTGGAGACGTGCAGCGGGTATTGGCCGACAGCGAAGATCGCGGGATTGACCCGCCATGCGCAAGGGAGGCCAGAAGCCTGCTGCAGGAGACAATCAGCCAATGCAGGCGGGCTTACGCCATGCTGGACGAGCAGGCCAGTCACCGCGACATAAACGAGATTGCGCCGCTGGCCAGCATGAAGCAGCAAAAAGGATGGTTCAAAAAATTTACCGAATACTTGAGAGGCAAGGACAATGAGCAAGAAACATGATTGCAATGTTACAGCAAAATTCCAGTTCCCGGCGCGATTATGCCGAGGCCACGGCCTGACTATATTTGGGATATTTTAGAATGTGAACGTGGAAAAGAGGAAGGAAAACCAGAATGAGCATGATACCGACATGTCCGCATTGCGGGGACGAATTGACGCCAATATTCACGACCGGGGACACACCACAACGAAATTATTACTGCCCCCGGTGCGAGTATTGGATTTCAAGAGAAAAAACGACCTGGTCCGAGAAGGACGTATCGTTCGCAATTTTCAATGAACTGATGCAGATCAGGGATTTGTTGAAGGAAAGACTTACCTCAAATCCAGATTCTTCGACAGCGAAAACCTGTCCGTCTCCTCCTCCCACTTGCGCGCCTGAAGAAAAGCATACTGCTCGGCAAACATCCTGCGGGCAATGTGGAGAGCGTAATCAGGGCTCAGGCCACCCTTTGGGGCCATCATGCTGCAAGCGGCGGAAGCCAATGTCGCGGCGACTTGCGCGGTCTCGGCATCGGTAAGGTGGGGAAAGGAAAACCCCGTCTGAGGGGCGGGGCCGGTGCAAATTATATGGGCAAACTATTGATGAATGACGATTTTTTCGGCCTCGATGTAGGCCCGGAACATGTGTTCAACCGCAATCATATTGTGGTTGATGGCCATGAAGAAGGCGCCCGTGGTATCGTTCAGTTCCTTGGCGAAGGCTTTCATGCGTTCCGCAAACCATTCCTCCTTGTAGTGCCAGAAAGGCCTGGCAAGGACATTCTGGACCTCGATGCTGGCTTCGAAGACCTCGGCGCGCAGACGCATGATTTTCTTCATGGTTTCCATGCCTTTGTCGGCAAGCGTGGGTTCGGCTTGAGGAATGGCCTTTGCCTTGCGGCCATTGACCTTTCTGGCCTTTTTTTCGGACTTGCCCATGAGTTCCGCCTCCATGGCGTTGAATGCCTCGATGTAACGAACTTTCCAGGCAAGCGCTTTCTTGCCGGTGAAGCCCATTGCGAGCAGGGAGAAGGCGTCACGGGTGAGGTGGTACATGGGCTGCTCTTTGCCCTGCTCATTGATGTAAGAGGACTGTCGAAAATTCGACCGTCCAAAATCTTCGGACTGGGAAATATTTCCCTCTCCCAAATCATCAAGAATTTTCCTGATTGCTTCCAGAACGTGTTGATGCTTTTTATCGAATTTTTCAGCGACATCAAGGGAAGTGGTGCAGGGCTGGCCGTCAATGATGGTAACGGTGGCGGTAAGATCGGACATTTTGAACTCCGTTGGTTTGTTGTTGATCGCCTGTTGAAGGGCAATAAAAAATTCCGGGTGTTCAACACAGCCCAACGGTGCTGCTGGCCGCATTTAGCTTGCGCCTGGACATCTCGGCCACACCCGGAAAGTGAAATCATTATATCGCGCAGGAACGGTCAGGAACAAGTCTTGACAACGGATTTTGGGCGCAAAAAAAGTCGCTCTCTCGGAATGGCGACGACCGCCGTTGGAAGGTGTGTTGAGCACCTGAAAAGAGCAGGCCACAAAATGACGGGAAAGTCAAGGATTTTTGCGCCTTTCTTCAGTTTGTTTTGGAAGCGTGTACAAATAAATGAGAAGCATTTCCGCAAAATAAACGGCTTGTTCGGCATCATCACAGGTCGCTTCTTCCACATGGGCACCGATATTGCCAATTTCCCGCAAACATTGGGCCCAATCACGCATTGCGGGTGGAATAAGACGCTTTTTTTCAAGATTTTCAATTTTCTGGAAAAGGTTTTTACCTTCGGCGCCCATATCATTGACGGCAATATCAATAACACGTCTCGCCATCACACAGGCCGCTTCGTAATCCGCATCCTTGCCCATTTTCAGGAATCGTTTTGCCGAACGGAAAGCTTTGGCCATCTCGTCCGGAACGCCGTATGGCGCTGCTACTTCTTTTGGGATGGGAAAAAATTCGTAAAGGTCCCTCGGTATGTACC
>VSMX01000192.1 GCA_009773975.1 Desulfovibrio sp. | reverse complement strand
GGGGGGGGGGGGGCGCCCCGCGCCCCCCCCCCGGGGAGCGGGGCGGCGCCCCGCATTAATCAGCGCGATAAATTGTCTTGCAAAATTTCATATTGAGGATAATAATATCTTCCCAAATCGCACATTCCGTGCCGCCCCGGGTCCCTTTTGAGGGTTGCGGGCAATACAGGACGGAATGGAGGCATAACCCATTGGAGGCATAATGGCTTACGTTACAATGAAACAGATGCTTGAAACAGGCGTGCATTTCGGCCATCAGACAAGGCGCTGGAATCCCAAGATGAAACCGTACATTTTCGGCGCCAGAAACGGTATTCACATCATTGACCTGCAGCAGACGCTCAAGCTTTTTCGCGATGCTTACGACAAGATGGCCGATACTGTCGCAAAGGGCGGCAAGGTTCTCTTTATCGGCACCAAGCGCCAGGCCCAGGAAGCTGTTGCCACGGAGGCGACGCGCGCGCACCAGTTTTATGTTACCAACCGCTGGATGGGCGGCACGCTGACAAACTTTGTCACAATCCAGAAAAGCATTGACAGGCTGAAAAAGCTGGAAGCCATGTTTGCCGACGGATCCATCAACCGCTACCAGAAAAAGGAAATCCTGCTGCTTGAGCGCGAAATGCACAAGCTTGAGGAATCGCTTGGCGGCATCAAGAATATGGACAAGCTGCCCCAGCTTGCCTTTATCATCGACCCCCATCGCGAAGACATCGCCGTTAACGAATGCCGCAAGCTGGGGATTCCGATTGTGGCTGTTACCGATACCAACTGTGATCCTGATTACATTGATTTTATCATACCCGGAAATGACGATGCGATCCGGGCAATCAAGCTTTTCGTGACCGCATTTGCCGAAGCTTGCATGGAAGGGGAAGCCATGAGAAAAGACGACAAAAAGCTCGAAGACGCTGAAGAAATCATGCAGGAAAACGCCCTGACAGAAGTTGTGGCCGACGCGGTTGAAGATGTGGTGGCAGCCGATGCCGAGGCCGACGCTGTGGCAAAGGAAGTCAGCGACGCCCTTTAGAAGCAGCCTTCACATGCGCATTCTGCCCTCTCGCTGCGTCAGATTTCGTAAATTATTCCGGTCGGGTACCATAAGAGTGAATTCCTTTCATAATTTACTCCTCTTCCTTGCGAGAGAACAATATTCGCTATGTGAAAACAGCTTCTTTTTAGCATATATCCGGAATCACGGCCTGGCGGAAATTTTCACCGGGGCGTGATTCCGCTTCTTCTGGTTCCTGCTTATTATCAATTGCATTTACGGAGATATGATTAATGGCTATTACTGCTCAACAGGTAAAGGAACTGCGCGAAAAAACAGGCGCCGGAATGATGGATTGCAAAAAGGCCCTGGTGGAAGTCAACGGAGATATGGAAAAGGCCGTTGACTGGCTCAGGCAAAAAGGCATGGCCAAGGCTGCCAAAAAATCCGGCCGTTCAACCAGCGAAGGCCTTGTTACATACGCGGTAAGCGCGGACGGCAAGCACGGGGCAATGGCCTCCCTGCTTTGCGAGACGGACTTTGTCGCCAGGGGCGATCAATTCCAGGCCATGGCCAAAAATGTGGCCCAGGCCGTTCTGGATCACAATCCTGTCGATGCCGCTGCCCTTGAAGGCGTGATTGGCGATGACGTCAAGCAGCTCATTGCCTCTGTCGGCGAAAACATGAAGATCGGCAAGTTTGTCCGTTACCAGAAAGGTTCGGACAATGAAGTCATCGGCCAGTATATCCATGCCAACGGCAAGATCGGCAGCCTGGTATTCATGACCGTGGGCAAGGCCGGGAATGTTGACAATCCCGAAGTGAAGGCCCTGGGCAAGAATCTTGCCATGCAGGTTGCCGCATCCAGCCCCCTGGCTCTTGATGCCGCCAGCCTTGACCCGGCCGCCATTGAACGCGAACGCGAAGTTTATCGCAAAAAGGCGCAGGACGAAGGCAAGCCGGCCAATATTATCGAAAAAATTGCCGATGGCGCGGTCAGGAAATTCGAGAAGGAAGTCTGCCTGCTCGAACAGGCCTATATCCGCGACGACAAGAAGAGCATTTCGGATCTGGTCAAGGAGACGGCAAAGGCAATCGGCGACACCATCAAGGTTACAGGTTTCGAGCGTTTGCAGCTCAACGATGAATAGAATTTAATATCAAAGCTGATTTCAAGGAGGCGTACTGCCTCCTTTTTTTCTGTCCGCAAGACATGATTTATAGGAATTTAATATGGCACTCGCTTCCTGGGCCGAAGGATTTCGGCGCGCGCTGCCAATAACCCTTGGCTATGTCACAGTCGGTTTCGCCTTCGGAGTTTTGGCTGTCAAAAACAATATCCCCCCTTCCCTGTGCGTTGCCATGGCGCTGCTCATGTTTTCAGGCTCGGGGCAATTCGTCTTTGCGGCCCTGTGGGGGGCGGGCGCAAGCCTGCTTTCCCTGACTGCGGCTGTAGGCATTGTAAATTTGCGTTATCTTTTAATGAGCGCTGCGGAATCGCCCTGGTTGACGCCATTTTCAAGATTCAAGCGCTTTTTGCTTGGGCTGGGCCTTACCGACGAGACTTTCGCTGTGCACATAACTTCCATGCAGGCAGGAGAGCCGCCAAATCTTGCCGTGATGTTTGTCTGCAATTGCAGCACGCACATTGCCTGGATTTCCGGCTGCGCAATCGGCGCGTATTTTGGCGGTCTTGTGGATGACGTCCGCCCGCTTGGGCTCGATTTTGCCATTACAGCCATGTTTCTGGCCCTGCTTGTGCCCCAGTGCTCCTCAAGGCTGCATTTTCTGGTGGCCATTTTTACCCTCTGCCTTTCTGTGGCCCTCAAATGCCAGGGCATGAGCCAATGGAATATCGCGCTGGCAACAATTGCGGGCGCCACGCTTGGCCTTTTGTGCAGCCTCCACAAAAAACCTGCCAAAATTGCTGTCGATGAGGATGAAATTCCATGAATATCGCGGGATTTGACGCCAACCTTCTGCTTTGCCTGGCAAGCTGCGTCCTGGTTACGCAATTGCCAAAGGTTCTGCCGATTACCTTTCTGCGGGGCGATCACTTGCCGGCCCTGCTGCGCAAATGGCTGGACTTTATTCCTGTTGCGGTCATGGCTGCCCTGGTCGGGCCGGATATTTTCATCTACGAAGGCCAGCTCAATGT
>VSMX01000191.1 GCA_009773975.1 Desulfovibrio sp. | reverse complement strand
GGCCTGGCGCTTGTCCGTTTTTACGAGGCGCGGGAGGAAGCTGAAAAGGCGCGGGAAAAGGCCGGCGAAATGCTGGCCAGGGACGAGCAAAACGTCTTCCATCACGGCCTTTACGCCGAAACCTGCCATTCGCTTGGCCTGTATGCGGAAGCGCTGGAGGCGGTTGAAAATGGCCTGGCTCTCGAGCCGACAAATTTGGCGCTCTCCGGGCAGAAAATCAATATGCTGCTCCTGGCCGAACGATACGAGGATGCGGAAGCTTTTGCCAGAAAACAGACAGAGCTTGACCCGCAGGCCAAAAACTGGCTGCGCCTTGTGGCAATCTTGCGCCAGCGCGGCAAGGTTGACGAGGCCATTGAAGTTACGGGCAGGATGTATGCTGAAAACCCGAACGATATCTTGTGGCTGGACGAACACGCGGCGGCTTTGGCCCTGGGCCGCAAATTGCGGGAAGCGGCGGAACTGCTGGAAAAGGCGCGGATAGGCGAGCCGAAAAATTTGAAGATAGCCCGCAGGCTGCTCGCCATTTACAGGGAGCTTGACGAACACGAAAAAGCCCGCGCCCTGGCCATTGACATGCGCGGCGGCGCATTGGCCAGCCCGGCCGAAATCACGGCCCTTGCCGGAACACTGCGCGACATGGGCAATCTCGAGGAAGGGCTTGCGCTGGCGAAAGATGGCGTGAGCCGCTTTGCGGACAATATTGGCCTCTGGGGCCTGGCCTGCGATTTTTTGCGCCGCCTGGACAGGCCGCAGGAGGAAAGGGCCATGACCCTGGAAATTTTGCGGCGCTTTCCGCCGGAAAAATCCGTCAAAAGCTGCGGGCTCAATCTGGTGCGCATTCACGAGCGCATCCACGGCCAGCTGCCGGCAATCGAATCGCCGGACATTCAGGCCATAATCGCCAGGATTCGCCAGTGGGCAAAAAACACGCCCAATCATCCCGATATCTGGTGGTTCCAGGCCGCGATTGCCGAAAAGCTCAACCGCTCGGGCGACGCCCTGGCGGCCATGGACGCAATCGAGCGCCGCTTTCCGGATAATCCGGCCGTTTACGAGAGGCGGGCCAATATCCTTTCCAAGATGAACAGGGCGACCGCAGCCCTGGAATACAGGCGCAAGGCCCTGGCGCTCAGGCCAAACAGCGTGGGCTACACCCAGGCCCTGCTGGACGAGCTGGTGAAAAACGGCGATTTTTCGGAATTCGACCAGCTCATGGCGCGCATCAAGCATTTGCTCGGCCATAAGCGTTATGGCTATTACAGAAATCTCTTTTTCAATCTCAACTGCCATCCAACCTATTCCGGCGGGCAGATCTGGGAATATTTCCGCGACTGGTACGAAAACGCGGTCAAGCCGGGCCTGCCGGCGCAAAAGCCGCTCAATGTCGAGCCAGGGCCGCGCAAGATCCGGCTTGGCTATGTCTCCCCGGATTTCAGACGACATTCCATGGCCTACTTCATGGAGCCGATTTTCAGGGGCCAGCGGATTGCGGAATTCCGCGACAATTTCGAGGTCTTTGCCTACGCGCATTTTGACCCGGGCCAGAAGGACAAGTACAGCGAAATGTTCAAGAATCACGTCGATCACTGGGTGGAGATTTCGTCCATGGGCGACGACGAGCTGGAGCGCAAAATTCGCGCTGACGGCATCGACATCCTGATCGACATGGCCGGGCAGACGGCCAATAACCGCCTGACCATGTTTCTGCGCCGTCCCGCGCCCGTGCTTTGCGAATGGATTTACGGCTATGTGCAGACCAGCGGCCTGCCGGAATTTGACTGGATGGTTTGCGACGCCCAGGAAGTGCCGCCGGAACACGAATCCTTCATGGCCGAGAAGAACATGGCCAGGTTTTCCTTTGGCGGCCATCCCTACGCGCCGCCGCCGGACGCGCACGAGCCAAAGCCCCTGCCCTGCGCGGCCAACGGTTATGTAACCTTTGGCGTGACCACGCAGCCAAGGCGGGTGAACGGTGAATGCATAGCTGCCTGGGCCGAAATCCTCAAACAGGCGCCAACGGCCAAAATCCGCTTTCAGCGGGAGGTTTATCTTGAGCCTGAGATTCAGCGCCTGATAAGCGGCAGGTTCGCCAGATACGGCATTGGGCCGGAAAGGCTGGAATTTGTCTGCGTCAAACCGCTCTGGGAGGCCTATTCGGCCTTTGACTGCCACCTTGACACCTTCCCGGTGGGCTATGTTACCACGCTTTACGAGGGCCTGTGGATGGAGCGACCGGCCGTAACGCTCAGGGCGCGCCCGCCAATGGGGCGGGTTGGCTATGGCACAATGCGGACGCTTGGCCTTGGTGAAGCCTTTTGCGCGGAAAATGTGGAGGAATATGTGCGCAAAGCGGCCGCGCTGGCCAATGAGCCGCAAAAGCTGGCTGGCCTGGCCCAGGGCCTGCGCGAAAGAATGCGCCAGAGCAAATTGATGGATTATGAGGGCTTTGGCCGCGAACTGGCGGGATTATATAAAATGATGTGGGAGCAGAGAAATGAGCATACAGGACAGCGGTAAAAAGAAGCTATTGCATATCGGATGCGGGCCGCAGCATATTCTTGGAAAGCATGGCTTTGATCCGGAAGAATGGGAGGAAATACGGCTGGATGTCGAGGCTTCCGTTCAGCCGGACATTATCGGCACGATGACCGACATGAAGGATGTTGCAACCGGATCCGTAAACGCCATATTTTCCAGCCACAATCTCGAGCATCTTGTGCCGCATGAACTGCCTGTCGCGATGGGCGAGTTTTTGCGCGTCCTGAAAGACGACGGCTATCTGGTGGTTACGCTACCGGACTTGCAGCAGGTTGCCCGGCTTGTTGCCCAGGACAAGCTTGACGAGCCGGCATATCATACAGGGGCCGGCCTGCCGATTTGTCCCATGGACATTTTGTATGGCTGGCGTCTGGCAATGGCCAACGGACAGCCCTATATGGCGCACCGCATGGGCTTCACGGCCAGGACTTTACAAAAAGCATTGATGCAGGCCGGTTTTGGCTCTGTTGCCATCAAAAGAGGCAACGGGGATTTTGCCCTGTATGCCGTTGCCAGCAAACCAAAACTGACTTCGGAAGCTTTGCTGGAGCTTTTCAACAGGCATTGGAGCGGGGGGGGGGTACAAACACCCTTGCCGGCAGAAAAGAAGAGCCAGCAATAAATATTGCCGAACCATCGGAATGTTCTCCCAAAAGATCCCTCGAAAAGCT
>VSMX01000190.1 GCA_009773975.1 Desulfovibrio sp. | reverse complement strand
ATTTATAGCATTTGCAAAAATAAGAGTTCCGGGAGTATCAAGATAGCCCCTTGTACATTTGGGATGATTACCAAAATGATGGAATGCTTCCGGATGTGGCATTAAACCGAGAATGTGTCCTGAAGGATCGGTAAGTCCTGCAATTCCTCCAACAGACCCATTTGGATTATAAGGATATTCCATGGTTGGTTGGATAGAATCAGGCTTTGTATAGGTTAAAGCGATCAGGTTTTCCGAGTCAAGTTTTTCAAGGAGTTGTTGATTCTCAGCAACCAGCCTTCCTTCGCCATGGCGAACAGGCATTTTCAGGGAAGACAAGTTTTGTGTAAAAACACATTTGCTATTTGGATTAACTTTCAAATTAACCCAGCGATCTTCGAATTTGGCCGATTTGTTGGGCGCAAGCGACACCTGGCGAACAAATTTTTTTTCACCCAGACCTGGCAACAGCCCCAGTTTTACCAAAAGCTGAAAGCCATTACAGATTCCAAGTATCAATCCTCCTGAATAAATGAATTCATTTAACATATCCAGAAGAGCGATATTGGATTCATTTTTTAAATATCGCCATCGGATTGCAGCTGTTTGTGCCGCGCCAAGATCATCTCCATCAAGAAATCCTCCCGGGAAAATTAAAAATTGGTAATCTTTCAACCGGCCTTTTAAAGATACCAAATCGGCAAAGTGCATAATTTCAACTTTGTCCGACCCGGCAAGGGAAGCTGCATAAGCAGTTTCCCTATGTGAATTAGTACCAAATCCACTTATGATTAATGTTTTGATCAAATTCAACCTCGAAATTATAGGAAAATGATTAAATATCTTTATATGTTCAAATCAATAAAAAACGAGATTAACCGAGCTTAATAATTGGTAATTTCATGCCACTATTTGGTTTGTGTGTCTCACTGTGTATCACAACAAAAGGAGGTAAAAATCATGGCCTTATCTGACAGACAAATTCGAAATGCGGAACCGAAAGAGAAACGTTATTCCCTGACCGACGGTGGGCGGTCTTTATCTCGAAATCTCGCCAAAAGGCGGCAAATGGTGGCGTTTTCGCTATTTCATCAATGGCATAAAATATGTACTCAGTCTCGGGGTATATCCGGAGACGTCACTCAAAAAAGCCAGGTAGCTGCTTGACCGAAACAGAATCCAGCTCTCGGAAGGCATAAACCCGAAAAAGGAAAAAGTAACCAACCAGGAAAAAGTAATAACCTTTAGCGATATAGCTCAAGAGTGGCTCAGGGTCAAGGCAACCCCCTGGACGCAAGGAACTTGCAAGGTTATGCAGCTCACGCTTGATAACTATCTTTTGCCATCGCCTGGGGCTAGCCCAATTGAGCATCACGCAATTGACAACACCTGACTTCCTGAAGATTTTACGAATTATGGAAGAACATGGCAAGATTGTAACCGCCCACAGAGCCTAACAAAAATTCCACAATAATTATGGAACTATTTTTGAAAAAAAAATAGCGTGTCAGGAAAATAATTGTGATGTTTAATAGGCTGTTAGGAGGAGGATGTGATACATTTTCGCACTTTACATGACAAACTGGGAAAGTGTATCAGAAAGTGCGGCATGAAATAGTTGAATCGCTCTGGAAAGATTAAAACAAAAAAAGTCCATTAAATTCGGACAGTTAATGGACTTGTTGTAGAAGTATTAGTGTATATGTAATGAATGTTCAAGTCAATAAAGATTAAATTTTCAAAATACTGGCAAAAAGGATATATATAATTTATATTTTGCACGTGATAAAAGATTGGGACAAGGCTGAAGGGAGGAATAGTTTGAAAACCAAATTTATCTTTGTGACGGGAGGGGGTTTGTCGTCCCTTGGGAAAGGGCTGGCCGCGGCTTCTCTGGGAGCACTGCTTCAAACCCGTGGATTATCAGTCACTATCCAGAAGCTTGACCCATATATTAATGTTGACCCTGGCACAATGAATCCTTTTCAACACGGAGAAGTATTCGTAACTGATGATGGCGCGGAAACAGACCTGGATCTGGGCCATTACGAACGCTACCTAAATGTGCCAATGTCTCATAAAAACAATACCACTTCAGGGGCAATTTACAACAGCGTTATTGCAAAAGAGCGCCGTGGAGATTACCTGGGAGCGACAGTTCAGGTCATTCCGCATATCACGGATGAAATAAAAAATAAAATTTTGTCTTTGGCAGAAGGAGATAATCCACCTGATGTGGCAATCATCGAGATAGGTGGCACGGTGGGTGATATCGAAGGCTTGCCATTCCTGGAAGCTATCAGGCAGTTAAAATCCGAACTTGGTCGTGATAACTGTCTGAACATTCATTTAACTCTCGTCCCCTACCTTAAAAGTGCCGGAGAACACAAAACAAAACCAACCCAGCACAGTGTAAAAGAATTGCTTTCAATTGGCATTCAACCCGATATCATCTTGTGCAGATGCGAGAATGCCATATCTCAGGAAATGAGAAAAAAAATAGCCCTTTTTTGCAACGTTGATCAAGATGCTGTGTTTTCTTCTGTAGATGTTAAAAATATCTATGAAGTGCCTTTGAAATTTTATGAAGAAGGTTTTGACCAGAAAGTAGCCATCATGCTGCGCCTTCCCGCACGGAACGCACACCTTGAACAATGGGAAAAAATTGTTGAATACGAATCCAGCCCAAAAGGTCAGGTAACTATTGCCATAGTTGGCAAATATGTTGATTTAAAAGAAGCATACAAAAGTCTGCATGAAGCGCTGATCCATGGCGGAATTGCAAATAATGTTTCCGTAAATTTACGTTACGTGAATTCCGAAAATGTAAATAATGAAAATGTTCGGGAATATTTAAAAGATTGCCAGGGGATACTTGTCCCTGGAGGATTTGGTTATAGAGGAATTGAAGGGAAAATAACAGCAATTAAATATGCACGTGAAAATAAAATTCCATTTTTTGGAATTTGCCTGGGGATGCAATGTGCTGTAATTGAATTTTCCCGGAATGTTGCCAATCTTGAAGATGCTAATTCCGAAGAATTTGAACCGAAAGCAAAAGATAATGTAATTTATCTTATGAAAGAATGGTTTGATTTCAGAAGTATGGATATTCAGCATAGAAGTGAATCCAGCGAAAAAGGCGGCACAATGCGTTTGGGATCATATCCATGTAAACTTTATCCTGACACAAATGCTCATGATGCGTATTCTTCTGATTCCATTGAGGAACGCCACAGGCACAGATATGAAT
>VSMX01000019.1 GCA_009773975.1 Desulfovibrio sp. | reverse complement strand
GTCTTGCCGCTTTCGTCGGCCTTGCCGGAATCATGGCCAATTAAATTTACCCGATAACCGGGAAGCTTGCCCACGCGCACGCTTTCGGAAACATCCAGAACCTGGCCGAATGGGGCTATGTCATCACGCCCGTCAACATGCACGGGCATGGCGTCCAGGCTGTCGTCCATTTCGCGCCAGTCCGGGTGAATCAGGGCGATTGTGCGATTGCCGTAATGAATGCAGATGCGGTCGTTCTTGCCTTCGCAGGGCAGCACGGCCATGATCGGCTTTGAGGTAATGGCGCGTCCCGCGCCGTCCCTGGGCAAGGGCAGATGGCTGATTGTGCCGCGCGTGTTTTCCAGGGGCAAAAAAACACGGTTTTCCGCAAACGATACGCCAAGGTTTTCGCGCAGGGCCTTTTCCACGCCTTCCGGCGTCAGCTCGAAATCCCGGCTAAATTCAATGCCGGCCTGTTTCAGGAAAGCCTCGACCATGCGCAAATGATAATAGGCCCGGATATTGACAGGCAATTCCTTGCTGGCCTCGATGCCGAAAGCAGCCTTGCCGTTGCGGGCCGCGAACCAGGAAAGGCTTTTTTCCATTTCATGATCGCCAAGGGCCGTTTTTGTATTGTGCACATGGATGGCATGGTGGGGCCTGATCAGGCTGGTGTTCACCTCATTCGCAACATTGTCGGCCTGTGTGGACAGGTCGTTCATGAAAATGCCGTCGGCCAGGGCTTCCTGGTCAATGATGACAGACTGCCCCCAACGCGAGGGATTGAACAGCTTGTCCTTGTATTTCGGGCGATACCAGCCGCTGCCGTCATGCAAATTCAGGACAAGGCCGATTTGAGGGTCAAGGATGAGTTCCTGGGTTCTCCTGACAGTGGAAAATTCCGGGTCAGTTTCGTCGAGCCGGGCAAATTTGCGGTTCATGTCGCCATGCAGGCCGCGCGAGCGCTTGATGATGCTTGGAAAGTTGAGATTGGGCACGACCCAGATCGAGCCGCGATTGATTTCATAGCGCGTGGCCAGCAGCGTGGCCGCCGAAAATCCGCCCGGCTCATCACCCTGGATGCCGCCGAAAAGCAGGGCGGTCGGCGATCCGTGTCCCAGGCGGAACAGGCAGAAATCCATGGGAAAGCCGGCGGCACAGGCTGCGGAACGCGGAAATAATGCGGCCTGGGAAAGGATTGCGGTCAAAAGCAGGGCCAATCCGAAACCGCGATGATTTTCGGCAAATATGCGCATGGTCATCCCCAAAAATGACAATTTTAATGCAAATACCAGTTTAATTTGCCGTCCGCAACAAAAAAGCCCGCCGAAGCGGGCCAGGAACAATTATGGATGCTCGCGCATTCAAATGTGAAAGGAATGCCTTGCGCTCTTTTTACGGCTGCAAAAAAACATGCAGTTACGGCGCGACGTGCGGCGTATAGCCCAGATCCCTGATGGCGCCCATGACTATGTCCAGCGCAATCGGCATATTCTTGTCTTCTTCCTCGTATTCGAGTTCTTTCCTGTCCAGATTGACACTGGCGTTTTTTACGCCCGGGATTGCGGAAACAGCTTTTTCAACGGCGTTCTTGCAATGCTCGCAATGCATTCCGTCTACCTGAATTTTGGGCATTGTGGCCTCCTTGAGGCGATTATGTCGCCTGTTTGTTTAATGCCGTTCTTACCATAGCGTTACCGTATGCAAAATACAAGAAAGAAAGTGAAGTCCCACTTGAAAGATTTTTGTTTCGTGGCTATTGTGCGGGCATGAATTTGACAAACAGATTGGCGGAGGTTTCATGAGCGGAATTCGCGAGACGGCTGTAGGCGTCTTCGTGCTGATCGGGCTTTTATGTGTTGGTTACCTCACCATAAAGCTTGGGCGCATGGAATTGTTTTCGCAAAAAGGCTTTGAAATGTCGGCCCGTTTCGATTCCGTGTCCGGCCTGAGGGTTGGCGCGGATGTGGAGCTTGCCGGCGTTCCTGTCGGGCGGGTGACAGCCATCAGGCTTGATCCGGATCCCATGAATACCCAGGCCGTGGTGGACATCAAATTGAACCAGAACCTGCATCTTTCTGATGACACAATGGCGTCAATCAGGACGGCAGGCCTGATTGGAGACAAATATATCAGCCTTGCAAGGGGCGGATCCGAAACCGAAATCAGGCCCGGCGGCGAGATTTCGGACACGGAATCGCCGGTTGACCTGGAATCGCTGATCAGCAAATACGCCTTTGGAGGTGTGAAATGAGATATATTGCCCCCGTTCTTTCATGTGCTGTACTGCTTGTGGCGCTGCTTTCCATGCCAGCCCTGGCCAATACGGCCCAGGAGGCCAGGCGGGCGCTCCAGACCGCTGTTACCAGGGTGCTGGACAATATCAGGAATCCCGACTGGGTGAACCCGGCAACCCGCGGCCCCCTGCGCCGCAATGTGGAAGACGAGGTTTACCATATATTCGACTTTGGGGAATTTTCCTCAAGAACAGTCGGGCCGCGCTGGAAATCATTTAACGCGGATGAGAAAAAGCGCTTCAGCGACGCTTTTGCCAACCTGCTTTTCAATACTTACCTGAACAAGATTACCGGCTACAATGGCGAAAATGTGGAATATACGGGCGAACGCGTGCAGGAAAATCCTCCCCGCGTCGAGGTGCGCACCATAATCTCCATGAAGGACGGCAAGAAAACCCCCGTCTATTACCGCATGATGCCCAAAGACGGTGGCTGGCGTGTTTATGACGTTGTCATCGAGAACATGAGCCTGGTCAAGAATTATCTTACCCAGTTCCATGATATCTTGCGCACGGCAACTCCCGGGCAGTTGATTGCCCGCGTGCAGCAAAGGGCCCGGGAAGTGGCGGCAGAGGGAAAATAATCCGCAACCCGGCCCGGGGGGCGGCGTCTTGTTTGGTTCAAACCACAAAGGTATTTGCGATGAAAACGGAAGCGGCTGCGCGCATGGCCCCTGTCGTGATCCTTGGGCTGCTTTTCTGGGCAAGCGCGTCCCTTGGCGCAACCACCGCGCAGCAGGCGGCCACAAGCCCGCTTGTGCATTCGCCGGCCGCGCCGGAAGGCCCATTGGCGCCCTCGACATATTATACCAAAAGCCCGGCCCTGGCGCCAGGCGCGATCAGGGTGCAGCCAAAGGATCAGGTGAGCGAGGCTGACAATCTGGACGATTACGGCGATCAGCCTGTTGCCATGATTGCAGATCCAATCGAGCCCTGGAACCGGTTCTGGTTTCATTTTAACGATATTTTCTTTCTTTATGTGGCCAAGCCGGCATACGAAGGCTGGAGATACATAACGCCGCAATTCTTGCGCACCGGCCTTTCCAATATGCTCGGGAACACGCTTTTCCCGATGCGTTTCATCAACAATATCCTGCAGCTGCGCTTCATGGAGGCGGGGGTCGAGTTCAGCCGTTTCATGATGAACATGATGGGCAGCGCAGGCCTCGTCGATCTTTCCGCCAACAAGAAGACCATTGTGCCCGTTGACCCCGGCGGCGAGGATTTTGGCCAGACCCTGGGTTATTGGGGCCTTGGCCAGGGCTTCTATGTTGTCTGGCCTTTTATCGGCCCAAGCTCGCTAAGGGATTCAATAGGCCGCGTGGGCGATTATTTCACCGATCCCGCAACCTATATGCAGCCCTGGTATGCGGCCTGGGGCACTGTGGGCGGCCTGCGCTTCAACGATGTGGGCTCAATCCTGCCGACCTACGAGGATCTCAAGTCGATTTCGGTCGATCCCTACATAGCCATGCGGGAAGCCTACGCCTCTTTCCGCAAGACGCAGGTGGAGCGCTAGGGGGTTGCGCGGATTATGCCGCCACTCTTGCGCCTGAAAGACCTTTCGGTCAGCTTTCCCCACGATGGCGGCCTGCAGGCCGCTGTGCGGGATGTCAGCCTCAGCCTGGAAAGGGCCGCCATTACCTGCATAGTGGGGGAATCGGGCTGCGGCAAGAGCCTGACCTGCCGGGCCATTTTGCGCCTTGTGCCCGAAAAGGCCCTGATTGGCGGCAGCGCCGTGTTTGACGGGATTGATCTTTTCGATCTTTCGGAAGCGAAAATGCGCTCCATCAGGGGCAGAAGCGTGGGAATGATTTTTCAGGAGCCCATGACTTCGCTCAATCCTGTTCTCAGGGTTGGCGACCAGGCGGCCGAACCCCTGCGCCTGCACCTGGGTTTGAGCCGCAAGGAAGCCCGCGTCGAGGTCTGCCGGCTTTTTGCCAGCGTTGGCATTCCCTCCCCCAATGAGCGCTATGACGATTATCCGCACCAGCTTTCCGGCGGAATGCGCCAGCGCGTCATGATTGCCATGGCCCTTGGCTGCCGTCCCCGGCTTCTGCTGGCAGACGAGCCGACAACAGCCCTCGACGCCACAATCCAGGGCCAGATCTTGCGCCTCATAACCGGCGAGAGCCGCGAAAGGGGCATGGCCGTCCTGCTGATTACCCATGACCTTGGGGTGGTTGCCGAAACAGCCGATTATGTTGGGGTGATGTATGCGGGCATTCTTGTGGAAAAAGCGCCTGTGGCCGACCTTTTTGGCAATCCCCTGCATCCCTACACGCGCGGGCTGATGGCCGCGGCGCCGGGCCGGGCCTCTTTCGGGCTCAAACGTTTGCCGACAATCCCGGGTACGGTGCCCAAACTTGGCGAAATGCCGCCGGGCTGCCCTTTTCAGCCGCGCTGCCCGGACGCCATCCCTGTTTGCGCCGAACAGTTGGCGCCGCATTGCGTGGAAAACGATCACCATGTGGCCTGCTGGCTTTACGCGGAAAGTGGCGCGGCAAAGGCCGCGCCGGGAGGAAATGACTGATGGCTGGCAATACATTTGGCCGTATCTTGCGCCTCACAACCTTTGGTGAATCCCACGGCGCGGCCATTGGCGGCATTCTGGACGGCTGCCCCGCCGGCATTCCCATAGATGAGGAGAACATCCAGCGCGAGCTTGACTTGCGCAAGCCGGGCCAGGGGCTTGCTGGCACGGCGCGCAGGGAATCCGACACCCTTCATCTTTTGTCCGGCGTTTTCGAAGGCTTGAGCGAGGGCACGCCAATAGCCTTTTATATTGCCAACGAGGATCAGCGTTCGCGTGATTACGGCAACCTGTCCGATGTTTTTCGGCCGGGCCATGCGGACTTCAGTTATTTTTGCAAATATGGCGGCATTCGCGATTATCGCGGCGGCGGCCGCTCATCCGGGCGGGAAACGGCCGCGCGGGTGGCGGGCGGGGCCATTGCCAAAAAAATCCTGGCTGTCGAGGCCGGTGGCGAAATCACCGCGGCCTGCGTGGAGCTTGGCGGAATAGCGGCCCAAAAAATCGACCTGGCTGGCGCGCAGGGCAGGCCCTATTTTGCCGCTGATCCCGAAATTGTGGACAGCTGGAATGAAGCTGTCAGAAAGGCCAAAGGGGAGGCGGACACCCTTGGCGGCCTTGTGCTTTTGCGCGCAGCCCATGTGCCGTCAGGCCTTGGGGAGCCCGTATTCGACAAGCTTGATGCCGTGATTGCCCATGCGCTGATGGGCGTTGGCGCGGTCAAGGGCGTGGAAATTGGCGACGGCTTCGCGGCCGCGCGCGCGGGCGGCGCAAGCAATAACGATGTTCTTTTGCCTGGCGGAAAATTCGCCTCCAATCATGCCGGGGGCATTGCGGGCGGCATTTCCACTGGCCAGGACATACTGGCGCGGGTGGCGGTCAGGCCCATTGCCTCGATTCCCCGACTTCAGCAAACCATCGACAGAAGGGGCGAGCGTGCGGAAGTGCTGGTTGGCGGTCGCCATGACCTTTCGGCCATACCCAGGATTGTGCCGGTTTTAAGCGCCATGCTGGCCCTGGCCCTGGCGGACGCCCTGCTTTTGCAAAAGCGCATGCAAAAAAGTCAATGCGCCATACCCTGGCAAGAGGAGAGGCCGCGAAATGGCGGATAACCAGGACCTTGAGGAACTTGCCGGCCAGGTTGAGCGGATAGTCTTTCATAATTCCGACAATGGTTTTACCGTGCTCAGGCTGCTGCCGCAAATTCCGGAAGACAAGAAAGAGGCAAAGAATGGCCAGAAGCGGCTTTTTGCGCCAGAGCCGGCAAATTGCGTGGGCGTGCTTGTGGAGCCAAAGCCCGGCGTCAAGATCAGGCTGACCGGGCATTGGGTCAACAATCCGAAATTTGGGCGCCAGTTTGCCTTTGAAAGCGCGGAAGAACTTTTGCCGGCAACAGAGGAGGGCATCAGGCTTTATCTTGCTTCGGGCCTGATTCGCGGCGTTGGCGACGAACTGGCCGGCCGGATAGTGGATAAATTCGGCAAGGACAGCATTCGCATCCTGGACGAGGAACCGGAGAAGCTGCTGCAGGTTCGCGGCGTGGGCCGCAAAAGCCTGGAAGGCATAGTTGAATCCTGGAATGCCCATCACGGCATGCGCGACTTGATGCTTTTTTTGCAGCCGCACGGCATAAGCTGCGCCCAGGCTGTGCGGGTTTACAAGAATTACGGCGCGGACGCGCTGGATGTTGTGCGCAAAAATCCTTTTCGCCTGGCCATGGATGTGCGGGGCATAGGCTTTTTGACTGCCGACCAGATTGCGGGCAAGCTTGGCTTTGCGGCGGACAATCCCCTGCGCCTTGAGGCCGCGGTTTTGTATGTGCTTTACAAGTCAACCGATGACGGCCATGTTTATTTGCCGAAATCGCGCGTTTGCGAGGAAGCGGCCAGGCATACCGGCCTGCCGCCGGAGGATCATTTGCCGGCCCTCGATTCCCTGGCGCAAAATGCCCTTGTTATCAGGGAAGATCTGGAAGGCGAGGATGACGAGGCTGTCTATCTGGGGCGTTTTCACCATTGCGAGGAAAAAATCGCCTATTACCTGCGGCGCATCCTCAATTCACCAAAATCCGTTTCCTTTGCCAATCCTGACGAGGCAGTGGACAAGGTGGCCGCCAGCCTCAAGATAGAGCTGGCAGAGGAGCAGAAGGAGGCCATCCGCATAGCTTCGCGGGCCAAGATCCTGGCGATTACCGGCGGCCCCGGTACGGGCAAGACCACAATCATCGACGCCATAATCAGGATTTTTGACTCGGCAAAGGCAAGGATTTTGCTTGCCGCGCCCACTGGGCGCGCCGCCAGGCGCATGGCCGAAACTTCCGGCAAGGACGCGAAGACAATTCACCGCCTGCTGGAATACAGCCCCAAGGAGGAATGTTTCGGCAAGAACGAGGACAACCCCCTGGCCTGCGGCTTGCTTGTGGTGGATGAAGCCAGCATGATGGACACGCTGCTTTTTTTTCATTTGCTCAAGGCCGTGCCGCTTGGCGCAACCGTAATTCTGGTTGGCGATGTCAACCAGCTGCCATCCGTGGGGCCTGGCAATGTGCTGGCCGACATTATCCAGTCGGGCGTAATCCCCGTGGCCAGGCTCAGCCATATTTTCCGGCAGTCGGCCGAAAGCGGGATTATTTGCAATGCCCACATGATCAATGCGGGCAAGGTGCCGGATCTGACCTGGAACAGGGACAGACTTTCTGATTTTTATTTTATTTCGCAGTCAGAGCCGGAAAAGGCGGCCGAGCTGATTGTCGATCTTGTGCGCAACCATATTCCGCGGCGTTTCGGGCTGGACAGCATCAACGATGTGCAGGTGCTTACGCCCATGCACAAGGGCGCAGTTGGCGCGCAGCAAATGAACGCCCGCCTGCAGGATATCCTGAATCCCCAGAAGCGGGAGGTGCGCAAGGGCGACAGGGCCTTTCGGCTGCATGACAAGGTCATGCAGGTGCGCAACAATTATGAAAAGGATATTTTTAACGGCGACATGGGGCGGATAAGCCATCTGGATCTGGCGGACAGGCTTTTGAGCGTTGATTTTGACGGGCGAATCGTGCCGTACGAATTTGACGAGCTTGACGAGCTGGCCCCGGCATACGCCATCAGCATTCACAAATCGCAGGGTTCGGAATACCCGGCGGTTGTCATCCCCATAATGATGCAGCATTATGTGCTTTTGCAGCGCAACCTGATTTATACGGCCGTAACGCGCGGCAAGAAGCTGGTCATTCTGGTTGGCGAGCCCAGGGCCCTGCATGTGGCTGTTGGCAATAACAAGACACAGAGGCGCTTTACGCGTCTTTGCGAGCGGCTGGCCGGCAATATTCCGCCGCGGGGGAAATAGCGCTTGCGTGATTTTTGATTTTGCCGAATTTTTTTCTTGACCTTTACAGCGAAGCGGCATAAATAAATATTCACGCAATGACGCGGAGTGGAGCAGCTCGGTAGCTCGTTGGGCTCATAACCCAAAGGCCGCAGGTTCAAATCCTGCCTCCGCAACCAGGAATTTCAGGCACTTACGGCAATTTGGCAGTAAGTGCCTTTTACTTTGCGACGGACATGGCGCGTTTCACGGCGGCGCAAATCCATTTGCACAGCATGGCACAGAGCCAGACAACATAATATCCATGCCATTAAAAATATCCATGCCATTAAAAATATAACGATTATGCGATACCGGGACCGACAATTTCTCCAGTGTCGCGGGCAATAATTAAATTTTACACGGGGGGAACAAAATGCCGGACTTCACAGCGTCGGCGCCCAACTGGTTTGTGCAGGGCGCGTATCTGAACGAAAAGGTCAAGGAATGTTCGCTGCTCTTTATGGACGGACGCAGCGACTGGACGAACCAGCAGGTGCTGCAAACCATTCTGGCGGCCGGCCAGACGCCGTACTCCAACTTTGTGGATTACGGCAACGCCAACAACGTCAGCCCCAGCCCATATTTCGTGGTGCCGGAATACCTGGCCTTCAAGGCCCGGCAGCTGAACAGCCTCCCCTACATGGGAGGCACTGGCTGGGACGGCAATTCGGCCTGGACCATGCAGCAGCTTCTGGAAGCCTTCGATCGCGCGGGCCTTTCGGCCTGGGACCATTACACGCTTGTCGGACAGTTCGAGGAAGGGGTCAACCCGTCCAACAGTCTGGATCAGGAAGCATTCTGGGAAAACAAGGTCGAGCAGCTGAACAGCTGGGAAAATCCGGACGAAACCGTGGGCTTTGACGGCAAGGACGACTGGACTGTAGAGGACGTGCAAAACTATTTTCGCGATCACGGCCTGAACGCGATCATGAATCTGCCCGCCAATTCTGCCGGGGAGCAGGCCGAACTTATCCAGGAGGTGGAGGACAAGGTCAATCCCGGCAACTGGGAGCCCTGGGGCAATCATGTCTGGCCGATACAGCCGACCTGGGGCGACGTGGCCATGGAGGCAGGCAAATCGCCCTATATTCTTGGCGACGGAAGCACAAATCTTTACGGCCTCTGGACGGGGAATAACAACGCCTCGTCTTTTCAGGATACAGACAGGATTGAGGGCGGCCCTGGCAATGACACGGTAAGCCTGGCAATGAACGGCAATTTCCTTGGCTTTTCCGATGGCGGCTACATCAAGAATGTCGAGCAAATTGTCCTGACAAATGAAAGCGCGGGCCGGGGAAGCGCCCTTGTTTTCAACGCCCATGACGTAATCGGCACCCAAAGCTGGGCGTTCAATTGCGTCAAAGGGCCTTTCACTGTGCAAAACCTGCAGACCACCGAGCAGATGTTCACAATAAACAATGCCCAGGGCGACACCACAACCAATCTGCAGTTTGTGTGGCCTGCCATCAGCAGCGCGGATGACAGCATGGGCCTTGCGCTCAATTCCGTCGGCAATGCGGCAACAGGCGGGGGAGCGGCTTTTACGCCCGCAAGGTACGCGCAAGTCGTTGTCCCCGGGGTGGAGACCCTGAACGTTGTGCCTTCTTCCGGCGACAATTATCTGGATCTTGCCGGTAACGAGAACAATATCGTAAACCTCAATGTTGGCGGCGTCTCGTCAATCCATATCAGGAATGTTGACAATTCGCTGGCCAATTTTGATGCCCTGACAGCCAGCGGCAATATTGTCGCCGATCTCCAGGACTGCGTCCTGGGCAATGTCCGGAGCGGCGCTGGCAACGACCATGTATTCATCAACGGCTTCCAGACGAATCCGGTCTTTGACGGAGGCGCGGGCGATGGCGACACGCTTACATTTTATGGCAGCTCCTCGTTTGCGCCAACAATGAGCAATTTTGAAACACTTGATCTCTATAACAATCCGTCGCGCGGCGAGGTTACTATTGACGCGGCCAACGTCAGCGGCCTGAAGGGCCTCCAGGTTTATAACACCGATGTCGCGATGTTTAACATGGACGGCGTGTCTCCCACATTGACTGTAACCAATGCCGGCGCTCCGCTTGGGGAAGATCAGCAGAACAATAACAACAACGTTGTGCTGGGCGGCGGCGCGTTTGACCTGAACTATATGGCGAGCGGGGATCCAGATTCCAGTTCTGGCGCAGTGGAGTCAGTCGGTGTAAACCTTACGGCCGGCACAACCGGAAGCGTAACTATCGCGGATTCCGCCAACGCCGCGCTGGGCGGCGGCGCCTTCAACATTTTCAATGCCGGAAGCGTGACGATCGGGAACACAAGCCAGTCCGGCGACGTGTCCGTCGTCGGCGTTCTCAATGCCCCGAAGGCCACGGCCTTGTCGGTTACGGCGAACGGCAGTCTGATAGTTGAAGCCTCCGATGTCCTGAATCTGGGCAATGTCGCCGAAGTCGATCTGCATTCGGATGGCGCGGCAAGCAACGCCATCCGGATAGACGCGCCTCTGGGCAATGCCGTTGGCGGCGATATTGATATTGATGTTTTCGGCGCGGGCAGCCTGAACTTGCTGGGTCAAATCGGCGGTTCGGACACAGGCATCGTAAATGTTGACGCTGGCAGGTCCAGCGGCAATATCCATGGCGAACTTGAGGGGAGAGCCAGGCCGGTTTCGATTTTTGCCGAGACCCTTTATTATACGGGCGCCTGGGGCGATGACAATATTTCCGCAATTGCAAGCGGCAGCGGCACGATAATCAATTCCCGCGGAGGCGATGACTCAATTTCGCTCACCATGCACGGCGCGGCCGGCTCAGGGAACATCCGGTCAGCTACGATAAATGCGGGCCAGGGCAACGACAGCATCCAGATCACCGGGAACACCCTGGCCAAAAGCATTGTGAATATAGAGGACTGGACCGTGGGGAACAATTCCCTGAAAATCGGCAATTTTAACCAGTCTCCAATTGGAAGCGCGGAAGAGGCCAAAAAAATATTGCGGGACTTTGGCTATGAATATGTAGACCAGCTTCAGGATGCTTACATCCAGACAGGGCTGGGTGGACATGCCGGGAGTTTTACCGTTACGGCTGCCAGCGACCTGAACGGCACATATTTTGTGGATAATGGGCAAAACCTGCTGGTTCACCTGCTTGGCGTGGACACGCAGGCAGAACTGAACCAGGGTACGGTCGCCGCCCTGTAGCTTGCGGGGCTGCCATTTGTCGGGCGCGGCCATGCGGCCGCGCCCCGGTATCCCGGGGCGGCATAAAAAACATATTTTACATTCGCTCCATCCCCAACTTCCCCAGCAAATACCTGGCCGCGAGCCGCGAGCCTTCCAGGGTCAAGTGTCCCCTGTCCCAGTATAGCGGCTGGCCGTCCTTGTAGGCCACGCAGCTTTTTTCATCGCAAAAGGCTTCGAAAAGATCGGCCAGGCGCACATTGGCAAATTCGGCCGCCATTTTTTCGCACAAGGCATTATACCATAATCTTGCCGGACTGGCTTCGGCTTTTTCCCGCTCCATCTTGCCGGCCCGGTCAAGTAAGGATATGGGCCGGGGCTCAAGGCTGGCCGGGTCAAAGTCCAGGGCCGGGTTATCCAGGACGAGGATGACATTCTTGCCGGCCTTTTGCAGCGCCGCCAGGCTCTCGCGCATGGCCCGCTCCATGATGGCCCTGCCGTCCCTGTCCGCGGGGTTGTGCGGGTCCAGGGCGTCATTCATGCTGCAATCGGGATTATGGGCCAAAATCACGGTCTTGATATTCGGGTTGTCGAGAACAGTCCTGTAGGCCTCGTTCATCAGGCGCCAGCCGTTTTTGCGATAATTGCCGAAGTTTTCGGTCATGGTGGCGACATCCATGAAGGGCGCCTGGCCGCTGACGGGAAAGACCCCGATTTTCTTTTCGCCTTCCAGGGCCTCGCGCAGGCCGGCATAAAGCTGCTGGGCGTGGGAATCGCCAAGCAGGGCAATGTCGAGCTCCCCGGGCGAATCTTCCAGCGCGGGCTGGTTGGCTCCGTCCGTATATTCGCGCCATTTGGGAAAATACTGGGCGGCGCGGGCCATGTCCGCCCGCACGATTGGCGCTTCCCAGCCTTTCAGGGCCGCGGGCCGCTCAAGCCTGGCCGGCAGCCCGTCCGCCTTGAGCACAAAATGGCCGCAAAGGCCGGCCGCGGCAAGAACGGCCAAAAGCGCAAGACTCATTATTTTGCTTTCCCTGTATTTTCTGCGGATTGGCAGGCCAAAATAATAAAAGAGAAGAAAGGCCAGGGCGATTGCGGCAAAAAGCAGGGCGGCTTTTGCGAGGCCGGCCACATGTTCCTGGCCGCCGGCAAGAATATTGGCAAAGGAGAGCAGGGGCCAGTGCCAGAGATACAGCTCGTAGGAAATCAGCCCCACAAAAACGGCCGGCCGATTGGCAAACAAGAGCCTGTTTATGGAATTGAGCGGCCCGGCCCAGATGAGCAGCGCAATGCCGCCAACCGGCAAGAGTGTCAGCCAGGAGGGCCAGGGCTTTGACGAATCGATTACAAGGCAGGAAACAACAAGCAGCATGAGGCCCGGAAAGGCGAACAATGCGCCATTTTTGGGATAGCCGCGCCTGTTTTGCGCGCAGATTGCGACAAGTGCGCCGGCGCAGAGATCAAAAGCGCGAACCAGGGGCGAATAGTAGCGGGCAACGCCGTCGTCTCCAAAAAGCCTGGCGCTGATTTGCGGGCCGGCCAAAAGCGACAGGCCGCCAAGCAGCGCAATCACGAAAAGCGTTGTGGAATACCTTGCGGCCAGCAAGAGCAGAAAAGGATAGACAATGTAGAATTGCTCCTCGATGCCGAGCGACCAGAGATGCAATAGCGGCTTCAGGCTGCTTGCCACGTCAAAATAGCCGGCTTCGGCCATCAGGAAAAAATTGCCCCCAAAAAACGCTCCCGCCCTGGCGTTGGCGCCAAGGCGCGCGTATTCTCCGGCTGTCAGCAAAAAAAAGCCCGCGGCAAGGCAGGCGAAAAGAATGAAGACAAGTGGCGGCAGGATGCGCAAGATGCGGCGCTGGTAAAACTTCTTGAGGCTGAAATCGCCGCGGGCAATATCCTTGAGGATGATTTTTGTAATCAGGTAGCCGGAAATGACAAAGAAAACATCCACGCCAAAGATCCCGAAACCGAACTGGCCGGGCCAGGCGTGAAAAAGCATGACGGCAAGCACAGCAAAGGCGCGCAGGCCGTCCACATCGGGCCGGTAATCCCTGGACTGGAAAAAACTTTCGATAAATTTCATGACCTGTTTTTAATTGCAAACGTCCAGTCTTGCAATGCGCGGGTTTGACCTCATAAAACGCGCGATATATAAGAAATGCCCATGGATTTCATTATCCGCACAAATAAAGGGGCTTGCGAATGGGCGCGGAAAACAGCCAGGGCAATGCGGGCTGCGCGATCTCGGTGTCGCGTGTTTCAAAATATTACGAAATGTACAAAAAGCCTGCCCACAGGCTTTTCCAGATGGTTTGCCGCGGCAAGAAACAGTTTTTCGAGCCATTCTGGGCGCTCAGGGACATATCTTTCGAGCTCGGCAAGGGCGAATGCCTGGGCATCATCGGCCGCAATGGCGCCGGCAAGTCAACCCTTCTGCAAATTATTTCCGGCACTCTCGCGCCGTCATCTGGCACAATCTCGATCAACGGCCGCGTGGCAGCCCTGCTGGAGCTGGGCAGCGGCTTCAATCCCGAATTCACGGGCCGCGAAAACGTGCTGCTCAATGCCGCGATCCTGGGCCTGGGCCAGAAAGAAATCGACGAAAGATTCGATTCCATCGCCGCCTTTGCCGATATAGGCGATTTTATTGATCAGCCTGTAAAAAACTATTCCAGCGGCATGACCCTGCGCCTGGCTTTTTCGGTAATCGCCCATGTGGATGCCGACATCATGATCATTGACGAGGCCCTGGCCGTGGGGGACGCCTTTTTTACCCAAAAGTGCATGCGCTTCATGCGCAAGTTCATGGACGAGCATACAGTCATTTTTGTCAGCCATGACATTTCCGCCGTCAACAGCCTCTGCAACCGCGTGATCCTGCTTGAGCACGGCCGTGTAAAGCAGGATGGAGACCCGAAAGACGTTACCGAAACCTATATGAAGGATATGTATGAGGAAAAGCAGGGAGCCAGCGCGCAGCCCCGGGAAGAGCCGAAACAGGAGCAGGTTGACCTGGAAGCCTTTGAATACCGCGATATGCGGGCCGATTTGATCAATGCCGGCAAGTATCGCAACGATATCGAGGTTTTCGCCTTCAACGAGGAAAGCGCGTCCTTCGGAAAAAAAGGCATTACCATTACCAACGCCTTTTTGCTGGATGGCCAGGGGCGGCCGGTCAACTGGATTGTGGGCGGGGAACGCGTCATCCTGGAAGCAAGGCTGGAGGCCCGCCAGGATATCTGTGGCCCCATTGTGGGCTTTCTGCTGCGCAATCGCTACGGACAGCATCTTTTTGGCGACAATACCTACATCACCTACCGGGACAGGCCGCTGATTGTCCGCAAGGGCCAGCGCCTGACCGCAAGATTTTCCTTCACCATGCCCATACTGGAAAAAGGCGATTACAGCATCTCGATTGCCGTGGCCGAAGGCACCCAGGCTGAAAATATCCAGCATGACTGGAAACACGAGGCGCTGATGCTGCAATCCGTGGCCTCCAGCTGCCAGACAGGCATGATGGGCATACCCATGCGGAATATAAGCTTGTCGATAGACAAATGATCCGGAAACAACAAAAAAAGAAGGCGCCCCCCACGGGCGCCTTCTGGATATTGAGCAGTGATATCTGGTAATGGAACGCCTGCCTTCATGTCGGAAAGGTGAGGCTGTAGGGCGCGGGGGAGCGCGTCGTTACTTTTTTATTGCATGGGGGCCCTTACAGGCCTCTGCACGAGAGAAAGGGCCATGCGCGCTGCGGAAGGACTGCTTTGCAGATTTCTGTCATGCAGGCGCTGGCGAACAAATTCCGCCATGTCCAGAGCCATGAGGGCTTCGTCCGGAACAAAACTGGCGGCCTTTCTGTTGTTTTCCAAAATAGCCAGATAACGATTTAACCGGGCAAGATTCTGCTCGTCTTCATTCACGGCGTCGTCTTGTCTTGATAATGTGTCCAGGGAATAATTATTCTGTATCATCGACATGTCCATTCCTCCATGAATGGCTCACTGCTTCCCTGCAACTGGCCGGCGTGTCCAATACATGATGTATTGAAACTCCCCTATCCCACTCAACATCGTCCTTATCGGCATACCAATAAGAGACTTTAAGGCATCCTCGTAAAGAATCAAAAAAATGTCAAATTATTTTTTAATTTTTTTGTCTGCTTCGCGGAATGCCTTGCTTTGCCCCGCATTAATGCAGGCCGCAATTTTTTCAAGTCAGCAAGGCCCGCACATATCCGGCAAACCCTGCTTTTTCAGGATCATGGCTTGCAGACCAGAGCCCAGGTGCGGATTGGGCGGACATGGTCGATCCAGTGGCACTTGTACTGCATGCCCGGCCCGCTGCAGGGACCGAGATCATAGCGTTCCAGCCCCTCTTCGCACAGCCATTCAATCATCTCGACCTGCAGGACATGGCCAAGGGAATACCGCCCGAAATCCGCATCATGGCTGAACTGCTGGCCGCGATAGGTCGCCCCGCCAACGCTCCCGAAAATAAAGCCGATATCCCGCCCATCCCTTGAGGCAATGATGACCCTGGCCATGCCGGTTTGCGAGGTGCGGCGCAAAAGATTGGCATAAAACTGTCTGGGCGCGGGCTCGGTCATGCCGCAATGGCTCAGGCCCTTCCAGCTTCTTTCCTCCACGGCCAGCATGCGCTGGTAAAGCTGCAGCGCCAGGGCTGGATTTTCGGGATTGAAGCGTTCGAATACCATGCCTTCGCTCCTGGCCTTGCGCCAGGCGCGTCTGATCTTTGCGCGGTGATGGGCGCTGCGGCGCGAAAAAAATCCGTCCAGTCCGCCGGCCAGGGAGGCCATGCACTGCACGGATTCGTTATGCAGGTGAAAGAGGCAGTTTTTGCGAAAACGGCGGGCAAACGCGGCAAAACCGGCATTTTCCTCCATGCCCGAAAGATAGACGGCAAGCAGGCAGGGCTTGTATTGCTGCCGCAACTCTGCCAGGGCCTCTCCAAGCAGGTCGGGGCTTTCGGGCCCAAGCAGGGTTGTGCCAAAAAGCCAGTCCGAATCGAGCGGCATCAAAATGCCATTGCCCTGGTCATCGCGCATTTCCGAAAGCGCAAGCAGGGAGTTGGCCGCGCTTTTCAGATAGATGCGCCGCCAGGGCGCGAAAGTTTCCTGGCAGGAAAGCTGCCATTGCGGCCCGGAACAGAAGGGATCGGCCAGATCCGCGCCGTAGGCCAGGCGTTCCCAAAGGGGCAGAATACGGGCCAGGGCCGGGGCGGTTTCCGGATCGCGCGCATTGTGGGGGATTAAAAATGCCATCTGGACAAGCAGCCGTTAGCTGGTTAAAGTTCATCTTCGCGGCAATGCGAATGCCTTGCAAATAATAATGACAGAACGGGATTTAGGCAAATTTTCATCAGGCGGAATTTTCAGGCAAATGAAAATGCAGCCCCAACACAGGAATATCAGATGGAAAAACTTCTTGAAAAGCTTGCCCGGCAGCTTGATTCCATAGACGAGGCCTCATTGATGGCCCTGTGGAGCAAATATGCCACAATCACAAGCCGGTTTGAGCCGACAAAACGCTGGGAAGAAGCCTGTCTGATTTTTTCCCTGATTCAGGCCAAACATTTCAAGAACCAGCTTTTCAATTATTGCTGGCAGCAGGAAAGACGCGTGGACCGGCCAGAAGCCAAAGGCGGGCAGATCACAATATCTTCCTTCGGCCTTGAGAGCGCGACCCCAAAAAAAGCGCCGCCCCCGGGCGCGGCCTGCCGCGTGCTTTCATTCTCGCAAGGGAGCTGGCCAGATAAAAACAAGGATGACAATTTGTAGGGCATGGCCATCTATTGGCAGTGTTTTAACGGGGCCGCTCTTGCGGGATTCCGTTTAATGTTCTATTATTTTCAGGCCATGCATATTTGCATTTGGCGAAATGGTCGTCCTGGAAGCCCAACTTACTTCAATTGACAGGATCTCTTTCATGCAAAGCTGGGAAGAAACCAGAACAATACTTATTGTTGACGATTCCGAAATGATCCAGGATATGCTGGGTCAGGCTTTTCTCCTCAAGGGCGTCGGTCTGGGTGGAGCCCCTGCTCCCGGTTCCAGTGATGCGCCTGGCGCCCACAATTATTCCGAATACTGGGAAAATGTCCATTTCGAGGTTGTCGCCACGGATAACGGCTCCATGGCCCTGCAGTATGTCGCCGAAAAGCCGGACAAGTTCAGCGCCATCCTGCTGGATATCGAGATGCCGATCATGGATGGCCTGGAGATTCTGGGCAGGCTTTCGGAAATGGGCGTGCCCACAAAGATTCCCGTTTTCCTGATTACCGCTTCCGATGATGACAGATCCGTGACCTACGCCTACGATCACGGCGTAATGGATGTGCTTTCCAAGCCTGTCAATCCGGCCATTGTCTGGCGGCGGGTCACATCGGTCATCGAGCTTTACGAAAAGCGCAACAAGTTCGAAATCGAGGTCAAGAAAAAAACGCGCGAGCTTGAGCGGCGCAACCGGCAGCTTGATGAAATGAATATGGGCATGATTGAGGCGCTGGCCACCGCAACCGAGTTCCGCAGCGAGGAATCCGGCGAACATGTGCGCAGGATTCGCAAAATTACCGAGCTTTTCCTCGAGGACGAGGATATCGGTTCCGAATACAGCAGCGAGGATAAGAACCAGATTGCCCGGGCCTCCATGCTGCACGACGTGGGCAAGATCGGCGTTGAGGACAAGATTCTCAACAAGCCCGGCCGCCTTGACGAAGACGAATTTGAAAAAATGAAGCAGCATACCGTGCTTGGCTACAAGATGCTGGCAAATATCAGGCAGTTGAAGAATTTGCCCTTTTACGAATATGCGCGGACAATTGCCCTTTACCACCACGAGCGCTGGGACGGCCGGGGCTACCCCGAGCATCTGGCAGGAGATGACATCCCCATGTGCGCGCAGATCGTCTCCGTTGCCGATGTTTATGACGCGCTGGTCAGCAAGCGCGTTTACAAGCCGCCCCTGTCGCATGACGAAGCCACGCGGATGATCAAGGACGGCAAATGCGGCCTTTTCAATCCGCGTCTTTTGGCCTGCCTTGACAGGATTGAAAACAGGATTCGCGACCATTACAATAATATCGGGCATTAATGGAAATGCCGATAATTAATTAAAAATAAACAACTGATACAAGGGATTATTGGACAATATGGATGCGGAAAAGGAAGCGCGGCTGGAGGCAGCCGGCATTGACTTGAAGAGCGCCCTGGAACGATTTATGGGCAATGAGGCCATGCTCGAAAAATATCTCGGGCGTTTCCTGAACGAAAAAAGCTATATGGAACTTGTGCAGGCAGTTGCCGACGACGATAGCGAAGCGGCCGGCCGGGCCGTGCATACGCTCAAAAGCGTATGCGGCTCGCTCGGCTTTGGCGAAATGCAGACCCTGGTTCTGGATCAGGAAAAAGCCATACGCGGCGGCGACTGGGAAAAAGCCAAACAGATGATGCCGGAGATAGCGGCGAGCTACGACAAAATTTGCGCCGCGCTGAGCGCCTGAGATCATTTTCCAAATGCCACGGGCGGTTATTTCTTTATGGCCCGGGAAGGATTCATGAGCAGCCTCGTGTACATGACAGCCAAAAGCAGGGCGGAAGCCCTGGAACTGGCGCGTATTCTTGCCGGCCGCAAATTGTGCGCCGGCATTAATATTGTTCCCGGGGCCACGTCTGTTTACTGGTGGGATGGCGAAATCCGTGAAAATGAAGAATGCCTGCTGCTCGCCCAGGTAAGCGACCAGGCCCTGCCGGCTTTTATGGAGGCGGCAAAGCTCCTGCACAGCTACCAGGTGCCCTGCATTGTCGCTTTGCCCGTTGCCGGGGGCAATTTGCCTTTTCTGGAGTGGATAGAAAATAACAGCCGCGGGGAAGCGCCATGCGGGTAGCCATTATCTGCCTGCGGGGCAAGTCCGCGGCGCCAGAAGACCAGTGGGCCGCAAAACGCGCCCGGCGCCTGGCCGCCCTTGATGAAGCCCAGGCCCTGGGCATTGCCCGCGCCATGCGCGACAGGGGACGCCTCGCGCCCCTGCTTGTATTCGAAAAGGGCAGCCCCCTTGAGCAAAAGGCCCTGGAATATGGCATTCCCTGTTTGCTGTGGGGGTTTTTTTCGCGCTTTCAGCTCTGGCGCTGGCAGCGCAAACATTCCAGGCTGATAATCCAGACCGTTGGCCAGGAATCGATGCCCGTTGGCCGCATGCTCCTCAAAATGCGCAAAAAAGACACGGCCATCCTGGCCCACGCCTTTTTTCTGAAAGCGCCGGAAGGCAAAAATCTCACGAGCAAGGCCATGCGGGCCGCTTCCCGCGTGCTTTGCGGATCCGGCCACGTTGCGGAGCGCATCAGCGAGGGGCTGGCCAAAACCATAAAAACCATAATTGACCGGCCCGGCATCGAGATGGAAAGCTGGCTTCCCTGCCGCCCGTGGGGCGAGGGCGGCAATCGCCGTTTTGTTTTTGGCATGGCGCAAAGTCTTGAGCCGCAGTCCGGGGCCCTGCTGGTTATCCGGGCCATGTCCGCGCTCTGGCAGCGGCCCGACCTGCCCCCCTGGGAGGTGCGGATGTTCGGGTCTGGCCCGCGTTTTCGGGAAGTGCTTAACGAGGCCGAAAATCTTGGCGTTGCCTCAAGGCTTTCCCTGCTGGCCGACCAGCCCCTCCCGGTCGTTCTTCCCTGCTGCCATGCCTGGCTTGCCCCGGGTACCGATCCCCGTGAATATCCAGAAACAGCGTGGGCCGGCATTGCTGCCGGCGCGCCGCTGATTTGCGCGATCAGCCCCCTGCATTCCGAACGGCTCAAGGCTGCGGAAAACGGGCCGGCGCCGGCCCTGCGCGTGCCTGGCAATGATCCCCAAAGCCTTGCCCGGGCCATGATCAGCCTGATGCGCGATGAGCGCCTGCGGGCGCGCCTTGTGCATGGCGGAGAGGCCATCCGGCCGGAAATCGGCATCGAGGCCATGGCGCAGAGAACGCTGGGCTTTTATGAGCAGTGGGCGGAAGAGCCCTGGGGCAAGCCCGAACCTTGCAAATGAATGGAAATATCCATTGGAAATGGATATTTCCATTCAGGAAATGCCATAGGCTTTTCCTTCCGGCAAAATTCGCCTCTCCCTCAGCTCGTGTTCTTCGCTTTCAGCCGCAAGCTGTCAAGATGATCCGCATAGCGCTGAATCATCTCCTTTCTGCGTTCGAAAAACGAAAAAGGATTAACCCTGTCGTATGCGCTTTTTACCTTGTTGGTCTCGATGTGGGCCATCTGCAGCTCAATCAGGTGGGGAGGATATTCAAGATCCTGGTGCAGAATGGTTGATGCCATGCCGCGAAATGAATGGGTGGTGACGCCGCTTTGCTTGTAGCCATAGCCCATGGCCCGCAGCTGCACGCACAGGCTTTCCGGAACAAGCGGGCGCCCCATGCTGTTCCGGAAAACAAGCCCGGCCTTTTCCCCGCCGCCCAATGCTTTCAGAATGTCAAGGGCCTGCCTGGAAAGAGGCACCAGATGCTGCCGCCGCATTTTCATTCTCTGGGCCGGAATATGCCAGAACGCTTCGTTGAAATTTATTTCCTCCCATCGCGCCCCGCAAAGTTCGGCTGGCCGCACAAATACGTATGGCGCAAGGCAAAGCGCTGTGGAAGCCGCGCCTGGCTTCAGGATTTTGTTCCGGTCAAGGTCAAGCAGCAGGCGCCCAATCTCCAGCGCGCCGAGGCCGGAATAGAAATGTTTGCCCTGGCCCGCTTTCGGCAAATCATAACGCCCGTAGGCCAGCATATCGAGAAAGATCGAGTTGTCATCAAGCTCGCCAATCTTCCTGGCATACTGCAGCACGCAGCGGATGATCTGGAAAACACGCCGCGCCGTGTCGCCCCGGTTGGACAATTCTTCCACAATCCGTTCAATGTGCGCCATGCTTATTTCGGCCACGGCCATATTGCCAAGCCGCGGCAACAGATAGGATTCCAGGCGCAGGCGCTGCTTTTCCCCATGGCTTTTGGCCCACTCCCGGCTTTTCCTTTCCAGCCAGCCCGCGGCCGCATCTTCAAAGGTAAGCCTGCTTCCAACAGGCCGGGCGGAAAATTCCAGCAAACGCGCCACATTTTTGGCCAGGCTAATCTGCAGCTGCGTCATCTGGCTGTTTGGAGGAGGAGGGTCAATCGGAGATCGCAGGTCATAAGCCAGGGCCTTGGCCTTTTCCAGGGAAAGCTCCGGGAAACTCCCGATTATTCTCTTGATGGGCTTGCCTTTCTCGTAATAGCGCGTCAGCCAGCGTTTGCTCGTCTCCCCCCGCGCATTCATGCTTACCTTGAGCCATACGCACGCGCCAACCGGAACAAGGCGCGGCTTGCCCCGAACCCCGATGAGTTTTTTCAGATCGCCATCGGTAATTTTTTTCATTCTCTCCTCCTTGTTTTTTGCAAGGAGGAATGTTTAGCGTTTTTTTAAAAAATGTCTTGAAATAAGGGAGGGCGATTCAGGCGGAATAAACACTCAGCCGGGCACAAAGATTTCCTTTCATGGGCATGGCAGTTATGGAATCAGCATCGCCCGGCTGATTTCAACATTCAGCTCAATGCCAGACGCAAAACGAATCCGGAAAAGAGCGCGGAGATGGCGCGCCTATCCGGTAAAAGAAGATTTGCATAACCTATTTTCCCACATCATTTTATATAATCCCGCCAGTTCGCGGCCAAAGCCCTCATAATCCATTAATTTGCTCTGGCGCATCCTTTCGCGC
>VSMX01000189.1 GCA_009773975.1 Desulfovibrio sp. | reverse complement strand
TCCGTTTGATTTTATTATAAATGTCAGGCCCGGCATCAGCATATATGCCGGGCCTGATAATATTTATATTGCGAAACCTTTGCAATAACTCATATTTCCACTAAATAAACACCAGCCAGGTCAGAATCAGGAAGAGCGGCACGAGGATGCCTATTGACCAGACCATGTAGCCAAAGAAGCTTGGCATTTTCACGCCCTGGTTTTCGGCGATGGAGCGAACCATGAAGTTCGGCGCGTTGCCGATATAGGTATTCGCGCCCATGAACACAGCGCCCGCGGATATTGCGATCAGGGTTGTCGCCATATCCGTCATCAAATGCTGGGCGTCGCCTCCTGCGGTGTTGAAGAAGACAAGGTAGGTCGGCGCGTTGTCCAGGAAGCTCGAAAGCGCGCCAGTAAGCCAGAAGTACATGGCGTTGACCGGCTGGCCGTCGGGGGTGGAGACCATCTTGATGAGCGGGGCAAGCGCGCCTTCTGTGCCGGCCCTGAGAATTGAGATCGCCGGAATCATGCTCAGGAAGATGCCGAAGAAAAGCTTGGCCACTTCCTCGATTGGCGCCCAGGAAAAGCCGTTCTTTTCACGGGACTTGCGGCTGGTAAACTTCCATGAAAGGCCGGCCAGAACAAGCAGGAACAGATCGCGGCACAGATTCTGGCCTTCGACCGGCACGCCGTAAATTGTCAGCCAGGTGCCGAAATTCACCATGCCCGAGAACAGCACGGCCCCGATAACGCCGAGGAGCAAAAGCAGATTGATTGTGCCTTCGAGGCCGAGCTTTTCTTCGGCCGCGCCGGGATCGTGTGGCGGTTTCGGGCGGCCTTCCCTGTTGTAAAGGATGAAGTCAACAATGAAGAAGATGGCCAGCAGCGCAAGGGACATGCAGACTGTCTTCACAAACAGGTGCACTGTTGTCCAGAAAAAGCTTACGCCCTTGAGAAAGCCGAGGAAAAGCGGCGGATCGCCCAATGGCGTGAGGGAGCCGCCGATATTCGCAACCAGGAAGATGAAAAAAACCACGGAATGGACACGGTATTTGCGATGGGCGTTGGCGCGCAGAAGCGGACGGATAAGCAGCATGGCAGCGCCTGTGGTTCCCATCCAGCTGGCCAGGATTGTGCCGACAGCCAGGATGCCCGTGTTGACCACGGGCGTGCCGACCAGCGAGCCTTTGAGCCGCACGCCGCCTGCAATGGTGAAGAGGGCGAAAAGCAGGACTATGAAAGGAATATAGTCCAGCAGGATTATGTGCAGGGCCTCGTACATGGCTGTGCCCAGGCCATAGACAAGAAAACAGGGCACAAGGAAGGCGAGCCCCCAGAAGACCGCTATCTTGCCGAAGTGATGCTCCCAGAAATGCGGCATTGCAAGCGGCATGATGGCAATTGACAGGAGCATGCAGGCAAAGGGGATGACCCAGACAGCGGAAATCTGGTTTCCGGGTATTGTGGGATGGTCATGGCCCGCGGCCCAGATTGCATCGGGAAAGAAAAGCGATATCCCGGCAAGGATTGCCAGGACAAGCAGGGGCAAGACGCGAAATTTTGGCATGGCGCGCTCCAGGATAAAATTTGCCGGACGAGTATGGCATGCAGTCGGCATGGCAATACGAATTTTAAATTGCCATAAATATATGCCTTATTTTTTAAGCCAAATTTTCCGGTTTTGCAATGCGCTTGCCTTGCAAACTTTTTTCTGCCAAATAGTTTTCATGTCAAAAGATATTCTTACAAATACGGAACAGGGGCCCGCAGGCGGAGACGAAATTCGCGAAAGCGGCTCAATCACGCCGCGACGCCTTGCAAAGATGAAAGCCGTCCTGGCCAGGAGGCAGCCGGATCTTACGCTTGTGCTGTCCAATATTCACGATCCGCACAATGTTTCGGCGATTTACAGGTCATGCGATGCTTTCGGCATCAAGAATGTTCATCTGCACTATACCAGAACAGCCTTTCCCATACTTGGGCGCAAAAGCTCGGCATCTGCCAGGAAATGGGTGGATACAGTCCGGCACAAGAATTCGGGCGAAATGTTTGCGGAATTGCGAAAGGACAAGTTCCAGATCCTCGCCACCTCGTTTTCGGATACGGCCAAATCCCTGTGGGAATGGGATTTTCTGCGGCCCACAGCCATTATTCTGGGCAATGAGCATGAAGGCGTTGAGGAAGATTTGCTGGCCCATGCCGACGGCGAAATTTATATCCCCATGCTGGGCATGATCCAGAGCCTGAATGTCTCCGTGGCCGCGGCAGTAATTCTGGCAGAAGCCGCAAGGCAAAGAATGGCGGCCGGCTGGTATGGCAAATCCAGAATGGAAAGGGAAGTTTATCAGGCCAATCTGGAAAACTGGCTGCAAAGATAGCCCGCGAGCAATTCCGCTTTGGCTTGTCAAACCGCAATGGCGTTTAAAGCGCTAGCGGATGGGCGTTATTTCTTTTTCAAACTTGCCATTTTCCCATTTGAAATTGACCGCATTGTCAAGGGGAATGTCGAGCATTCCCCTTTTATTCCAGAAAACAGGCCTGGCCACCACGCCGCCAATATCCAGGCAGACCAGGATTGTGGCCTGGGCATTGCGGGGAAGCTTGCGGCCTTTTTTCAAAAAATCGGAGATTGCCGGCTCGTCCGGGCCGTCAACAGGCACGAGCCTCCCAAAAGCATCGTTTTTCCAGAACTCGATTGTGCATACCGGATCATCCATTGTGCCGGCCGCGATAAATGTCGATCCATCGATCTCATTGCGGAACAGGCGCAAACCCATGGTCTTTTCCCCAAAGGGCAGATTTGAAAAAACCATGGCGTCAGGAGTTTCCTGAATAATTTCCCAAAATTCCGACCGGCCGCAATTCAGCAAATCCTGCTTGTCCTTGTCATCCAGCCCCTCGGCCGTGCTTTCAAAAATGCTTTCGGGCATTTTTGCAAAGATTTCCCTGGCTGTCACCGCATTGTCGGCTGCCGCGGCATTTTCGCAAATTGCGATGCAGGCAATAAAAAACAACAGATACAGGGTTCGCAGGCTCCCCCCCATGGGCATGGACATCTCTTTCCGGCACAAGCCGGCCTTTTCGCGGATGCCGCGCAAGCCCTTTGGCACAGCCGCGAACACACGGCAAAGAGCCATTCCTCTCTTCGAAATCGATGCCGCATTCCTGGCGCTGGCAAGCGATCCATAAAAAAAATCTTCAGCCATTTTCAATCTCAATAATTTTTTGGCCAATAAATTCCATCTTCGCAAT
>VSMX01000188.1 GCA_009773975.1 Desulfovibrio sp. | reverse complement strand
GTTTAATTATTAATAAAAAATATAAAAATAAGGTGAATGAATGTTTCAGGACGCACTTAATGAAATCCGAGAGGCACTGCCAAACATGACGCCTCAACAACGAAAGGTTGGATCTTATTTTTACGAGCATCCCGACACACTCGGCGTACTATCCCTGGCGGAGTTCGTGGAACAAATCGGCACATCCGCGCCTACGGTAAGCAGATTTTGCCAGTCCCTGGGTTATGGCGGCTTTCTGGATTTTTCCAAAGCCATGCAAACTCTCAGGAACAACGAAATTTCCCATGCCACATTTTTTCACAACACCAGAGTTCATCATGGCAAAATCAACGAATCCGGAGGCATGACCCGCGCTCTGATAAAAAAAGAAATAGCCAATCTTAACAAGCTGCTTGAAAACTGCCCGGTTGAAAAAATCTCCGAATGTGTTTCGCTGATGAAACAAAGCTCCAACATGGCCGTAATTGGCGATATGAGCGCATATCCGGCGACAATTTATTTTGAACAGCTATTGTCCAAAATAACGTCAAAACTAATTTCCATGAGCGGGCCGTCCGTGATTCAGGCAGCCGCCATGTCCCGCATTGACAAGAACAGCCTTGTCTTTTGCATGGCTTTTCCCCGCTACCCCAAAGCTGTGGTGGATTTGTCCAGGGATGCGGCCCAGAAAGGAGCCATCATTGTCGCCATAACAGACAATGAGTTTTCACCTCTGGCGGAAATCAGCAACATTCTTTTAACTGTCGATGTTGAACTGTTTTCCTATATTGATCTTTTCGGAGCCGTTTTTGCCCTGATTAATTCCATATGTATGGAATTTAGCCTTGCGCAAGGCATTCCGAGCGAACATAGTCTTGCGAAATACGACAGGACGGTTGCGGGCACATACCTTATTCCAGGATATAAAACCGAAAAGAAAGCGATGTAAAATTGTAACCGGGATTATATTCGTGCCCAAACTTAAGCTGAAGGAGATATTTCTCGCCAGGGCGTCATGTAAATGACAGCAATACACTCATGGCGAAAGTCTTGTTCAGATGTCAGGATGGCTGGAGTGATAAATGGAGCGTTTTTTTCGCTGGTCTTTAACTTTTCTTCTTTTGCTTGCCACCATAATGGAGTGTGTTCAGGTTCTTTTGCGCTATGTTCTCCATATGCCCCTCATGTGGCTGGATGAAACCATAATTTTCCCGGCCATCTGGATGTACATGCTGGGCTGCGCCAACGCCTCCCGTGACGATACGCAAATCGTGGCAAAAATTCTGCCGGTTTTTTTCCCAAAACCGCGCCCTGTGGCCGTATTTGATTTTTGCGCCAGAGTTTTCAGCCTCATCATTTCTGTCTGGCTCACCTGGTATGCTGTTGAATACTTTTTTTACAGTCTGGAGGCGCACCGCAAGACAAGCTATCTTTTTCTGCCTCTCTATATAGGCGAAACGGCCATTGCCACCGGGATGATTCTGATTACCTGTTATTGCCTTCTCCATCTTTCACGGAGTTTCAGGCGGTTGCGCGTGATTTTCGGCAACGGGGAAAGCCCATGCTAGTCGATCTGGCAATAAGTATCTGCATTCTTGTGGGCCTGCTTGCCTTTGGCACTCCCTTGCCTTTCTGCTTTGGCGGGGCACTGATGTACATGGTCCTCTGCACAGACATAGGCAGCATGAGCGGCCTGTTCTTGTGGGGATTTGAACAGCTTGTGAACCCCGTACTTCTTTGCATTCCGCTCTTTGTTTTTGCTGGCGCATTGATGAGTGAGAGCGGCATAGCGGACGCCCTGCTCAAGCTTTGCGATCTGGTATTAGGACGATTCAGGGGAGCGCTTGGATCGGTAGCGGTTTTTGCCTGCGCAATTATCGGAGCGATTTCGGGTTCTGGCCTTACCGGGGTGGCGGCTACAGGGCCATTGCTTATTCCCCGCATGGTAAGCCAGGGTTATGACAGGGCATACGCCACCGCTTTGATAGCCAATGCCTCCGTGCTTGGGCTGCTGATTCCGCCCAGCATCAATATGGTGGTCTATGGCTGGGTAACTGAAACCTCCATCCTCGCCTGTTTTCTTTCCACCCTGATGCCAGGCATTGTGCTTATGATAATTTTTTGCGTTGCCAACTGGTTTTACGCAAAACGAAAGGCAATTCCGGTTGACAAAATTCCCTTTGCGCAAACGGTAAAGAAGTTGCCTTCAGCGATATTTGCGGCTTTTCCGGCTCTGTTGATGCCGGTGATCATACTTGGCGGAATTTATGGAGGCATAATGACGCCAACAGAATCGGCAGCTGTCGCCGCCGCCTACGCTATCCCCGTCGGTTTCCTGATTTATCGCGGCCTTGCCACAGGAGGAGTCGTCAAGGCCGCTACGGATTCCGCCACTGCCGTTGGCTCTATCATGGTGATGATTCTGTTTGGCCTCATGTTAAGCCAGCAATTCGTGTTTGGCGGATTGCCGCAACAGCTGGCCGATTTCCTGCTTTCCGTTACCGACAATAAAATAGTGTTGCTGCTGCTGATCAATGCCGCGCTGATTTTTGTCGGGATGATTATGAATGACGCTACCGGCATTCTGCTCATGGCCCCTCTTCTGCTTCCGCTGGTAAAGGCCATAGGCATGAATCCGGTGCATTTCGCGGCCATAATCGGGGTGAATTTGTCAATGGGAACGCTTACGCCGCCATTTGCCGGCATCCTGTATTTCAGTATGCGCATAGGCAATGTTGAATTTGCCCAAATTCTTAAACCGTTAATAATCCTTCTCTGTATCGGCTATTTACCCATGTGCTTTCTGGTTACTTTTTGCGAACCACTGGCTTTATGGCTGCCGCGCCTGTTCGGACTGGCCTGATTTTCAACCGGCCCTGGTGAAGTCTGTTTCCACGGCCATCAAGGAGGATGTTTTTATGATGGGAATCACACGCAAACTGTTGGCAATGCTTGTTGTGCTGGGTTTTATTTTGTGCGATGCGGCATATGCCGCCCAGAACTGGAAACTTGGCCATACTTTTCCCAAGGATACGCTGGAAGACCAGGCAATACAGGAATTCGCCAGACGCGTGGATGAATTGAGCAAGGGCGAAATAAAAATAAAGGTTTTCCCCGCGATGCAGCTTGGCGACTGGACTGTCATGCAGCAGCGCGTTTCGATGGGAGGGCTGGAAATGGCAACCCAGCCGGCCAGCTCGCAGGCGGAAAAACGGATTTCTTTCCTCTATTTTCCCTATCTGTTCAAGAATGCGGAAATGCTGCGCAAAAACATGGCTCCGGAATCTCCTTT
>VSMX01000187.1 GCA_009773975.1 Desulfovibrio sp. | reverse complement strand
TTTGGACCAGGGCCAAATTTCGGCCACAGACCCGGATTTGGGCCTGGCATGAGGCCTGGCCCCGGTTTCAGGCCACTTACAGAGCTTACGCCGCCTAAAAATCCGGGACGTCCGGGCTCAATGCCCCTGGTTTCGCCCAATTTTCCGCCAAAGGTGCAGCATCAGCCCTTTGTCGATCTGTACAGGGCGCCGGATTTGCAGACTCCGCAGCAGAATGTACGGCATCCCGGAGTGGCTTCGATGGAAATTGCGCCCCATCAACCATATTTCGTTCCGGGTTCGGCGCAGAGCTGGGAAGCTTCCAACTGGCAGCCCGGTAAACCATAATTTAATTATTAATGTTATTAATATTGAAAGGATAATGATATGCGGGGCATGCTCTGGAATGCCAATGAGGATGGTTCGGTCAACTGCAATGTCTGCGCGCATGGCTGCAAGATAAAAAACGGCGGGCAGGGAATTTGCGGCGTAAGGGTAAACAGGGATGGGGAATTACGAACCCTGGTGGGCGATCTGGTTACGGCCGTGAATATGGATCCCGTCGAAAAAAAGCCCCTTTATCATTTTTTGCCTGGCACAAAAACATTTTCCATAGGCAGCGCGGGCTGTAATTTTGGCTGCAAATTTTGCCAGAACCACAATGTCGCGGCCGTTTCGCCCAAAAGCGTCATTCCCGGCAAACGTGTCAGTCCAGAAAGCCTTGCGCGCCTGGCAGAAGAAAACGGGGCCCCAAGCATGGCCTTTACCTATAACGAGCCTACGGTCTATATCGAACAGGTCTATGACACCGCAGGCCAGGCCAAAGCCAGGGGCATGAAGACAATTCTGGTAACCAACGGCTTTTTCAGCCACGATGCGCTGATGACGCTTTCCCGCCGCATCGACGCGGCCAATATCGATCTCAAGGGCATGAATGACGATTTTTACCGTCATTATTGCGGCGGCCGGCTGCAGCCTGTGCTCGACAATCTTTTGGCCGCCAAAAAACTTGGCTGGTGGGTTGAAGTAACAACCCTGCTGATACCAGGCGTGAATGACGATCCGAAAGAACTCGCCAAAATCGCCGCTTTCATCAAGAACGATCTGGGGCCAGAAACGCCATGGCATATTTCCGGCTTTCACGGGGCCAACAAAATGATCAATCATCCGTCCACACCGCTGAATACTCTCGAAAAAGCCTGGCAAACCGGGAAGGATGCCGGATTGCACAATGTCTACATAGGCAATGCTCCCGGATTGCTTGGCCAGAACACATTTTGCCCGAATTGCGGCCAGACGCTTGTGGAGCGTTCCGGCTACAGCACGCGCGTACTGGCCAAAAAAGGCGTCTGCCCCAAATGCAAAACGCAGATGGCCGGTGTTATTGCGTGAGACATCTTTAATATAATTTGTAAGTTAACGCCCCGGAAACACCAGGTTTCCGGGGCTTTTTCTTGCCCTTTGCCGCCTTTCGCCAGATCCTGCTTATCAACATGTGTAAAAGTTTCAGACACTTTTTACAAGTTTTCCACAACATTGTCTTAAAACGACTTGTTTTACATTTTAATTTTAGATAATATCTATTTATTCATTGATTATGTGGAGATTGTGCTTCCATTGCAGCCGATGATCTTGTCGTGAAAAAATTTTTTCGTGGCTCTTTCACCGGCACAAATTGCATCGCCTGGAAATAGTCTTATTTTTCTGGTAGAAAGACACATTTGCTTCGGCGCTGTCGTTTTGGCAGGCTGCGCCTGCGAAGTAATGGAATGAGCCGGTCTGCAGACCGGCTCATTCCGGCAGGCAGGGCATGCCAACGGTTGCCGCGGTAGGAGCGGTTTTGAATACAGCTTCTTGTAACCGCTATCCACAAGCCGGCATTAATACAGTCGCCGTGGCTGTCATTTGCAAAAGCAAATGGCGGGGCATTTTTTAAGGCAGAAATGCTCAAGCAACCGTCGAGAAAATAGCCATGGCCAATGAAATTTCAAGCGCGGATATTTCCGCCAACCAGACTTTCGGCACGGCAGGCATTTATCGTCAGGAGAACCTTAAAGAGCGCCTGCTTGAAGTCCTGAGGGATGACCCGACTGCTTTCCAATGGCTCGAAGGACTCAATTTCACCCTCAATGCCTTTGGATTGCTGATTGGTTTTGTCCACAATTATTTTGCCTTCTGGTTCCGCGACCATAAACGGCCAATTTTTGAAAATGCCCTTGGAGAAATATTCGCGGGTTCGCTGCCAAGGCTTTTATACCAGTGGCCGGACAACAGCGAAATGCCGGAAATTCCGGAACTGCCGGCCCCGCCGCCCCTTGAGCTGCCGCTTGACACCGGGGGCGATCCTTTTGCCGATTTGGTATTCAACCAGAAAAACTCCTTCGCCTTCGAAGCCGCAAGACGCGCGGCCAACACCGCCCTTTACGCGGAAGGCTGCGACTATGCCATCCTTGTGCTTTGCGGGCCGAGCGGAGTTGGCAAAAGCTTTCTCCTGTCGGCAATTCACAAATCGCTCTGTCGCCAGGAAGGCGCCAGCCGTGTCGTATTTCGCAATGCCGCCTCATTTTGCGCCGAAATGTTTCCCGCCATGCAGAAAACCGGCGAGGAAACCTTCTGGCGTACACATCAGGCTCTTTTGCTGGACGATATGCAGGAAATCTGGTCTTACGACAGCTGGCAGGAGCGCCTGTGCGCGCTGATTGACGTGGGCCTGCGCGACAACAGCAATTCAGCCATGAAATCGCGGCGCCTGGTTTTTGCGCATCTTGGCGGCGTTGCAGAAATGAGCCATCTCAAGGAACGTTTGCGGTCCAGGCTGGAAAGCGGCCTTGTCGTTGAATTGTTCGAGCCCGATCTTGATGTGCGGCTGCGTTATCTTGAAATGCTGGGCAAAAAGAAAAAACTTGGCCTTGGCCGCGAGCAGATGCTTTTCCTGGCAAGGCGCGCAAGCCAGTTCCGCATGCTGCAGGGCCTGGCGCGCAAGGTTGAAGCCTATATGGATTTGAACGGCAAGAGCCCGAGCCAGGATGTGCTTGAGAATCTGGTAAAAACCGGCAACCACGAGAGGGTGACGAGTTTTGGCGATATTGTGGGCCTTGTCTCGCGTGGTTTCAATCTTGCGCCTGAGGATATTCTGGGCACGCGCCGCAAGCCTGATTTCGTACTGGCCCGCCAGGTGGCCATGTACTTGTGCCGGCGCAAACTCGGCCTTTCCTATCCCGAACTCGGCAAAGCCTTTGGCCGCGACCATAGCACGGTCATCCATGCCATAAAAAAGATTCAGGCCCTTCCGCAAACTGACAAAGTTTTGCACAAATTGGTTACAGATCTGGAGAATGCGGCCTGTTAAAATGA
>VSMX01000186.1 GCA_009773975.1 Desulfovibrio sp. | reverse complement strand
TTCGAGGATTTTTCCAGAAGGAGTTTCTCCATTTTTACCAGTAATTTCCTCAATAAAAAATTCACCCTCGTCTCTAGCGGCCGCGCCTTTATTATCGTCATCTTCCTTTTCGGGAAGTTCAAAAGCCATTTTTACTGTAAAGGGCAGGAAGCGTGAATATTCTCTGCGAACGTCATCATTGACAAATTCCAGAAAATAAAATCTCGTGGTTGTCCATCTTTCCTGGGGGAGCTGCCTGAAACCGACAGATAACGGGCCCCCAAAAGAAATTTCCGCCTTTTTGGGCGAAACCTCGCCTTTTTGCGGATCAACACAAAACCAGACCTTGTCTTTTTTGATCTGTCCATTGATTTCCATTTCTCCGATATATCTGGCGGTTGAGACAAGTCCAAGATTGGATGGATCAAATGAGAAGCCCTCCAATTGGCCTTCCGCAAGCGCGCATAAAATAGCGCCGACAACGACAGTTGTTTTGGGATCTGTAATATTGCCCAGCGCATCGGAAAATGGATACCATCCTCCAACCCTGTATTCGCTCATCGGATGAATTTTTCCTGGCGGCAATGGCAAGAGGGAATATATTGTTTCCACTATGCCTGGCCAACGGCTGGGACGTCCCGTCAATATCAACTCATCGCAATCATAACGGTTTATAACTTCACAAAGGTTTGCCAAAACTTCCTTGAGAGTGGAACTTACAGTATCATTAATTCTTCGCACACTTACCCGGATTGTTACATCAAGAACATTGAAATCATCTGTATTGCCGTTTGCGGCCACGTACTCCCTTATATAATCCAGCACTTTTTTGCCAGGCATGGGGAATTGTTCTTTCGGCACACTCGCAGATACACTTTTTTTATTGTCGTTTTCAATTTCCTCATCGGTGCAAAATGCAAAGCAATCTCCAATTCGGAGATTGATTATTTCATTATCACTATTCAAATTGGTTTTTTCATACATGGAAAGAAGACAAAGCGCGCACGGCACAGCAAGCTGCCGTATAAACTGGATGCGTTGATTAAGCATTTCCTTGCTACTGTCCATTGTGTCCTTGCCAAAAAGGGAGGCCAGGGCAGTCCGCATATCTCCCACTCCCGCCTCTTCCATGGCAGAGCCAATGGAATCAAGCACATATTCTGCAATTATTGCCCGTAAAATATCATCCCCCGCGAGACTAAAGCCATCATGAAAATCCGGATGGGGAGACATGCGCGGTGTGGAACCCGCGTCACTGGCTAATTCAAAAGTGGTAATCGAAAGATCGGTTGTCCCTCCGCCTATGTCAATTGTGGCCACCCGCACACTGGGTGCGCTTTTACCATCAAACTCCCTTTCGCGGCCAACCAGTTCACAAAACAACTGGGCATCGCCCTGGAACTTCCGGCTTATCTCATTATAAATATAAACAAGCTGCGTGCAGGTGGCCTCATCCCAGTCGCAACGCACAATCGGGCTGGTGCGGTAATCGGTAGGGCCGTTGTGGGAAAGCCTTTTTTGCCTGCCAACATAATATTGTTCCCAACCAAGGGCCTCCCAAAGCACATGAACGCCCCACCTGGCCCAACGCCTGTAAATTTTCTGTTCGGCAACAGGCATGCCACCCGGAACCGTAAAAATTACCTGGCGCAGTCTTCTGGGTTCGGCCGGCGCTTCCCTCCTCAATCTTTGTCCAGGTAAATTGATGGTTAAAAGAGCCTGATGGATTATTTCTATAAGTAAAAACATCATCAGGGATGATCTGGTAAACAGGGATTCCAGGGCACTTTCCTTCTCCTGGTTGCGAAAATTCCTGTTTTTGACAAAACCCGGATCATTCATGCAACAGAGAGGCGTTCCACTGGAATTGACCAACTGCGCCAAAGTTCCCCGTGTAACGTATGGAGCTTTTTCGTTGCCTGTATTGAAACGCCATGTTCGTTTCCAATCACGCTCGTCCCAAAGATATCGTTTTGGGCTGGACATCCCTGTTGTGCCTTTTTCACAGCGGGATCTGGTTGAAAGACGACCTGCTTCAGGACCAATCCGTATAGGGGATGGCCATAAAAAAGCAGGCGTCCTTCTGCCGGAGCGCAGGCTCAAGGCTTCATTTCCAAAAGAGGCCTCACAAAATTCTATGCGCGTTTCAAAAGGATCGGTATAAATTTTTTCCGGTTTATCCATATCCCTGAGCTGCAAAAGGTAGCTGTCATTGAGATTGGTCGCGCTCTGGGTATGGGTTTCCACAAGAATGCCGGTTGTGCGCGAATTGCCGATATCAAGGACCAGGTCCACATCCACACAGCCCGACCCATCAGGCTTTATGACATATACTTCGCAATTTTTGCTTATATTCTTGATTACCGCAAGATAAACGAGATAACTTGCCAGGTGCTCGAACAGTCTTTCATCATCCGTCCTGCGCGAGCCATGGCTTTTTTTCCAGCTGGTAAAAATTTCCCGCAACCATTCCTCAACCCATGGCAAATCCATGAACCAGGCATTGTCGCGAAAACGCCAGGCCAACCTGAAATGCGCATGAGTATCAACATCATCATGGGATAAGGCGGCATAATTCTCGTCAGTACGTTTTTCCACCTGCATATCAAACACAATAACAAGCCGTAATTCTTCCGGATTTTCCTCATTTTTCACAAGACGGCAACGAGCCCAGTTGCTTGGCCCATACTCGAAACGACATTCATCACTGTCGGGCCAGCTTTGTTCCCTGGTGCGTAAAAAAGGGATGGGAATCCACTGTCCCAGCCATGGTTTTATGGTCTTGAGTGCATTGAGATCATACCCGTATCCCTGCCCTCTTTTGCCTGGATCAAGCTCATCCACAAGCTCGCCGTCAGCATTTTTACGGTAAACATGCAAACGGACTTTTGATTCACCTTTTACGGACTTGTCCTGGATTTCCTCAAAGCTGTACTTGATATTTTCGCACAAGGAAATACTTCCTGCAAAATCAAGGAATTGAGGACATCCTCCAGGGATCAGGCTAATCGGGTCCTTGTATTGGGGCATTGAAAACATATTTATCTCCCACAGGATTCAACACGAATAAAAGGAATTTGATAGGATTGCGAACCATTGTTGGCATCCCTGAAAACCCATGAACAGGGAGTCCTGGGGCCGGAATTCCTGCAAACCATTTCTGCCTGGCCCCAGCGCTCGCCATCAGAACAATATGCGCCTTCGCTGGTAACCGAAAGAACGCCATTGGGAGACAAATTAGCCCTGGTTGCTCCAATACACTTTCTTTTGCCCAGGGGATCAATAACACGACGTTTACCGTTTGAACCATTTGCCCCGAAACAGAAACATTCCTTTATTGTGCGCTTGGAATAATAT
>VSMX01000185.1 GCA_009773975.1 Desulfovibrio sp. | reverse complement strand
TGGCATCAGTGCGGTCAAGCAAATCCTGATGCGCCTTTTATTGCCGTTAATGGAAATAACGGGCAAGTTTTTCGGCATTGACAAAAGCCGGGTGCGCCGTTCCTTTATCAAGGTCAACAATGAGCTTGTGCTTGCCAATCATCCAAAGGTCGCGGCCGGGAACCTGCTTTTGCTGCTGCCCCATTGCGTCCAGGCAAGCTCCTGCTCCATACGGCTTGATTTTCAGCCGCAAAATTGCCGCCGCTGCGGCAGTTGCCAGGTGGGGAAGCTGCTGGATATGCAGGAAAAATATGGCTTCAGGATGGCCATTGCCACTGGCGGCACAATAGCCCGCAAGATTGTAGTCGAGTGCAAGCCGCGCCTGATTATTGCCGTGGCCTGCGAAAGGGACCTTGCAAGCGGCATCCAGGATAGTTATCCGTTGCCCGTTTACGGCATTCTCAACAGACGTCCCCAGGGGCCATGCCACGATACGCTTGTGCCGATGCCTTTTCTGGAAAATGTGCTCAGGCAGTTCATTGAATGAGCAGAAACTCACTCCCCAAAAATCTAAAAAACGATGCGCGTGGCCTGGCTTTAAAGGCCTTTAGGGCGCTGCGCCAGGGCAAAACCAGCCAGGAGGCGCTGGATGGCGCGCTTGCTGGCAGTTCATTGCCGCAAGCGGAAAAAAACCTTGCCAGCGAATTGTTTTATGGCGTGTGCAGAAACAGGATCCGCCTGGATTATATTGCAAACAAGTTTTTGGCCAAACCGGCCTCCCTTCCAGCGGCCATGCAGGATATTCTGAATATCGCGCTTTACAGCCTGCTCTTTCAGCAAAAAATACCGGCATACGCAGCCATAAACAGCGCGGTGGAACAAGTCTCGCAAAGCTATGGCAAATTGTCCGCCGTGGCCAACGGATTCCTGCGCAATGCGCAAAGGCGCAAGGACGAGATTGAAAATCCGGCCTGGTATGAAAACGGCACATTTGCCGGGCAGGCCATCTATTACAGCATACCTTTGCTGGTTGCCGAACTCTGGCAAAGCGCTTATGGCCTTGAAAACGCCATGAATTTGCTGCAAAGGAGCAACAAACGCCCCTGGAGCGGCCTTTTGCCTGGCCCTGCGGCTTCGAAAGATGTGTTGCTGCAACTGGAAAAGGCTTGCGACGCAAGGCTGGACAATGGCTTTTGCTTTGCTCCCGGATGTTTGCCGGAAAACACCCTGGCCTTGCGCAATGCCGGGCAGGTTTTTTCACAGGCCCCGGCTTCCTGGCATATTTTGCATGAACTCGGACTTGATAAATGGCAGGAGCCTGTTTGGGATTGCTGCGCAGGCTTTGGCGGCAAAACCCTGGCCCTTTTGCGCGCTGGGGTCAATGTGGAATTGTGCAGCGATGTTTCGGAAAAAAGGCTTTCCGCGCTTGCCAAAAATTGCGAGAAATTTGGCGTGCGGGTTCCCGGAATTATGCAGGCAGACGCGGCCAGGGCTTCCACAAGCTGGGACGGCAATATCATGCTGGATGTTCCCTGCAGCGGCCTGGGCGTGCTTGGGCGCCGGCCGGATATTGTCGCGGGCAGGGAAAAATTCGCGGAACTTCGCAAGCTGCAAGGCTCAATCCTGGCAGGCATGGCCGCGAAATTGCAGCCCGGCAGAAAACTGGCCTATATCACCTGCACGCTCAACCCTGTGGAGAACGAGCTTGCCGCGAGTGAATTCCTGGCTGAAAACAGCAATTTTTCGCTTTGTGCCGAATGGCAGACGCCGCACGAGCATCCCTGGCTTGACGGGATGTACGGGGTTGTTTTGGAACGCAAAAGCTAAAAGGGGGCCATAAGACCCCCGGACTGCCCGCCATGCAAATGCTTGCGGGCAGGGGATGGCGGGAAAACAGCCTCTCCAAAAACATTTGCGCAACCGTAATTTCAGCAGCGGACAAGCTGAGGCTTTATTGTGTCAATGCCCGGGAATGCCCGCCAGATATGTTGAAAATGCAGAAATTTTCCGCCTGTATCCGGCACTAACCCGCTGCCTCCATTGCGTTCAATTCGGCTTCCAGGGCCGCAATCTGGGCATTGAGGGCGGAAACCTTGCTCATCGAGCCTTCATCAATGGAGCCTGTTTTGGCCATCCCGGAAGTCAGCGAGGCAAGCTGGCTCTTGAGGGACTGGATCTGGTTTTTGATCTGTTGCACCCTGTCGGAGGAAGAGGAGGAAGAACCGCCCGCGCCCTGCGCGCCGCTGCCCTGGGGTTCGCCTTCTCCTGCTGAATCCTCACCGGCTGTTTCGCCTTGATCCTCTTTGGTTTCGCTATTGGCAGAGGAGGTTTCAGGCCTGTCGTATTTATGGATGGCTTCCGAGAAAAGCCTGCGGGCCTCGCTGGAAATTTCAACCGTGTCGCCCTGATTGTCGGAAGAGATCAGGGAAGTGGAATTCGAGTTGGATTCAACGGATGATATGGCGCCAAGATCCCAAAGATTCTGACTCTGATAAGCGGAATTGATCTGCATTTCTGATTCTCCAAATTTGCTGTTTATGCAATAGATTGCAAAAAGGGAAGAAATTTCCCGATTTTATTTGTTTTGTCCTGTAAGTAGCAGATTCCATGCCAGCCGCTTTACATGGCCATTGGCTTGTGGCAAGTTGAACCGATGGGCCTTTTACCCGAATATATTCAATTTCCCGCCGCCAATTTGCTTTTCAGGCTTGAACATTGCGGCGAATATTCACAGGCCACGCAGCATGCCCGCAGAAGCGAGCGCTGTGTCATGGCCGAGGATGGCTCCAGGCGATTATGCCTTTTGCAAACTGGCGCGGAATTGCGTGTTTTTGGCCCTGAACGAGGTTCGGCCCTGCATATTTTGCTGCTGCAGTCTTTTGCCAAATTGCTTGCCGGGGAAATATTGCCAGCCCGGCTGCGTGAAATGGGGCAGAAACTCGGTGCTGGCGATTTTGCCGTGCGAATTGGCGACCAGCGCAGACGTTGGGGCAGCTGTTCCAGACGCGACAGGCAAATGCCCAAAATTTGCCTTAATTGGCGCGGATTGCTGCTTGCGCCCATATTGCTGGATCAGCTTTGCCTGCACGAGCTTTGTCATCTTGTGGAAATGAACCATTCTCCAGCTTTCCATGCCCTGCTTGCGGCCCATAATCCGCTTGAGCGCCAGCATGAGCGCGAACTTGGCCTGGCCTGGAAAAATTTGCCGCCCTGGGCGGTTCATCATAGCCATTTTGCTGCCGGAAGGACCAGATAATGAAACTTGACCCCGCTGCCTGCCAGAAGCTTCTGGCCCAGAGTTCACCAATGCGTATTTACGGCAAGGTCAACAAGGTTGTTGGCCTTGGGGCCCAGGGGGGGGGCCTGCGCGCCCCGCTTGGCGCTGTTTGCCACATGCTGCCAGAAGACGAAAGCGAGGGAA
>VSMX01000184.1 GCA_009773975.1 Desulfovibrio sp. | reverse complement strand
GGCCCAGGGGGGGGGCCTGCGCGCCCCGCTTGGCGCTGTTTGCCACATGCTGCCAGAAGACGGAAGCGAGGGAATTGCGGCAGAAGTTGTGGGTTTTGCGGACAATAACCTGCTTTTCATGCCCTACGGCGATATGCGCGGCATCAGACCGGGAAGCCTGATTCGCAATACCAGCCTGCCGCCCGTTTTTCCCGTGGGTCCGCATCTTCTGGGACGCGCCCTTGACGCCTTTGGCTCGCCGCTTGATGCCGGGCCGCCAATCAGCGCGGAAATCTACACATCGCCCTTGCCGCAAAACCAGAATGCGACCGCGGATTTTCAGCGGCAGCACGAACTCCAGGCGCAATTTGTGCCGCAATGGGCCCACAAGGCCATGGAAACCTGGCAGCCTGGCCTGGCGCCGCTTTACGCCGATCCGCCCAGCCCCCTGATGAGGCCGCGCATTACAGATATTCTTGATGTGGGCGTGCGTTGCATCAACAGCCTGATCACACTTGGCAAGGGCCAGCGCGTGGGCATCATGGCCGGGTCCGGGGTGGGCAAATCCACCTTGATGGGCATGATGGCACGCTATACCAAGGCCGATGTCAACGTCATTGCCCTGATTGGTGAACGTGGCAGGGAAGTTGTGGAATTCATGGAACGCGATCTTGGCCCGGAAGGCATGGCCCGCTCGGTCCTGGTTATCGCAACTTCTGATCAGTCGCCACTTGTGCGTATGCGCGCGGCATACGCGGCGACAGCTGCAGCTGAATATTTTCGCGACAAGGGCATGGACGTGCTTTTGATGATGGATTCGGTTACGCGTTTCGCCATGGCTGCCCGGGAAGTTGGCCTGGCCGTTGGCGAGCCGCCAACCACCAAGGGCTATACGCCTTCTGTTTTCGCGCACCTGCCCAAGCTTCTGGAAAGGGCGGGACGCTCCGCAAAGGGCACGATTACGGGAATTTACACCGTGCTTGTCGATGGCGATGATTTCAATGAGCCAATAGCGGATTCCGTGCGTTCCATTCTGGATGGGCATATTGTGCTGACGCGCGATCTTGCCGACCAGGGGCACTTTCCCGCTATTGACGTTCTGCGTTCGATTTCCCGTTTGCGCAGCGACATCTGCCCGCGGGAAGATATTGTGGCCGGGCGTGTTGTTACGCGCAGGATGAGCACATTCCGGCGCGTGGAGGATATGGTCAATATTGGCGCATACCAGAGAGGCTCAAATCCCGAGATTGACGAGGCAATTGGCGCAATGCCCAAAATAAATGCCTTTTTATGCCAGGATGTGAGCGACCCGCAAAACCTGGAGCAATCAATGAGCCAGCTGCGCGCCCTTGCAGGCACGGGAGATGAAAAGGAGGGCGGTAAGAAGGGAATACCGCTGGTCGCGCAACTCTAAATCCTGATTAATCCCCATAACCGGCTGGATGCAGTCTGTGCCAATCCCAGGCGGAGGCGATCATGTCTTCAAGGCTTTTTTGCGATTGCCAGCCAAGCTCGTCATGGGCTTTTTTTGAGGAAGCAATCAGCATTGGTGGATCGCCCGGCCGCCGCGCTTCATGCCTGACGGGAAAATCGCGGCCTGTAACCTTGCGGACGACATCGATCATTTCCCTTACGGAATAGCCCTGGCCATTGCCCAAATTGCAAACCAGGCTTTCGGCGCCATTTTCAAGATGATTCAGTGCGCGTTCATGCGCATCGGCCAGATCGGTTACATCCAGGTAATCGCGAATGCAGGTGCCGTCGCGCGTTGGATAGTCCTCGCCATAAATGGCGATATGGGGACGGTTGCCGAGCGCTGTTTGCAGGATAAGGGGCAGAAGATGGCTTTCCGGCCTGTGGTCTTCCCCTATTTCGCCTCCCGGCCAGGCGCCGGCCACATTAAAATAGCGCAGGATCACATAGCGCATACCATGGGCAAGGGCTGTCCAGCGCATCATTTTTTCCATCATCAGCTTGCTTTCGCCGTAAGGGTTTGTTGGCAAAAGCGGCGCATCCTCCTCTATGGGCATTTTTTCGGCTTTTCCATAAACGGCTGCGGAAGATGAAAAGACAATTTTGTCCACCTCGTGGCGAACCATGGCGGCAAGCAGGCTTTGCATTCCAAGGACATTGTTGTTGAAGTAGTCCAGAGGCTTAACCATGCTTTCGGCCACGAGGGAACTGGCGGCAAAATGCAGGACGCTGTCAATCCGGTGATTGGCGAATATCTTGTCAAGATCCGCGGGATTGCGGATATCGCCCTTGTAAAAAGGTACTTCGCGGGGAACGGCCTGGCGATGGCCGGTCAGCAGATTGTCTATCACAACAGCTTCACGACCATTTTCAAGAAGGGTTTTCACATTGTGCGAACCTATATAACCCGCGCCGCCCGGAACCAGAATGGCCATAACAACCCCCGAAAAGGCAGCCGCCCACGGGGACGGCCGCCTGCCAGCTTACTTCAGTTGTGAAAGCAGTTTTTCGCGAATGGAATCGATTGTGCCGGCTCCGTCAAGCTCGATGTATTTGGTCTTGCCTTCGTCGGCCAGTTTGTGAAAATAACCGGCAGCTGCCAGTGTGCCATTTTTTTCATCATAATAGATGTCATGCCGTTTGGAAATTGCGGCTTCGTCCTGGTCGTCGCTCCTGGTGGAGAGATCGCCGCCACAGACCCGGCATTTGTCGCCAGAGGGCTTGATGGCATCTATGTTGACGTTGTTCGGGTGGTTATTGTTGGTCTTGCAGATGCGCCGGCCCATGATCCTGTCTTTGGCTATCTGGCGCGGAAGCTTGATTTCCACAACGTAATCAAGCTTGATGCCGTCTTTCTGCAGGGCTTCCCACAGTTTTTCGGCCTGGGCCATATTGCGGGGAAAACCATCGAGCAGCCAGCCGTTCTTGCCCTTTGTTTTCAGGGTTTCCAGAACCATGGGTATGGTAATGTCGTCCGGAACAAGGTCGCCCTTGTCGATATAGCTTTTGGCTTTTTTGCCAAGCTCCGTGCCACCGCCAATGTGTTCACGGAAAATTGCGCCCGATTCGATATGCGCGAGGCTGCCGAATTTCTGTTTTATCAGTTCGCCTTGCGTGCCTTTGCCGCTGCCGTTGGGGCCAAAGATAATAATGTTCATGAACGCCTCCTCCTGTTTGTTTATTTTGCCTGATTATAATGAGGCGGCGGGTCGTTGGCCGGTCCTTCGCTTGTCAGTTCATCACGCAAGCCGGCCAGCTGCTTGCGCAATTCTTCCAGCTGTTTCGCCAGCTTATCAATTTGGGCCTGCTGCGACAAAAGAGCCTGGTTCATTTCCTCAAGACGCTTTTCCTGAAAAAATCCGTTCTCTTCGAGCTTGACCAGCCGCAAATCCACCATGCTCATAAATATAATCCCAAATTAGAATGGTTAAAAATCCGCAGGCGGCCTTACCAGCGGCAAATCGTTGGAATCCGGCGGCGGTATCAT
>VSMX01000183.1 GCA_009773975.1 Desulfovibrio sp. | reverse complement strand
CAAACAGTTGCATTTGGTCCTGCATAGTTCACTGGCGAGCCAACCACAAGGCCATCGGCGGCCCTCAAAAGATCAATACCTTCGTTGACCGGGTCATCCGTAAAAATGCAGTAGCCAGTTTCCGCGCACTTGCCGCAGGCAATACAGCCGCGAATGGCCTTGCCGCCAATCTGCATGAGCTGTGTTTCGATTCCCGCTTTTTCCAGGGCGCCCGCAACTTCCGAAAGGGCCGTAAAGGTGCAGCCCTTTGCATGCGGACTGCCGTTGACCAGCAATACTTTCATGTTCTCCTCCACAGATATCCTGTATTCCAAGAATATTTTATAACAACTTGTAAAAATTTACCCTATTTTCAGGCTCCGCGCAATTGCGCGGCCAGCGCAATCATTTTCCCCAGGGCATCATAATTCGCCAATATATCTTTCTTCATCATTCGCCATTCCAGCTTCTCCCTTTCCGTTTTCCGGTCAAAACTTTCCAGGATATATTTCACAGCGTCGCGGGGGCAGCGAAAGGCGTCCACAAGTTCCGCATGCTCATTTGCGGACTCGTTTTCGCTTTTCAGCCAGTTTCCCTTGCTGCCGCATGGCAAATAGAGGTGAAAAAAGGCCGCGTCCAATTCCGCGCGCAGCAGCTTTCTTCTTTTTTCATTCCAGGTAAAGGGCTCGCCGCCATGGCCAAGGTCCCTGGCAAAGGGACGCATATCCACAGATGTGTAACAAAGCTCCACAATGCGCGGCGCAAGCCATTCCGCAAGCAGGCAATCGTTGGACCAGGGTGGGCTTCGGCGCAAAATTTCAGGCGGCAATACAGCTATCTGTTCCGCAAGATAGGAATTGAAATTTGCGCCGCCGATTTTCAATCTGGCGAAAAAATCACACACGAGGCTGGACAATATGGCTGGCAAAAAAGGCGCTTCTTCCGCATCGCTGATCCAGAGCGACACACTGTTGCCCACCGCGCATTTCGGAAAAACGCCTCCCACAACTGTCCTTGAGTCTGTCGTTCTGCAGGCTATCCTGAAGCCCGCGAGCCAGCCCCGTTTGCAGCCCATATTTTCAAGTTGCCTGTTTACAGCATCTTCGGCAAGCCAATACCGCGGCATGGCGAAAAATTGCGGATCGCCCAGTTCCTCCGGCGCTGTTTCCCGCGCTTCTGGATCGCCTTGCTCATTTTCCCGAAAAGTGGCCCAGCGGTGGTTATAATGATGGAGCATTTTGCCTTCATAAAGCGGCAAATATCTTTGGCCATTTTTTTCAAGGCAATTCCCGCAAAGCGCCCAGCCCGCTTTTTCCAGGTCCTGCCTGCTCCTGAACAGCCGGGAGTCATCTGTCATGTTGAACAGGCCCTGCCTCAATTTTATTTGCCAGGGATTTTCGTGCCCCTTGCGAATCAATACCGGCACACGGCGATATACGGCCCGGCTCAATATCAGATCCTTAGCCTTCCTGAAAATGGGACAGGTCACGGTATTGGGATTGATGAGTTCAAAATCGGCGGCTGAAAGGGTGAAACATTTGTTTTTGTCGTGGAGGTCATCGATCTTGCGCGCAAAAAAGACAAATTCGGACTGTTCCGCAAGCGGCATTGCGCCCGAGCCAGCTGTCAGCAGGCAGAAATTGTAGCTTTGATGAACGCCGGGAAAGATTCCCTTGTTCTCGAAGTCGAAAAGGCTGACAAGGCTTTTGCTTTTCACCAAATCCTGAAAAAAGAATTGCGTGTTTTTATAAGTGGCTATGCCGGAAGGCACTATGCAGCCGAGCCGGCCATGACTGTTGAGGCTTTTGCGCATCCATTCCGCAAACAGGGCGAAATAATTTACTCGCCCGCAACCGCAAAATGGATAGTTGCCGCTTTTGGCATAAAAATGATTCGCCGCCTTGATGCGGCATTGTTCCGCCCGGAAAAACGAAAAGAGCGCGGGATCTTCCTTTTCCAGGCAGGCAATGGCCTCCTTGCGCCGGATCCCGGCATTTTGGGCCAGATCCTCTCGTCCATGTGCCGCAAGCCACTCTCTTTCCTTCAATTCATTATGTTCCCAGGGCGGATTGCCAAGAATAACGTCAAAGCCGCCTTTTGCGGCCACTTCCGGAAACATGATCTCGTAATGAAAAAACTGCCAGTCTCGTGCCAGATTGCGGACAGCCCTCCAGACGCCCTGTGCAATTCGGCCCCCTCTTGCAAAATTGGCAATGTCCTGCCGGCTCACCTCGAAAGTGGCGCCCCCGGAAGCTGGAGCGCAGCCCGGCAAAATGAAACAGGCCGTCCATAGATCGTAAAGAAACCTGATTCGTCTCCAGGCAGGAGTCTTCTGCCTTTCCCGCAAGGTTTTTTCGCGCAGGATCATTTCTTCGGTACTGGACGGCAAATTCGCAAAACGCCCGATAATCCTTTCAAATTGTTTGCGCAGGGCATTGGCAGATTCCCCATTTTTTGAGCCATGAGCTTGCAGATCCTTACAAATGACGCCGGCAGTAGTGCCCAACAGGGTGTTTGCACAGACAAGATGTGGCATTGGATAAGGGCCGGGTTCGCAAATTTCCAGCCAGAAAGCCAACCTGCACAATTCCAGGGCGATGGGATTGATGTCCATTCCATAAATGCAGCGGCTTGCGACATCCCGCATTGCCCGGCGCAGGCCGGCGTCTGAAAGGGCGTTTTCGCGCAGGCGCGCCAGATTGACGGCAAGCCTTTTGGCGGCAGGCAACAAAAAATGTCCACAACCGCAGGCAGGATCGCAAATTTTCAGGTTGAGCAGTGAAAGTTCCGGATCAGGGCTTTGCAAGGCCTTTTCGATGACAGGATCGAGGGCCGTTTCCAGCAGCTGGGCGACAAGCTGGGGCGGCGTATAGTATGAGCCGGTTTTTTTGCGCTCGCCACCGGCGGCTACCAGCAAAAACTGTCCTTCAATGATTTGGGGGCGCAATTCAACGAGAAATTCAAGAGCGGCACCAGGTTCCGGCACCACATTCCGGACCCGCCCGGCAGCATTGAAAACCAGCGTCCTGATGGCCTCCAGCAGGTAAATGTCGTCAAGCCGCAAACGTTCCAGAAGAGGGATTGCTTTTCCCGACCAGAGAAAACCGTCAAAGGGTGGCGCTTGCCGTTTTTCCTTGTTTCCAGGCCTCATGCTTTTCCACAAATCTCGCTGGATGTGGCGGCATGAATTTTCGGCCGGGCAGTTTTGCAGGGTGCGTATGACACTGCACATGCCCTGCAAGCCATCTGGCACATCCCGCGACAGCTTGCGATTTTCAAGCACAGACAGGAAGATGAAACGATAGGCAAGGCGCAGAAGCTGTCGGTAATATTCCCGCGCATCCACTTTGCCGCCCGCAAGTTTCGAGAGCAGACCGGGATTGGAGCAGATAAAGCCCTGGCCCAGAATGCGGATTGCGTCGCATATGGCCTGGCCGCGCGGTTGCCGCGCTTTGTCCGCGCCCGGGATTGCGCGCCCGGCATTGGCCAGGGGTGATTGCCTTGTGTGCGCCATCTGGCTGATACGATTGTTTTGTTTATCCTTGAGAATATATGCGGAAAGACAATACTATATAAAAATTACAGAGAAACAGATTTAAATAATTTGTATAATACATATTAAAAC
>VSMX01000182.1 GCA_009773975.1 Desulfovibrio sp. | reverse complement strand
GGATTCAAAAGATTGTTTCCCCGCCGATGATGGGGTTTCTGGCCGGGTTGTTTTTTGTGCTTTCAGGCTGGTCATTGCCCCATTTTATCGACGATGCGGCAAGAACTGTCGGCAACCTGACCACGCCCCTGGCCCTGCTTTTTATCGGCATAACTCTTGAAAAAATGGACTGGAGTCATTTCAGGCTTACCAGGGACATGATTGTCGCGCTGATTGGCAGGCTGGTCGTCAATCCACTGGCTGTCTGGCTGCTTTTGCCCCTTTTTTCCCTGCCCCCGCTCATGGGCAAGGTCTTTATCATGCAATCGTCATTGCCCGTTATCATGCAGATTGCGATTTTGAGCGCGTATTACAATACCGACCCGGAATTTGGCTCGGTCATGGTTTCGCTTTCCACAATATGCTGCGCGATAACCATCCCTGTTTATATGACCTTGCTGTAAAAAAGCCCTTCGCGTTCAGGCCTTTATCGCCGCCCAAAATCTGCGGCCCATGCTTTTGATTAGCCGCCCCGGGCGAAAAGATGTGTGCGCCAGTTTTTGCGGCACGACAAAACCTGTCGGGTTGAAATCTTCAGGCCTGCGAAGCGGCCAGGATACAGGAGCCGAGATTTCTTCCCTGTCGTTTCTTTTGGCTATGGCCGCGGCCAGAGGTGATTGGCCAATCTCCATGTCAAGCGCTGCCAGCAGGGCGCGATCCATTACCTGGGACGAAGCGCAGGCGCCAAGCAGGCCAAAATTGAAAGGAATGCCTTTTGACGGGCCTGTAACGCTCATGGCCACAATGCCGTCCACAAACGCGCCGGAGGGCGGCAAAGCCGCCCACATGGCCGCAAGACAAGCTGCGAAAAATGCTGGTTCCCTGCCTTCCCTCGCATGGATTATGGCCTTTCTCGCGCCGCATACGCAGCCAAAAAGATTTTTCACGGCCAGAGTTATTCTCATCTGGCTATGCGCCTTGATTCTGGGCACGGAAAGCAGGTAATCGCACTCTATGGCTCTTCTGGAAACCATGAAAACAGGCTGGCGTTCCGCGCCCGGCACATCAAGCCGCAAGGGCGCGGGCTGGTTCATGGGCAAGACTTCAAGTCCCAGCGGGGCCAGTTTTTCATCCAGCCCAATCGCGCGGGCAACGGATTTTGCCCGGCCAAATCCGGGAGAATCCGCCACATCAACCTTGCAGCCGCCATCGAGCAGCAGCTTGCAAACGGCTGCCACAATATCGGGATTGGTGCAGGCCAGGGCTTTTGAAGTGAGCAAATTTGGTTTGACAAGCACGCGCATTCCGGGCCGCATCGGGATGCGTGCCGCTTCCATTAGCGCGCGGGCTTTTTCCTCGAGATTGTCGTCATAAGCCCGGCATTTTTCCAGCGCGCAGGGAATGGCGGGATTTTCGGAATAATTCATGCTTGTTTCCTGGCCAAAATCCATGAAAAAGAGCAGCCAGTCAGCGAGAAGCCGGCAAGGCAAAAAAAGATGGCATGCAGGCCGAAAGTATCGGCAATAAAGCCAAGAGCAGGCTGGGCAATGCCGCCAAGCGTGGTGGCCAGGCCAAGGGTAACGCCAGAAGCGAAGCCGATATTGCGGGCCAGCAATTTTTGCCCCAGCACCACCTGCGAACTGAATGGCGCATAGATAACAAAAGCCAGGAAGGGCAAAACGCAATAGGCCATGGTTATATTCGGCGCCAGGCCGAATGCCAGGACGGCAATGGGCATGATGGAGAAAGCCAGCCTGATTACAGGCACGCAGCCAAGACGGTCGGCCATGAATCCGCCGAGCATGTTCAGGCCGACTCCGCAGATTCCGAATACCACAAGCGCCATGGCGCCCATTGTATTGCTTTGGGCAAAAACATTGACAAAATAGAGTGGAATAAAGGCATTGCAGCCTGCAAAAACAACGGAACGCGTAATAATTACGCCCATCAGGCGTAGAAATTGCGGCCAGTTGTTTTTTGCATTTTGCGAATCTTCTTCATCAAGCTCTTCCGCTTCCGCGCCGGCGGGATCTTCCGCCAGTCCGGCTGCACTGCGTCCGGCTTCAGCATGCGGCACATGAGCCTTTCCTGCCGGTTTCAGGCCGGCTATCTGCCGAATCATTATTGCCGCCGTCAGCAGGGCTATTATTGCGAATATGGCTGTGCCATGCATTCCGAAATGGCCAACAAAAAAGGCAATGAGTATCGGGCCGAGAATGAAACCGCTGTTTCCGCCTATGGAAAACAGGGAAAGGGCGACGCCCTTGTTGTGGCCGGCAACCTTGTTGGCGAATTTTGCTCCTTCCGGGTGAAAAAAGGCGGAGCCAATGCCGCTTATGGCAATAGCCGCGAAAATTGCCCAATAATTGCTCATAAAGCCCATCATGGTAACGCCCAGGCCGGCCAGGACTATGCCGAGCGGAATGAACCAGGGCTTTTGCAGGCGATCGGACAAGAGGCCCAAAAGCGGCTGAATCAGGGATGAAAGACAGGAATAGGCCAGCACAAGACCGCCTGCCGCCTGGTAATCGAAACCGTAAATGGATCTCAGATAGGGCAGGGAGGCCGGAACCGCCCCGCCATTGATATCGCAGGAAAGATGGCCAAGCGAGACCAGAAAGATTTTTTTCTTGTCCATGGCAGGCGTTACACCTTTTTACGCAAGTTTGCGCACTGGCCAAAAATGACAAGTTCCAGCCAGTCGAGCGCGAAAGAAAGGGCGGCCTCGTCGCCTTCGGGCGCCATTATTTTCTGTTTTTGCTCTTCATCCAGATCAAGACGGTCAAACAATTTCATCTTTTCCGTAAATTCCCGGAAGTCGTCAAGCTGATACAGGCAAAGCATGGCCATGGCGGCCAGTTTGGCATCAAGCGGCTTGCCGCTGGCGCAAACCATGCTCAATAAGCGCATATACCTGTCATTGAATTCAGTGTATTTTGCCATCTCCTGGCTTTGCAGCCATTTGCGCGGCGTTTGGACAGTCCTGCATTCAAAGCCCTTGCAATGGTCTTCCCGCAGGACAAAAAAACGCTGGGCCACCCCGTCTTTCGCCAGGCGCGAGCCCCGTCCAAGGGGATAGCATCTGCAGGCCGAAGGCCGGTCTTCATAAACCGAGCAACCGGCCGGCGTAACAAAGGGGCAGAGCGCTTCCGGTCCATCGACCATGCGCAGGGTCAGCTGGGGAAAGCCTGTATCGGGGCAGGTTGAAAAATTGGCAAATAGGCCAAGAAACTCCCTGGCCGTCATGCCGCTTTGCCTTGTAAGGCGCAAGGCATCGTATGGCGTAAGCGGCAAATTCAATTCCGAACAGCAACGGTTGAAACATGGGGTTTGTGGGCCGCATTCAAAGCAAAATTCTTCATCTTCCCCAATCTGGGGCAGATCTTCCGGAAAATCCTGCCCGGAAATATCTGGATTTTTATCGTTCATAAATTATTCCGGTTTTTAAAAATTGGCTCTGGCCAGCGGACAAAATATCGCAATCCAGAAAGGCACGGAAAAGTCCAGCACCACGCCATGGACAATGGAAGCCATGATCCAGTCCTTGCCGCCATGACGGGCAACCACGGTTAGTATTGTGTCCATGGAAGCCGCGCCGCCGCATGTGATAATCGCAGGCGGCCCGATAAATCCTGCCAGGAGGCCGCAGCAAACCAGGGTCAGTATTTACCGGAAAACATTGGCCAAAAGGGCCACCGCGCCGATTTCCATGCCAAGTT
>VSMX01000181.1 GCA_009773975.1 Desulfovibrio sp. | reverse complement strand
ACCGGCGAATATACCCGGGTGGCGGACCAGGGCCTGCATGCCGCGCTCAATCTGCTGCTCTATGTCTGCTCCTACGGGCTGGACGAGGACAGGGCATACGAGTTTGGCTCCGGCATATTTTAATCAGAATGACCAGATCACGGCCACAAACGATGCCGACGTTCTGACCCTGGCCATGAACTCCAGCTTCCAGGGCATGAATCGCGGCGGTTTTGTCGATGGCATCAAAACCATTGACCTGACCAACGAAACCGCGAGGGATCTCAACTTCAACACCAAGGGCATCACCGGCGCGGATACCTACAATATTGACGGCACAGTCGGCTTGCAGAATCTTGAGAAAACCGGCATTACCGTCAATTACAGCGACGTTCACACCAACAGCAACCTGGTTGTCGGCTTTGCGAACGGCGTGAACTCCGGCCCCGATGATTCCCTGACCGTTGGATTGAGCGACGTTTACATCCCCGGCAACGGCAAGGACGCCAACGGCAACGATCAGCCGGACTATGCGGTAAGCCTTGTTGCGCAGGCCATCGAGGATCTGACGATCAACTCGACCGGCCCCCACGACAACCACATTAACCTTGACGGCGTGAACTATATGCGCTCGCTGGAAATCAACGGCGACCAGGATCTTCATGCCGAGGTGCAGGGGACTTACCTGACCACGATTGACGGTTCCGCGGCAAAGGGAGACCTTGATTTGAGCATCGCCAGCGACAGCCCCCTGAACGGCGTGAAGCTGGGCGAAGGCGACGACGTTATCAGGGCCTGGAGTATCAGCGCCACAGCCAGCATCGACGGCGGGGCCGGGGAAGACAATCTTGTGCTTGAGGGCGCTCACAATAATTACGCCCTTACCTCCTCGGAAGTCGAGACCCTTACACTGGCGGACACCAACGCATCATCCATAGGCCTGGTCGGCGAAAATATGGACGGTGTGGAAAACCTTGTCCTGAAAAATGTTGGAAATGCAGCCTCCGGTAACACCGATATAACGCTTGCCAATTTCCCGAATTCGGAGCTGAACGTTCAGGCGGTTAACCAGAACGCTGTCGATCTTTCCATAGCCGACATCCCGGTGGTCAACGTGGTTGTCGGCGACGGCAAGACGAATACTCACGATACTCTTACCGGCACTCTCAACCTTGGCAGCGCGACCAATCTGAACATCACGGCCGATGACGGCATCAATGGCGCAAATCCAACTTTCAGCGCGGAAGTGAACGCCAACAGGGTCAACTATCTCGGCATTGACGCTGCCAACGGCTCGCGTGTTATCCTGGGCGGCCAGACAGACCTCGGCGCGCTTTCCAATGTCGATGTTTCCGGCGCAGGCAATGTGCAGCTTGGCTCTGCCGGCTCATTGATCGGTTCCGCCTCAAGAAGCGTTTATGTGAATACAGAAAACATGAACGGCGGAACTTTCACGGGCTATTTCACAGGCAATACGGCCACAGACAACAATACCGCCTCCCTGGCCGTGCAGGGTTCAAACCTTGCGAACAACGTCATCTATGTTGACGGCACATACGGCGACATTGACGTAAACACGGGCATGGGCAGTGACAGGCTTGTGATTCAGGGCGGCAGTTGGAATCCGAACAACCTGAACGCCAACCTTGGCGGCGGCGTCAACACGGTTATTGTGCGCGGCAATGTTGATGGCTCCGACTTCAGCGGCATCACCGGCGTAACCTCCATCCAGTTTACCGACTATAACGAAGATTCGTTCAAGGAGGCGGGAATAAAACTTGGAGATGGCGTAAGCTCGAATGTGCTGCCTTCCGGGACGACTCCCCCCGATCAGGTCTGGGTGGACGATGCCCAGGATGTGCCGGTTACGGCTACCAAAGACGCCACCGTCCAGGTTGGCGTTGACAACCCGGTTCAGGATTTGGGCATTGTGGTTAACAAGGCCGAAGGAGCTGAAGGCACGCAGTCGAACGCCGTGGCCGGCGCGATAGCCGAAGCAGGCAAGCTGAATGTTGCTGGCGGCACAGCCGGTATTGAAATGAACTTTGCATCCGGCGCTGGCGCCGATCCCACAACGGCCATCGTAACCGACAATTCCCAGAGCGTGATCGCCACAGGCAGCACGGCGGCTCCGAACACGTTTACGGGAACGGTCGCAAGCGTGGAAAGCGCCGCGATTACGACCGGCACGAAGAACGACACCGTTAATTTGACCGTTAATCAGACCAAAGGCCAGACAACAGCAATCACCAATACCGGCGGAGCTTCCGGCGAAGGTTTCACGGTCAACGTCCAGGGCGCTGGCGACACCACAATCACCAGCTCCGATTTCGCAAACGTGGCGGTGAGCGCAAGCGCGACGGGAAATACGACGCTGAGCGCTTCCGACGGAACGGAAAACATGACCGCCAATATCGCGGGCGGCGACAAAACCACCATCGATACCAATGGCGCTGACGTTGACTTGAATGTAACAGGCGGAAACAAGGTTGTCGTGGATGGCGCGGCCACAGGTCAAACGACGAATATTGCTGGAAGTATATCTGGAGATGCTGTTGCCGATACCCAATTGCATCTTGAAGGAAGTGGAGGTAATTTTGCAGTAGATGGCAGCGAAATGGCAGGTTTGGCGAACCTGAGTACAACAGGTGCGGCACAAACCACCGTTTCTGACTTGACGACCACCGCTGACAGTTTCAATCTCACGACGGATAACAGTGTTGTATTTGAAGATGCAACCATGAACAGCGTCAGGACCTTTAATATAGCTACGGGTGAGGGGGCTGAAAACGCTGCGGCTGCTCCCGTAACGATTAGTGGTGCGTTTGACACGTCCAATCCCGGCGCCGCACCGAAACCGCTTGGGCTTCAAAGTGTAAAGGAGTTGACCATTACAGGCGACCAGCAGGTTACAATTGAATGCGCTTTGGGTACGCGTGGCGGCGAAGCCGTTACCATTAATGCTGAAAAAGCAGATGGCGGCTTTACTCTTGGAGGTTCTGGTATAAACACTGCAGGGGGCACATTTAATGGCGGTAATGGCGCGGACAGCCTCGTAATTGCCGGAATTGCGGGTGTTTATGATATGACCATGGGCAAAGGCGCGGATACTCTGCTGGTAGAGACTGGCTGGGGTACCATAAATGGTGTTGCCATGATTGATGTCGATCTGGGTGCTGATGACGCAGCAGATACTATTGCGCTGTGGGGTCAGAAAGGCTCTGGAAACCACAGTAATGGCGGAGCATATATCAAGGTGTCCAATTTTGTTGCCGCTAATGACAAGTTGGGCACATTCGATATTCCCGTCGATGACGCCTCTACTCTTGGTGGCGCCTATGTCGAGTGGGGAAATATTAATGATTCAAATGCTTCGAAGATCACTGGATTCCTGAACGCTTTCCTCGGGGATAACGCGATAACCGAAGCCGCTCTGAAAACCGAAGGCCTATATACATCTGACGGCAAATTCCTTACCACAGGAACCGGCGCCAATGCCAAAACCTATTTGGCATTCATCACTAATGACGGCGGCTCAAGCCAAGCCTTTGATAGTTCCGCTACGGTAAATGGATGCGCCCTTGTGGAACTTGTTGGTGTCGCCCTTAACTCCACTGCGAATAGTGGTTGTGTTACAGACAATATTGACGCATAAGCCTGAATAATTATCACATACAAATCCCCCGAAGTTCTCCGCTTCGGGGGATTTTTTTTGGCGCAGCTTACTTAGCGCAAGATATACCGTTTTCTATCCCATCATTCATTTTATGGCCTGCGTCATTTCTTTAGCGAGGCGCGCAGCGCCGAAGCGTTAAAGGG
>VSMX01000180.1 GCA_009773975.1 Desulfovibrio sp. | reverse complement strand
CATTGAAAATGAATATTTTCATTCAAGAATGCTGTAGGATGACAAAATGAAAAATTTTTTCTCATGGATGGAAGCCAGGTGTTACTACAAAATTGGCTTGCCCATCTTCATTGCCCAGCTTTCCCAGACCGGCATGACATTTGCCGATACGGCAATGACGGGCCAATACAATGCTGAAGATATGGCCGCGGTAGCAGTAGCAGGCTCTGTTTTCGCCCCTGTCGCGCTTCTTGGCGTAGGTTGCCTGCTTGCCTTGCCTCCTCTGACTGCCCAGATGGTTGGCGGAGGCAAGCATAAAAAGACTGCGCATTTGCTGCGTCAGGGTATATGGCTGACATTGGCTATCTGCATTCCCATTATGATCTTTTTCCAGATCATATCGCATCAGCTTGAATTGTTTGGCCTTTCTCCCCGGATGGCCAATTTGTCAGGAGGATATTTGCGGGCGCTGTTATGGGGTATGCCCGCATTCATGTTCTTCGTTAATCAACGCAGTTTTTTTGAAGGATTTTCCCGTACCAGGCCCGCGATGATAATCGCCATGTTGGGTCTTTTGTTGAATGTTCCCTGTAACTATATATTGATTTACGGAAAGCTGGGCTTGCCTCCACTCGGCGCAGTCGGGTGCGGAATAGCATCCGCAATCTGCTACTGGTTTATGGCCCTGGCCATGATGTACTACCTCAGAAGAGATCCCCAGTTCAGGGATTTGCATCCGCTTTTCACGCCATTTCGCAAAAATCGCCCCATAGACGAACCGGTTTTTGACTGGCACCTGATGTTCAGAGCATTGCGAATTGGTTTTCCCAGCGCACTTGCCCTGTTTTTTGAGGTTTCGCTTTTCGCCCTTTCGGCAATATTACTTGCGCCCATGGGCACCATAATGGTTGCCGGGCATCAAATCGCCCAGAATTATGGGTCGCTTGTATTCATGATTCCCCTGGCCATAGGTATGACGGCAACCATTCGCGTAGGCTTCTGCTGCGGAGCGAAAAAACCGGTCCAGGCAAGAATTTCGGCAATGACGGCCCTGTCGCTGAGTGTGGTTTTTGCCTTGCTCATCTGCCTCTTGAGTATTGTATTCAGGCATGGCATAGCGGCAATATACAATAATGATCCCCAGGTCCTTGATCTGGCCATGCGTCTGATGTTTTATGTAGGTGCATATCAATTGGTGGATGGTCTGCAGATGACCGGAATTGGAGTGTTGCGTGGTTACAATGATACCCGTATCATATCTGTCATCTGTTTCATTGCTTATTGGATAATCGGCCTTCCCCTGGGATACGCGCTGGCCCGCACAGACTGGATTTGCGATTCTCCCATGGGCGCGGAAGGATTTTGGATTTCCTATATTTTTGCTCTCGGTTTTGGTGCGTTATGCTATTGGCTAAGGGTGCGTTTTCTGCAATCACTGCCTCCTGAAGATCTGCTGGCGCGTGTGCGCAGATAATGGACATTTGGGCGTCAATCTGGCATATTTCGCGCATCATGAATAAATGCGATCAGGAGGGAATGCTCATGGATGCCGGCTTTGAAGATCTGTTCAAGGCGGCCTGTGCGCATGTGCCCGGAGGCGTTTGCCATGCTGACAGCTGGCTGCTCATGTTTTCTAACAAAGCCCTGTGCGATTTGCTGGGAAGCCAGGAGCAGCCTGTAGAAAATGATGCTCTGTCCCATTGGCTGGCCCGGGGAGTCTGTAATGTCCTGTCGGATGGAAAAGGTGAAAACGGAGGAAAAATCCTTTTTCGCCATCCTGACGGGACAAATTATCTCTTGTTCTGGTGGAGCGTTGAAGCACGGAAGCGCGTATTCCTGATCCAGCAAATTCCCCTGGAAGAGTTGTCCTGGGAGGCAAAACATTCTTTCTGGGAAGTGGACAAAATTCTTGAATTTATCCATGACGGCATCTGGGTTATTGACGGAAACGGCATTACCCGGCGCATAAACAGGGCAATGGAACGGATTGCTGGAATAAGGGCCGAAGAAGTTGTGGGGCGACATGTAAGCGAGCCACTTCGGGAGGGAAGATTCAAGACTTGTGTTACACTTCGCGCCCTGGAGACAAAGCATACAGTTACTCTTTTTGACGACTACTCCAATGGAAAAAGATGCCTGAATACCAGCACGCCTGTCTTTGACAAAGATGGCAATGTATGGCGGGTAATTGCCGCTATCAGGGATATTACAGAGCTGGAAAACCTTGAGCAAAAGCTTTCCGACCTCGAAGTTGAAGCTCTGGCCTACCGCCTTCGCGCGAGAGGCCTTGAAGAACAATCCATGGGTGGCCTTCTTGGCCAAAGCCCGGCCCTGCAACGAGTTCTTGCCGATATTGCGAAGGCTTCCCAGACTGATGTGGTCACTCTTATCCTTGGCGAAACCGGTACCGGCAAATCTCTGGCAGCAAAAATCATCCATGACAAGAGCGCGAGAAGCGAAAAACCTTTTGTTACGGTAAATTGCGGTGCCATTCCTTCATCTCTGATGGAATCAGAAATTTTTGGCTATGAAAATGGTGCCTTTACCGGCGCGCAAAAAGGTGGCAAACCAGGTATGCTGGAGCTGGCGGGCGGTGGTACTCTTTTCCTTGATGAAATTGGCGAACTGGCGCCTGCCATGCAGGTAAAACTTTTGCACATTCTGGACAGGCAACCAATATACAGGGTCGGAGGGACACGCCCTATCAGGGTTGATTGCAGGATAATTGCGGCAACAAATCGTCCTCTGGATCAAATGGTTAAAGAAGGCAATTTCAGGGAAGATCTTTTTTACCGTCTGCGCGTGCTCTGTGTCGATATGCCGCCTTTGAGAAACCGCAAGGATGATATCCTTCTGCTTGCCTGGAATTTTCTTGGCAAGATTGGGGAAGCCACGGGGCACCCCAAACGGCTTGATAAAAATGTCGAAAAGCTATTCCTGACCTATGGCTGGCCCGGGAATGTCCGTGAGCTGCAATCTGTAATCCAGTCCCTGGCCACCCTTTGCGAACGCGATAAAATCACGCAGAATGACCTCCCCGGCTATATGCGCCCCGGTATGTCAAAAATGGAAGAAGAAGAGGATCATGTTCCCACAAAATTGTCCGTGGCAATTGAAAATCTCGAACGTAAAATGCTGGCCAATGCGCTTGATAATGAGGGAAGCACATACAAGGCTGCAAAAATATTGGGCATTAGCCAATCGCAGGTGGTGCGCAAGGCAAAAAAATATGGCCTGCGTTTCTGGCGCGAAGGAGAACATTCCCGGTGGCAAAATTCATCGGGCGAAAACAAAATTTGAGGAAAAGTATGATGTTTGACATCCATTTTGGGGATGTGCTTGGGCATAGCATCAAGCTATACGCGCTGATGACACCGCCAGCCGTTTTGAGTGCATTTTTGGGACATACCAGAAATTATGATAAACAACACAAACATGCCATTGCATTCAAGACATCACTATCGATATTCATTATCAGCGTGGTGCTATATGTCTGGGGAGCCAAAATTTTTGAAATATTCGGCTTCACTCTTGATGCATTTCGCATAGGCAGCGGCATGTTGCTTATGCTGGCAGCCATAGACCTGATGAAAGATGACGGAACAAGCACAGAAATCAAATCCGAAGGCGACATAAGCGTTGTGCCCCTGGCCATTCCTCTGGGCATGGGACCGGCTTCGATAGGCGCGGTAATGGTTATGGGCGCAACAATAAAAGATATGGCCGATTTGCTTACCGGACTTTTTTCCCTTTTGCTGGCTGCACTGGGAATGTATGCGCTTCTGCTGGCCGCGGATTTTATGGGGCACATTTTACATTCCACCGGCATTGCAGTATTGGCAAAATTAACTGGATTGCTTTTGGGAGCTATTGCTTCCGTGTTCATTTTTACCGGTATAAAAGG
>VSMX01000018.1:20210-22160 GCA_009773975.1 Desulfovibrio sp. | reverse complement strand
TCGTCAATGGAACAGATGATTTTGGCGAATGCCGGCATGCTGGCCGGTTTTTGCATTTTCGCGCAGGTTTGCAAGCATGGCCGCGTTTCACGGCATAAAATGATGCTATAGTTTTGATTTGTTTTTTTCAACTTTTTTCATTAGTAAAAAAACGGGTTCGGAAATGCCGAATCAGATATAGCCAATTCCAGGACTGCCGATAAGATACTTTATGTTGTCATGAATTTGATCTTTTCCCGGCAAAACTTCATGAAACCAAAAATTGACGGACAATAATCTGTTGGAAAACCAATTTCGCAATACCCTTGCCAGAGGGCAAATTCTGGTTGTTGACGGCGCGATGGGCACAATGCTTCAGTCGCGGGGCATGCCTGCTGGCCAGAGCCCGGATCAGTTCTGCATGGAAAATCCGGATATTTTGCGCGACATTCACAATGCCTATATTGATGCCGGCGCGGATATTATTACCACATGCACATTCGGGGCCAATCCCTTTAAACTTCCTGCGGGCAGCGATGCGGCGGCTTTTAATGAAAAACTTGCCGCCATCTCGGTCGCCACTGCCGGGCAATCCTCCGCAAGGCTTGGCAGGCGCATTTTCGCTGCCGGCAATGTTGGGCCTTCCGGCCTATTTGCAAAACCCCTTGGCGATCTTGATCCGCTGGAAATGATTGCCGGTTTTAAAAGCCAGATAAAGGGACTGTGCGCTGCCGGGGTTGACCTGCTCTTTATGGAAACCCAGTTTGATCTTGCTGAAGCAAGGGCCATGGTGGTTGCCGCAAGACAAGTCTGTTCCCTGCCGCTCATGATTTCCATGACCTTTGAAAACGGCACCAGCCTTACTGGCTCAATCCCGGAAATATTTGCCGAAACCATGCAGAACCTTGGCGTGGATGTAATCGGCACCAATTGCAGCCTTGGCCCGGACGAAATGCAGCCCGTTGTTGAGAGGCTGCTTGATGTCTGCGCCTGCCCTGTGCTTGCCGAGCCAAATGCCGGCTTGCCAAGGCTTGAAAACGGAAAGACCATTTTTCCCCAGGGCCCCGAAGAATTTGCCAAAAAAACCGCCCGATTCGCGCAAATGGGCACGCAGGTGCTGGGCGGCTGCTGCGGCACGACGCCAGAACACATTGCCATGCTTGCGGCAAGCGTCAAAAAACTGGGCGCGGTGGAGAAAAAAAGCCGGAAACATGACGGAATTTGCCTTACCAGCCGGTCGAAACTTGTGCGCATAGGCGAGGAAGCTCCCTTTGCCCTGATTGGCGAGCGCATCAATCCCACAGGCAAGCCCTGGCTGATTGAAGAAATGCAAAAAGGCGAGCTTGCAGGCGCGCTGCGCCTTGCGGACGAGCAGATCGAAGCCGGCGCGCTTGTGCTGGATATCAATTCCGGGGCTCCGATGACGGACGAGCCCGAACTTTTGTCCAGGATGGTTCTCGCGCTTTCCGGCAGGGTCCAGGCGCCCCTTTGTCTTGATTCCTCAAATCCCGAGGCCATTGCAGCCGCAATCCCGATTTATCCCGGCTCCTGCCTGGTCAATTCCATCAATGGCGAAAAAGACAGGATGCAGCTTCTGGGGCCAATTTGCAGAGATTATGGCGCGCCGTTCATTCTTTTGCCGCTAAATGGCGCGGACTTGCCGGAAAAAGCTGGTCAGCGCATCCGGATAACAGAAGATTTGCTTCTTGAAGCCGAAAAACTTGGCATCCCCAAACGTCTGGTTCTGGTGGATATTCTCGCGCTTTCTGTTTCCTCAAAGCCCCTGTCCGCCAGGGAATGTCTCGAGATGGCGCGCTGGTGCCGAAAGGAGGGCCTTGCGACAACCATTGGCCTTTCCAATATTTCATTTGGTTTGCCGGCAAGGGATTTGCTGAATGCGGCATTTTTGTGCATGGCAAGTGGGGCTGGCTTGCGTTCGTGCATTGCCAATCCTTCCGGGCGCCGTCTGCG
>VSMX01000018.1:0-20200 GCA_009773975.1 Desulfovibrio sp. | reverse complement strand
CTGCGGGAAGCGCTGGATGCGATTGCCGTGCTGGAAGGCAGCGACAGGAATTCCTCCCGTTTTATTGCCGGTTATTCCGACTGGGGCAAGGAAGCAGCGCCGGAAAAAAAGAAAATAATTGCCGAAAAGACTGCGGTGGATTCGGTATGTGACGCCATTTTGCAGGGCGATGTGGAAAATATTCTGCCCCTGGTCGAAAACGAGCTCGCCAAGGGCATCGATCCTTATGTCATAATCAATGAAAGGCTTATTCCCGCAATCACCAGGGTTGGCGATCTTTACGAAACCCGCGAATATTTTTTGCCCCAGTTGATTCGTTCGGCGGAAGCAATGCAGAAAGCCGTGAACAAGCTGACCCCATTGCTTGAAAAGCACAGGGAAAAGCGGGAGCGTCCCGTAATCGTCATGGCCACGGTTGAGGGCGATATCCACGATATAGGCAAGAACATTGTTTCGCTGCTCCTGGGCAACCATGGCTTTGAAGTGGTGGATGCCGGCAAGGATGTGCCGGCCGAGAAGATAGTTGCTTGCGCCATTGAACACAAGGCATGTATTATTGGCCTGTCCGCATTGATGACTACCACCATGCCCAGAATGGAAGACACAGTAAGGCTTGTGCGGGAGAAAAATTTGCCGATAAGAATAATGGTCGGCGGCGCGGCTGTTACGCCGGCGTTTGCGGAATCTATTGGCGCTGATGCCTATTGCGGGGATGCCGTCGATTCCGTCCGCGCCGCGAAGGCCTTTACGTCATGATGGCAAGCAAACTGACAAGTATTTTACAGGAAACCCGAATATGAAAAAAATCTGTCTTTGCATTTTGTTGATGGCCGTTTTTTGCGCCGGCGTCTCAATGGTTCATGCTGCGGAACCGAAGGAAATCGGCCAGGCCGATTTGAGCAAACTTCTGGCGGAAAACAAGGGCAAGGTTGTAATGCTCAACTTCTTTGCCACCTGGTGCCCGCCATGCAAGGTGGAAATTCCGGAACTGGTGAACATAAGAAAGGATTATTCAAAGGATGATCTGGTGATCATCGGTCTTGATGTGGATGAAGACATGGCGCCGGTTATGCCTTTTGTCGAAAAAAACGGCATAAATTATCCGGTTTACAAGGCTGGCAAGAGTGTAACTGATCATTTCAGGGTTACAAGCGTGCCCCATAACGCCTTTTTTGCCAAAAACGGAAAAATGATTATTTCAGAACCCGGTATGGCGGACAGGGAGCTTCTCAAGCAGGTCATTGACGACCTGCTTGCGGACAAGTAGAGCATTTTCTCTTCGAAAATGCTCGGGTGGCTGCGATAGCAGACACCCGAGCCGGCCAGCCGAAGGCCTCTCGCAGGGACGTTTGCGTTGCCAGCTTTGCTGGCTTGCGCAAATGGACAGCAGAGCTAATGAAGCCGCAGCCTGGCTGCGGCTGAAATGATGGCAGCGCAAATGAATGAAAATATACATTGAAAATGGATATTTTCATTCAATAAATGCTATAAGTCGATTGTCCAGCGGTAATCCAGCAGGTGATGTATGAAAAACAGTCCAGCCCCTTTCGAGCTTGTTCCATTATATGACGAAAATCGCATAACAGAGCGTGTAAGGGAGCTTGCCTCCGAAATCGATGCGGTTTACGAAGATCAACCGCTTGTGGCCGTTTGCGTACTGAAGGGAGCGTTCATTTTTTTCAGCGATCTTGCGCGGGCCCTGAAAAATCCCAACCTGGAACTGGATTTTGTGCGCCTGTCGAGCTATGGCATGAATTCCGAAAGCTCGAAGCATGTGATTTTTGGCAAGGATATTGAAACTGATATCCTGAACAAGCATGTTCTGGTGGTGGAGGATATTGTTGATTCCGGGCATACAATGCGTTTTTTGCTGGATCAGCTTTCCGCCAGAGGTCCGAAAAGCCTTAAAATTGCCTGCCTGGTGGATAAATACGAGCGCAGGGAGGCCGATATCCAGGTTGATTTTCCCGGATTCCGGCTTTCAAAAGGTTTCATCGTTGGTTATGGACTGGATTTTGCCGAAAAATTTCGCACCTTGCCTTGCATTTGCGAAATTGTTCAGAAATAATCGCAATCCGTATGGAGTTCATTCTGGAGTGAAGGCATGGAGATAAAATGTCCCAGTTGTTCAAGCAGATTTAATCTGCCAGATTCTCTTGCCAAACCAGGGGCAAAATTGCGCTGTTCGGTCTGCAGCAATGTTTTTCAGCTGCCAGGGCAGGCTGCGGCAGAAAATCCCCAGGCTCAAAAATCCAGGGCCGGCAAGAAGGATTCCCTGCCGCAAATGGCGCCGCCAAAATCAGGAAAGAGCAAATTTATCTGGCTTGCCCTCATTCTATGTCTTTTGGGCGCCGGTGGAGCGGGAGCATATTTTTATCTGTACCAGCCGGCGGAAAAGCCCGTTGAAGAGGAAATGGCCAAAAAGGTGGAAATGCTGACCATGCGCAATGTGCGCCAGTATAATGTCCTCAACGAAAAAGTGGGCAAGGTCTTTGTCATCGAAGGCAAGGTCGTGAACGAATTTCCCGCGCCCAAGGAGCTTGTTGAGCTGGAAGGCGCGATATATGATGCCGACAAAAAGCCTGTAGGTGTTAAAAGGCAGCTTGCCGGCACGCAGCTTTCTCTTTTCCAGCTCCAGGTATTGAGCGAGAAGGAAATGGAATCTTTTCTTAATAACAAGGTTGAGCTTTTGGCCAACAATACCAATATTCCGCCAGGGGGAGAAGTCCCTTTCATGATTCTTTTTTATGATCCGCCGGAAAATGTGGCCGAATTTGGGGTAAAGATAGTTGATGTCAAGGATGCCTCAAACAATTTTTAAAAATTGATTTCTGGTCTTCTTGTGGCCTACGTCTTGCAAAGAGCGCGAATCAGGCTTATTAATAAACGTTTTTTATTGAAAAGGTTCTGACCCAGATTTCCGGAGGTTATTCATGGCATTTCCCCCATTGCAAATAGGCGATCTCACAGCGAAACTTCCCATTGTCCAGGGGGGCATGGGAGTTGGAATTTCACTTTCCGGGCTTGCTTCGGCGGTCGCCAACCAGGGTGGAATCGGTGTTATTGCCGGAGCCATGATTGGCATGAAAGAGCCGGATGTGGCCAAAAATCCCATAGAAGCCAATGTCCGCGCCATGCGGAACGAAATTTTGAAGGCCAAAGCGCTAACCAATGGCATAATTGGCGTCAATATAATGGTTGCCCTCACCACATTCAGCCAAATGGTAAGAACAGCCATCGAAAACCGCGTTGACATCATCTTTTCCGGCGCAGGTCTCCCTCTTGATATGCCCAGGCATTTGCTTGAACTGTGCGAGCAGAAAAAAGAGGAATTCAAGACCAAACTTGTTCCCATAGTCTCTTCCGGGCGCGCTGCCGGCGTTATTGACAAAAAATGGCTGTCGCGCTTTGGCTACACGCCTGACGCCTTTGTTGTCGAAGGCCCAAAGGCTGGCGGCCATCTTGGCTTTAAACAAGAGGAAATCCAGGATTCCGGCCACTCTCTTGAAGTGCTGGTTCCGGACGTCGTCCAGGCTGTCAGGCCATTCGAGGACAAATGCGGCCGAGCAATACCTGTCATCGCAGCCGGCGGGGTCTATTCTGGCGCGGATATTAAAAAATTCATGGATCTGGGCGCAAGCGGGGTCCAGTTGGGCACGCGTTTTGTGGCAACAGATGAATGCGATGCGGATATACGCTTTAAACAAAGCTACCTGGACGCCAAAGAAGAAGACATAACCATCATCAACAGTCCTGTGGGCATGCCAGGGCGTGCGCTTTTCAACGATTTTATAGCAGCTTCTCGCGCTGGCCAGAAAAAACCTTTCAAATGTATTTTCCATTGCCTGCATACCTGCAATCCAAAAGAAACGCCCTATTGCATTGCCCAGGCCCTGATCAGCGCCATGCGTGGCAACCTCAAGGGAGGCTTCGCTTTTTGCGGCTCAAATGTTCACAAGGTCGACAAGATCGTGCCTGTGGCGGAATTGATGGCAACCCTGGAAAAAGAATACGATGCGGCTTGTGCAAAGACATAGTGTCGCGTCAAGCGACAATAGTCGCAATCCCGAAAGGGATTGCGCGCCGCCAAAGGCGGCGTGAGCAAGGCAGCGACCCGAAGGGCGGCCGCTGGTCGTTTCTGTCAGCCAGCTTCGCTGGCATACAGTAATCGACAGCAGCGCAAAACCACGTTTTTTGCATTGCGATCTTCAGGCTTTTACGACAGTACAAGCCTGACATCCCAATAGTTGCAGCTTGCAAATGAATTAAAAAGCAAAAGGCTTCCTTTCTGGAAAGCCTTTTGCTTTTTATGCCTTTGAGTAAAGATATCTACTTGAACAGTTCCCGTTCCTCGACTTTTCTGTCCAGCCTGTCTTCCACTTCAACGCCTTTGGGCGGCGTAAAGCGGAATTGGCCGGCATCGATTTTTTTGGCCGGTTCAAATGTTTTGAACGACACATCATTGGCATTGCCGTAAAAATCAATTATTTTGGCGCGTTTTATATAGCCTGTTGCTGGCTCGACCCAAATATTCGCTTCAACCATCTGTGGGGAAGCCTCCTTGGGATAAAGCGCCATTTTGACCAGGCCGTTTTCATTGCCAAGATTTTTGATTTTGAAATCTTTTGTCAGCGCGGCCTGGCCTGTGATGACCTGGATTATGCTTCTGGAATCCTGCGCCATGGAAGCTGGGTAGCGATAGACAATTTCCTCGTCGGGCAGATAATCCCAAATCTCCTTGCCGGTCACAACCAGAGTTTCCTCATGTGGCCTGGCTGTCTGCCAGCGAATCAGGAGAGGTTTCTGAAAACTTAGCCTGCCGTCCCGGCTTTCATTTGTGCCGCTTTCCCTGTGGCTCAGCACCTGTTTGAACTCGCCCTTGAAGGCATTCAGGTTTTCATACGTTTTTCTGATTTTGCCTACCAATTCGTTCTGATCCTGGGCGGCATCGGCAGAGCCGGCAAAAAAATGCGCCAACAAGCACAATCAGCGCCAATGTTTTATAAAATTTCATCCGCAAGTTCCTTTGTGGTTTGAGACCTCGTCCGTCAGGCCGAATTAGCCCGCACCCCGCAGTCTCGGGCGGGGTATCAGACGCGGGCGCAAGACGCAAAGCCCAGAAGGGCTGCTGCCAAGTTGGTTATTTCTCCTGTATTATGCAAATTGTAGCCTTCAGCGTATAACCTGGCGCGGCTTGCTGCCATCCGGCGGTCCAATCATGCCTTCGCTTTCAAACTGGCTCATGATTCTGGCCGCCCGGTTGAAGCCAATGCTGAATTGCCTCTGAATAAGTGAAATCGAGGCCTGCCCGTGGCTGATTACAAATTTGCGGGCCTCTTCGTAGATGGGATCCTTTGTTGCATCGACTCCGCCGCTCCCCTGCTGGGCGCTGTTTTCTCCGGCCCATTTTGTGAAGTCAACTTTATAGTCCGGTTCCAGCTGGTTTTTCCAGTGATTTACCACGGCAGCGCATTCCTCGTCGGCCAGGAAAGGTCCGTGCAGGCGAATGGGCCTGCCGCCGCTGGGCTTGAACAGCATATCGCCGCTGCCCAGCAAGTGTTCCGCGCCAACCTGATCGAGAATGGTGCGCGAATCGTGTTTGCTGGTAACCCTGAAAGATATACGACACGGGAAGTTTGCCTTGATGAGTCCTGTTACAACATCGACGCTGGGGCGCTGGGTGGCCAAAATCATGTGGATGCCGGCCGCCCTGGCAAGTTGGGCCAGGCGCACAATGCTCGATTCGACCTCCCTGGAAGCCGTCATCATCAAATCAGCAAGCTCGTCAATTACTATTACCAGGTAAGGCAAAGGTTCCAGGTCCGCGAAAATTGACGGGATATGCCCCTTGAAGGAAGACATTTTCTGGTTATAGGCCGATACATCGCGCACGCCAAGGCGCGCAATGGCCTGGTAGCGCCTGTCCATTTCATGCACGGCCCAGTCCAGGGCATTTTTGGCATCGGACATTTCCGTAACAACAGGATGAACCAGATGGGGCACATCTGTGTACAGGGCCATCTCGATACGTTTGGGATCAACAAGCAGAAGACGCGCGTTTTCTGGTTTGAGCCTGTAAAGCAGACTGACCAGAATACAGTTGAGGCAGACGCTTTTGCCGGCGCCTGTCGCGCCAGCCACCAGCAAATGGGGCATTCTGGATAAATCCGCCATATATGGCCTGCCGGCTATGTCCTTGCCCAGAACCATGGTGAGAGGGCCGCAGCCTTTTGCAAAATCTTCTGATTCGGCAATTTCCCGAAAGTTCACCATCTGGCGATGGTCATTCGGGATTTCAATGCCGACTGTGTCCGAACCGGGAATGGGCGCCTGGATGCGAACCGCAACCGCGGAAAGAGCCCGGCTGATATCATCGCTCAGATTGGCTATCTTGTTGACCCTTACACCGGCCGCGGGCCTGATTTCAAACATGGTTACAACTGGGCCAGGCGTAATCCGGACCAGCTCTCCCTGAACATCAAAATCCGCGAGACAGGCCATCAGCTTTTTGCCTCTCGATTCCAGTTCACCCCTCGTGGACATATTCTGGTCCTTCTTTGCGGGGAATAAAAGCTCAAGCGAAGGCAATTCTATCGGTCCGGCATGGGGCTTTGGCTGCATTGGCTCCGGGCTGGCAGGTTTTTCAGCTGGCTTTTCGAGCTTTTGTGCATCCACAAGCTGGCGAGTTTCGTTTTCTTTCGAGCCTTGCGGAGCAGCCGGTTTTTCAGGAACCGGGGAAGACACCAGCCCATTCGTTTCGGCCCTCTTTGCCGGATCGGGATTATCCTGCGAAGCATCAAAGGGCATAGAGCAAACTTCCGGCTCCTTGTCAGGACCGTATAAAATTTTCAAATTTGGGTCATCGGTAGTGAAGGGCTTTTCTGAAAAGCCGCTTTCCGGTATTTTCTCTTCTTTTGCTTCCTTGCGCGGCAGGGTTGATTTTATTTCGGACAATTTTTTACATGCTTCTCCATAAAGCTCTTTGATTTTTTGCAATGAATTGTTGCCGAAAGAAATCAGCGGAGCAGGATTGATTTTTTGGGGCCAGCCCGCGGGCTTTTCTCCTGAATCCGCGGCAACAGCGCTTTTGGGGGGAATGGCGAATTTTTCCCTGAGCATGGCAAGGCCGCGTTCGGCCAGGGCAATCCAGGAAAAGTTAAAGGCCATCTGCAAACCGACAAGCAGGACAAAAAACCAGAGAATTGCCGAACCAACCGGGCTCAAATAAAGAGCGGAATTCTTGTAAAGGGTGGAGCCTACCATGCCACCGCCGCTCAAATCCCCCAATGTTATATCCCATGCGGATCCTAGAACAAGAAAGCAGACTGTCAAAAGGAAAAATCCGCACCAGCGCCACCAGTGGAAACAGTATTTGGCGGAGATATAGGCGGCCCCCAGGGCGGCAAAAACAAGGGGCCACAAAAGCGCCGCGACCCCGAAGACATCATTCAGAAACCCCGAAGCATAGGCGCCAAAAAGGCCAACCTTGTTGTGGACAACGTTTTTTGCACTCACAACATGATTAAGGCTGGGGTCATTGGCATCAAAACTCAAAATGCTGAGCAGAAGCAGCAAAGCCCAGAACAGGAGGAAAAGCCCAAAGAGTTCGCGAAGAAATTTATGAGTATCCGTTTTTCTCTCCAGATTTGAAGTAAAGCGTGCCGCCAAAAAGCTGAATCAGGGTATAGAGAAAGGCATCGTTCTCCAAACAAAATCCGTCAGGATTTTGCGCCGCGCAGCGGCGTAGGGCAGCCAGCGAGCCCTGTGGGCGGCCGCAGACCGTTTCTGTTAGCCCGCTTCGCTGAAATACGGAAAGCGGCGGCAACGCAAAACCACGCTTTTTGGCTGGCGATCTTCGACATTGAAATGTAAACATTTCAGTGTCGACATCGATAAATGAGCGGGCAGATTGCCGCAAGGCCAATCTGCCCGCATGCCATTATGAAATGATGCTTGCGAAATCTGACGCAGCGAGAGAGCAAAATGCATATATGAAAGCTTATTCCCGGCCAAGATATTCCTTGGTCCTGGTATCAACCTTGATCCGGTCCCCGGTATTTACAAAAATCGGCACCTGCACCGTTATTCCGGTTTCCAGCTTCGCGGGCTTGGTTACATTGCTTACTGTATCGCCCTTGGCGCCAGGTTCTGTATCTGTAACCTCCAGGGTAAGGGTAAGGGGAATATCGATATCAAGCGGTTTGCCCTGGTAAAGAAGCACCTTGCACTGCTGGCCGTCCTTGAGAAAGCCTTCCTTGCCCTGGGTTGTTGATGTCTGCATATTCAGCTGTTCGTATGTAGTCATATCCATGAAAATCAGATCGTCGCCCTCGCGATACAGATACTGCATTTCCCTGGTTTCAAGGTCGGGACGCTCCACTTTTTCACCAGAACGGAAAGTAATATCCTGCATACGTCCAGTCAGGATATTGCGCAGCCTGGTGCGGACCATGGCGCCCCCCTTGCCGGGCTTGAAATGCTGAAAATCGACAATTTCGTAAGGCGTTCCGTCAACTTCTATTTTTAGGCCCTTGCGAAAATCCGTTGTTGAATACATAGTTCCTCCAGAGGAATTTTTGTCTTGTTATTTGTGCTGTGATATTGACCGATTTTGAAGCAAAGAATTATTCTATGCAAAAATTGACCATTGTCAAGGATAAAAAATGAATGATACCAATGAGTTAGTCAAGCGACATTCCCTTGAGCTGATTATCTGCGCCCATACCAAAAGCCAGATCCCGGAAGTGGAAGAGGTCCAGATCGCTCTCGCGGGCAGATCCAATGTCGGCAAATCATCCCTTGTCAACGCCCTTGCAGGCAGGAAAAAACTTGCAAAAATCAGCGCAACTCCTGGCAAAACCAGGTCGATAAATTTTTATAAGGTGCTTCCCTGCGATTATTACCTGGTCGATTTGCCGGGTTACGGTTATGCCAGGGCAAGTCATGAGGAACAAAAAAACTGGTCCAATGTGCTGGAATATTATCTGGATAGCAGCAAAAAACTGAAGGCGTTGGCCCTTTTGCTTGATTGCCGGCTGCCGCCGCAGACAATCGATCTTGGCCTTGTGGAATATGCAAGGGCCAGGGGCATTCCCATTTTACCTGTTCTGACCAAGACCGACAAATGCACTCAAAAGGAAAAAAAGCTGAAGCAGGAGGAATGGCAGACCATTCTCGGCACCATGCCCCTTCTTGTGTCTTCACAAAAAAAGCAGGGGCTCGAAAAGTTGTGGCAGACTCTTGATGAGGCGGCTATCGGCAAATTCTGCGAAGAATAGAGCATTTATGCTATTAAATTGCGTAAATGCCCTAACGCGACTTTGCCTGCAAAGGCGCGCGAGAAGGTCTCAAGGCAAAATTGCTTTGCCATTAATAGATATTTTCATGCGTAAAAGGTTCTGGAAGCCACCGTTTTGCTGGCCCATGCAAATAAAAAGCCGGGAATTTTCCCGGCTTTTTCCATATTTCAGACTGTTAATAATTTATTTTTGCATCATGCGCTGCTTTGGCTTGCGCCTCATGGGCTAGAGCCACCTGAACCAGTCCTTCCAGGAGCCTTCGCGCTTGTCGCGCACTTCCGCTGCCTGTTCGGCCCTGTACAGATGATAGGTGGACAGGCCCTTTTCCCGCGCATGCTCTTCGACTTCCGGAATATCCTTGAAATTCTCCTCGATATATGTGTAACGCCGCCAGGCGGGTCCATATTTTTTCATGTGCCGGAAAACATCCGCCATATAAAGTTCATGTTCCGCCATCAGTTTGCGGCAGGCGAGCATGTTTGCCTGCGCGCTCTTGACATAGGGAGAATCCGGATAGGTTTGCACAAGGCGATCGAAACATTCGTAGGCTTCTTCCAGTTCTGTGGTTGCCCTGTCTATGGAATGGAACTGTTTCATCAGGGACATGCCTGTCTGGTAAAGCACGTATGGAATTGCTTCGTTTCTTGGATGAAGCGATTCGAAATCCTTGTACGTTTCCGCCGAAAGGTCATATTCCTCATCAAGGAAATAGGCATCGCCAAGCGAAAGCTCGGCATCAACCGTATACGGGCTGAATGGATATTGATCCCTCAGCTTGTTATAAAGTTCAACAGCCCGCACATAATTTTTTTCACTCATTGCTTCGTTTGCAGCTTCAAAGATTTCCTGCGCGGTATCTTCGGCGGGCGGCAGGTAAAACATATCGATTATTCCACAGCCGGAGGTTGCCCATAAGCAAACGGCGAGGGCAATTGAGCGAAAAAATATTTTAAGCATGGAGCTGTTCCAGGAATACAAAAGCGCATTGGGCTGCCGTGGCGCCATCGCCGGCAGCGGTGATTACCTGGCGGCAAAGCTTCGACCGGATGTCGCCCGCCGCAAAAATCCCGGGAATATTGGTCCTCATTTCCGTATCGGTGACCAGAAAACCGTTGGGATCCCGCTTGACTTCCGCAGGCAGGAAGGCTGTTTCCGGGTCAAAACCGACATAGATAAAGAGCGCTTCCGCTGGAAGAGTGGTGTCTTTATCCGTTTTCAGGTTATGAATATTGATGCTTTCCAGGTGCTCTTTACCGTTCAGTCTGCTTATCACACTGTTGCGGTGGATCTCAACCTTGTCCCTGATTGCCTCAAGGCGGTCAAGATAGATCTTTACGCCGCGAAATTCATCCCTGCGGTGAATCAGATGCACCTTGCCAACTATCCTGGCAAGATACAGTGTTTCTTCCAGGGCCGAATTTCCGCCGCCGACAACAGCGACAGTCTTGTTCCGGTAAAAGTTGCCATCGCAAAGCGCGCAGTAGGATACTCCCCGACCAATCAGCCTTTCCTCGTCTTCCAGGCCAAGATGGCGATGTTTGGAACCTGTGCAGACAATGACTGTCTTTGCATGGTGTTCCTGTTCGCCGCCGGCGGAAACAATTTTGAAATCGCCGGCGCTGCCGCTTATCGAACAAACCTCGCCGCGAGGTCTTTCGACATTTGGCGCATCCTTGATGTGGTCGGCAAAAAGATCGGCCAGCTCATATCCTTTTATGCCTGCTGGATAACCCGGATAATTTTCCAGGGCTTCCGTGAGCAAAATCTGGCCGCCGGGTGTAAGCTGCTCGAAAAGCAGCACGGAACACCCGGAACGGCCAAGATAAAGAGCCGCTGTTATGCCGGCAGGCCCAGCCCCAATGACAACGGCATCATATATTTTCATGCCAGGGCCTTTGTGTCCAGGAATGCCTTGAGATCATTTTTCGGGCGCCCGCCAATGAGTGTTTCGACGAGGCTGCCATTCTTGATCAGCACCATTGTCGGAATGGAGCTGATGCCGAACCTGGCGGCGGTTACCGGGTTTTCATCCACGTTGACCTTGCAGATCTTGACCCGGCCCTTGTATTCTTCGGCCAGTTCGTCAATGATCGGGCCGACAGCGCGGCAGGGACCACACCAGGGAGCCCAGAAGTCAACCAGAACAGGAATATTTGATTTTTCAACCGCGGAATTGAATGTGGCATCTGTGATTTGTTCGGCCATTATTATCTCCTTGTTTTTGTTCCCGACTTCCGGCGAGGGGGTTGCCGGGATGGGAAAGGCATAGCCATGCGGCCTGCCGTGCTAAAACAGTAGTTTGCGATGGGCGCCGTGTCAAGCCATAAGCTGGCGTGGGCAAAGAGCAAAAATTCATACAAGAATATTTTGGGGGGCTTTCATGTCGTCCGGCATTTTTCTGCCCCGAGGAATTGTTTCCATTTCCAGGCCATGGCTAAAACCTTCCCTGGCCAGAAGATAGCCGGCCTGGGCAATCATGATGCCGTTGTCCGTGCAAAGCGCGGGCCTTGGGCAATGAAGGGGAAGCCCGTATTTTTCGCCAAGTTTGCCCATTTTGGCACGCAACATGGAGTTGGCGGCAACGCCGCCTGCCACAACCAGGGCGCGGACATCCCGGTTGCGCTTGATGGCCCTTTTGGTCTTGATGCACAGGGTTTCCGCAACTGCCTCATTGAATGCCGCGCAAAAATTTCCAAGCTTTTTTCTTTCAGCCTTGTCTTTTTGCGCCTTGGCAAACCAGGCGCCCTCGCCATGTTCCTTTTCCACATATTGAGCGGCAGACGTTTTCAGGCCGCTGAAACTGAAATCCAGATTGTCGTTGTCCAGGTAGGGTTTTGGAAATTCAATGCTCGAAGCATCCCCTGCCCGGGCGAAGTCATCAATCAATTTGCCCGCCGGATAGGGCATGCCCAAAAATTTGCCGATTTTGTCTAGGGCCTCACCAGCCGCATCGTCAAGGCACTGGCCCAGAATGACAAATTTTCCAGGAGCTTCAACCCTGTACAGGCAAGTATGCCCCCCGCTTGCCAGGAGAGCAAGGAAGGGCCAGTCAAGCTTGTCGCAGAGCCCTGTTACCAAAATATGGGCGTGCAGATGATTGATGCCCAGAAAAGGCTTGTTCAGCCCCAGGGCAAGAGCCTTGGCAAAGGCCACGCCAACAAGAAGGCTGCCCAGGAGGCCAGGCCCCCGGGCAGCGCAAACATAATCAATTTTTTGGCAATCCATCCCCGATTGCTTGATCAATTCATCAAAAAGGGGGCCGATATAACGGTAATGCTCCCGCGAGGCCAGCTCCGGCACCACTCCGCCAAAAAGACTGTGGATATCCGCCTGGCTTGCCAAAACGGAATGAACAAGCCTGCCGTCTTCAACCAGGGCAAGACCTGTTTCATCACAGGAAGTTTCAATACCTAGGCAAAGCATCTACAAGCATTTTCGCATTGGGAAGATATCCTGGCGGCAAGGCAAATTTCCCGCTACGCGGGATACGGTGCCCCCGAGATATTCCCGTGCGCTCCTTTACAGACAAAGCCGGGGTAAGGCATTGCCCAAATTCAGTGAAAAAACGCTCCAAAAACGCCAATTCAGCTCGCGTCATAATCCGCGTAAATGTTTTCAACGGCTTCCACATCCTTGCGCGAGCCGATGAAAAGCGGCGTGCGGGCATGCAGCTTGTTCGGCATCTTTTCCAGAATGCGGTTCTTGCCATCACTCGCGCGTCCGCCGGCCTGTTCGGCCAGAAAAGCCAGGGGATTGGCTTCGCACATCAGGCGCAGCTTGCCTTCCGGTTTGCGCTGGTCGGCAGGATACATATAGATGCCGCCACGCAGGAGTGTGCGGTGGAAATCGGCTACAAGCGCGCCCACATAACGGGCCGTATAGGGCTTGCCGTCCGGACTGTAGGCATTGTGGAAATGCTTGACGGCCTCGCGTGCCGGCTGATCCCAGTAACGCCAGTATCCTTCGTTTACGGAATAAATGTAGCCCTGTTCGGGAATTTGCATATCGGGATGGGAAAGCAAAAATTCACCGACGCCCGGGTCAAGCGTAAAGCCGTGCACACCCTGGCCTGTGCTCAGGACAAGCATTGTGGATGGCCCATAGAGGATGTAGCCGGCGCCCACCTGCTGGATGCCGGGCTGCAGCACGTCTTCGAGGGTAACCTCGCCTTTGGAACCCGCAGGACGGCGCAAAATGGAAAAAATTGTGCCTACATCGACATTGATGTCTATATTTGACGATCCATCCAGCGGGTCAAAGATCAGGATATAGTCTCCACGCGGAAACTCCGGCCCAACCTTTATCAGTTCCGCTTCTTCCTCGGAACTCATGGCGCACAGGGCGCCGCATCTCTCCATCCTGTAAATCATGATCCTGTTGGCAATGGAGTCCATTTTCTGGACGTCTTCACCCTGCACATTGACTTCTCCGGTTCCGCCCAGAATATCCAGAAGCCCGGCCTTGTTGATGCGTCTGGCAATGGATTTGCCCGAGAGGATCAGGTCATAGAGCAGACCCGTGAACTGACCTGTGGCTTGCGGCGTCTTTTTTTGATGCAGCAGCAGATGTTCAGTAACTGTAATGTCAGCCATAAAAACCTCCAGAAAACTAAGTTGTGATCGTATGGTTACACGTTATGACTTCAATTTCTGGTCATGACATCAATTCCGGGGACCAAAGGGACTGGGCCTGCCCCCCGGAAGCAATCTCGGGCCTGTGTCCTCTTTCTTTTCGGGTTCTGCCTTTGCATCGGCCGGCCTTTCTTCCGCTTTTGGCGCATCGGCCGGCTTGCTTTCGGGCGTTTCAGCTGGTTTGGCCTGCTCAGCGCCGTCGGCCGGTTCGCCGTCTGCCAGTCTATCGCCATTGTCATTTGCCGGTTCAGGCTTTGCCGGGGCAGCTTCCGGTTTTGCTGGGTCTGCTGCCGGTGTTCCAGTTTTCTGCTGGCTTGCAGGCTGCTCGCTTGCCTGGGGCTCTTTTTTCTCCTCGCGTGGACCAAAGGGGCTGGGTCGTCCGCCAGAAAGCGTCGGCCCATCCGAATCAGGAATAAGATCCAGGGTGGGTTCTGGTAGTCTGCGCGGAGTCCTGGCCCTTTCCACACGCTCTATTTCAATATTTTCACCTTCCAGCATCCTTTCCTGCACACGCCGTCTCTGTGCGCCACGACCGCCCTTCAGGAGCAGGCTTTCACGGCTCCCGGGCTCGATTTCATTGGCCTGCCGTCCAGCGCGTCTTTGCCGGGGCTGTTGTTCGGCGGGGGCCGCTTCTTGCGCGGGCTGGCCTTCCTGTTCCATGCCTTCTGGCTGTTCGGGAACTTCCGGCTCTTCCTCGGATGCGCCAAATGAACTGTAATCCTTGCCCTCCCCTGGCTTGCGCTCCGGCAATGGCGGCGGCGGAAGCTTTTCCCGTTCTTTCGGGAAGACAGCAAAGCCCTGTTCAAGACTGCCGTCCCCCTCGGGGAAATTACCCTTTTCCGGCGTTGCGAAAATAAGCGGCAAATTGCCCAAATAACGCACCATATAGAAAAATGTGCCACTGGAATTGGTGCAGGTGCCGTATGTGCTCTCGGTTACAACCTTGCTCCAGTCGGTAGAGGCCAGCGGCGTTGCCGTAAATTCATATTTTCCGGGCCAGAGCAGGGCGGTCGGGCAAAGAATGACGATATCCTTTGGATCTTTCGCGTATTGCATCAGGTTGCGCATATCGAAATATGCGACAACAAGGCCGAGAAAATCCATGCCGTCATAAAGCGGCGCGGCCAGCATTACTTCCGGTCCAAGCGGGCTGGGCTGCACATCGGCCCGTAGCGCGCGGCTGTTCTGTTTCCTGTCTTCGTAAAGCAGACCGTTAAAATCAAGCTCCTTGAGGGATTCCGGCGGTTCTTGTCCAAGAATTGTGCCATCGTATTTTACGCCGGCAAAGCCGCTTATCCAGGGAAAGCTGGAAAGGAAGCGGCTCAGCCATTCGCGTGTTGGCGGCCGGTCCGCGTTTTGCATTGTTCTTTCGAGATTGCCAAGCTGCCTGTCAATGCCAATCATGGCGGTGGACAGGGCCCGCGCCTGTGGAGACAGCTCTCCCTTTTCCTCATAGTCTACTCTGGCCGCGGGGCTTACATAGGTATTCCACAAGCCCTTCGTCGTTTTCCAGACTTCCTTGGTAGGCTGATACGAGCTGCATGCGCATATAGCCAGCCCAAGGGCAAGAATCAAAACAGATCGTAGATATGAGTGCAGCACCATTGTCTCCTCTTGTCTCCTCGTCATTGTGGCCTTCAAGAATTAATTACTGATGATTTACTATAGCATTTATTGAATGAAAAAAAATCCATTTCCGATGGATATTTTCATTCATTTGCGCTGCCACCAATTCAGCCGCAGGCAAGCTGCGGCTTCATTAGCTCTGCTGTCCTTTTGCGCAAGCCGGCAAAGCTGGCAAGGCAAACGTCCCTGCGGGACGGCCTTCAGGGCTGGCCGGCGCGGGTGTCTGCTCTCGCAGCCACCAGAGCATTTTCAAAATGAAAATACTCCAAATCATCAGTACGCAGGGCCAAAGCCCAGCGCGTAGCGGCGTAAGTCTGCCAGCGAGTCCTGTGGACGCCCGCAGGCCGTTTCTGTTAGCCACTGGCATACAGAAATCGACAGCAACGCAAAACCACGCTTATTGGCAGACGATCTTTTCAGTTTATCTCCAGACATGTTTGGATATGAACTGAAACATCAATAGTTGAAACGCTTTTGCGTTTCAACCAGCAAGTCCTGCCGCTTCACGAAAAAACATGCTTTTCGTTGGGGCAGGGCAGTATGGGGCTTTGCGCTTGCTTTCAGCTCTGGGCTCTTGCCTCGACCCTCCTGGCCAGCGCTTCAAGCATGCTGATCAATTTTTCCCTGCTTTTGGATGAAATGCTGCCTGGTTCATATTCCACCGGCGCGGAAGCTGCTTCCTGCGCTTCCAGTAATTTTTGCGCAAGCGTGGATGTTCTCAATTGCAAATCGTTTTTTTCCGTGCCTTCCGGGGCTGCCGCCAGCAATTCTCTGTAAATCGCGAGGGCCCCCTCAAGATCGTCCTGTTCGGCCAGGACTTCGGCCATCGAACGTGTGCGGACAGTGTATTGTTGGCCCCTGTCCTCGAATTTGGGCGTATATTCTTCTGCGGCAAGCTCATCGGCCTGTTCTGCCGGGGCGGGTTGCGCGGTCTCGACAACAGGCAAAGCCGAAGCAGATGTTTCGCTGGACAAATTTTCCGTGGCCTGCGGCGTTTCCGGATTTCCGGGAGCAATGTTCTGTTCGAAAATTGTTTGCAGGGATTCTCCGCCGGTTCCGGCAACATCGTCCTCCCCATCGTTGGCGGCTTCCCGGATTTCCTCAAGAGTTGGGGGCGCAGAAAACAGGCTTTCAGCCGGAACTTGTTCCGTGCCCGGCAGTTTTTCCGTCTCCGGGGCCGGGAGTGTTTCTTCCTGTTTTGCGGCAAGCGCTTCTTCCGGCATTTCAGGCTGGGCTTCGACAGGTTCTTCCGTTTCGGCTGCCTCGTTTTCTTCCGGCATCACAGGGGTTTGTTCCGAGGCAAGTGGGGCTTCGGGATTTTCTTGCGCCAGGGGCTCCTGATCTTCTGTTATTGCCGTACTTGCGAAAGCTTCAACCTCCGCCGCATTGGAAACCATATCTTCTTCCTGCGCGGGAGGCTCGGTTTCCATAACTTGTGCCGCGATTTCTTCCATCATTGCTGCCGGGCTCTCCCCGACAGCAGATTCTCCGCTTGCGGGCTCGGTGATTACAGCTTCATCGGCCTCAAATTCTTCACTCGCAGCCAGTTCTTCAGTCGCCGCCTCTGCTTCCAGCGCGGGTTCTTCCTGTTCGGCCAGTGCTTCTTGAGTTGTCTCCGCAACCACAGCCTGCTCTGCAGCCGCGGTTTGATCTTCCGGCGCGGGCTGCCCTTCCTCAGCCGCCGGGCTTTCAGTGCCTTCCGCTTCCCCGGCTTCCGGTTCCGCAGCCATTTCTTCTGCCGGATGTTCCACTGGCAAGGCTGCAATTTCGGCCTCCGGGCTTTCGCCTGCTTCTTCAGCCGCCGCAATTTCGACAGGGTTTTCTTCGGCTACAGGCTGGACAATTTCTTCCAGGGTATGGTTATTGACATGTTCAATATCCGGCTGTCCGGCTGTTTCCCCGGCAATGGCTTCGTTGTCCGCTTCTGCCGCCTGTTCTTCCGCAGGGGTTTTCGCTTCAATTTTTGGGGCAGCCATGCGCGTCTGGGGAATATAGGATGCAAGGCCCCTGTTGAGGACTTCATGCAGTGAAAGCGGGCCATGCAGGAATGTTGCGGCAAGAAAACGCAACACGGAAGCCGTGTCCTGCTCGTTGTCGCCAGAAAGACAGGCAGCCCAGGCTTGCCAGAACCCGGCGTAGGTGGCGAACATTTTGCCGAGTTTTTTTACTTCGGCGTCACGTTCGTCATTTTTGCCGGTTTTATAGAGCAGTTCGATCAAAAACAGCCTGGCTTCCAGAAAATCGGGATGACGGTCCAGGCCGCGCTGCAGGATATCAATCGCCTGGCTGTCCCCGTTTTCTTCCACCAGCAGTTTGGCAAGCGGCAAAAAAACCTTTGAATTGGGCTCAAGCTCGAGAACTTCCCGGTACCATTCAATTTTTTCTGTCATTGCTTATTGCCCCCGGTTGATTTGCTATTGTTTCCCGAAGATATAAAGGATTTCATTGTCGCGGACATAATGCAACCGCTGCCGAATGACTTTTTCCACATACTTGTTGTCGGACTGCAAAAGCCGAATTTCCTTGCTGAGCGAAAGGTTTTGCGCATCCAGGCTGTCTATTTCGTTTTGCAGGGATTCATGGCGCGCCTTCAGTTCCCGGTATTCCAGAATTCCGGTTGAACCCCAGATTACACGGGTAAACAGCACCACATTGCATATTCCAAGCGCCATGAGAATAACGACTCGCCAAATCATGTTATTGCAGGATATGGCCGCTGGCCATGGTTTTGGAAGAGTTGCATTCCACATCCGCAAGAAATTCGGATGTCGCTTTTTCCAGTTGCAGAACATCGTCTTCGGCCAGGTCCATTTTGTCAACACGGCCGAGATAGTGTTTCAGGGACACAAAGTCCTCTTCAAAGAAGATGCCGTTTGTGCTGCTTATGGCAGGCTCGAGATCCAGAATTGTCTGGATACAGTTTTTGAGGCGGATCTGCAAATTGCCCATGGCTAATTTCTTGTTATTTTCCTGTTTTTGTGTGGGTATAGAAATAATAACAATAATTTGAACCGGAAATGACAGCGACAATCATGGCCGCATAGAGCAGCCATTCGCCAACTGGCCAGACTTCAATACCGAAAAGCGGATAATGGAGAGTCAGGGGGACAATGGCCAAAATCTGGAGCACTGTCTTGATTTTGCCGAATTTGTCCGCGGCCAGCACTATGCCCTCGTCTATGGCTATTGCCCTTAGCCCTGTGACCACAAGCTCACGGCAGACAATAACAATGACAACCCAGGCCGGGGCCCAGTTCAACTGCACAAACATTATCAATACCGAACAAATCAGAACCTTGTCCGCAAGCGGATCCAGGAATTTGCCCATGCTTGTGACCATGTTTTCATGCCGCGCGACATAGCCGTCTATCCAGTCGGTTATGGAGGCGAAAATAAAGACAAGTACCGCTATAATGCAGGTTATCGGACCGGGAAAATATAGCAGAATGACAACAAGCGGCGTCATTAAAATTCTGAGCAGGGTGATTTTATTGGCAAGGTTGAGCATCGACTCTTCCTTTGGGGAAAATTGCCGGGCCGGAAAAAGCCCGGAAATTGCAAACAGTCCCGATACTCTTTTGACGACGCCTGGGCTTTTGCCCAGACATTTGCCAGGACAAAATTTTTGCCGCTGCAAGAGGCGTTATCCGGGAGGCATTTTCCATTTTCTGGGCCATATAAAACCTTAATTCCATGCAAAATAAAATGCAAGATAATTCAGATATTGCTTATATCGGCCACAAACTGATTTTCTGTAGTGTTCTTGTGAAGTATTCTGAATAATTGTTTGCGGGCTGCGGCACAGCAGAAAGAGGCCCAGGGGCCTCTTTCTGCTGTGTTTAGTTTGCAAGCGATTCGATGCTGCTGTCTGCGGCCCTGGCTATGGCAGCCGACAAATCCAGGAAAGCCTTTTTGGCCGGGCTGTTCTCATTGAGGTAAACCACGGGCTGGCCCATGTCGGCCGAAACAACAGCCGCGGGATCCAGGGGAATCGCGCCCAGAAAGGCAAGGCCATGGCTTTTGGCCAATTCCTCGCCGCCGCCCTTTTTGAAAAGATTGATTTCCATGCCGCAGTTGGGACAGGCCAGGCCGCTCATGTTTTCCACAATGCCCAGGATTTCGGCATTGGTATATTGCAGGAAATTCACAGCCTTGCGCACATCGGCCAGCGAGATTTCCTGCGGGGTGGTAACAACCACGCACTTTGCGTCGGGAATGCTTTTGAGCACGGTCATGTGCTCGTCTCCTGTTCCGGGAGGCGAATCGATTATCAGGTAATCCAGATTTCCCCATTTGACATCCGCCAAAAATTGCCGGATGGCCGATGCCTTTTTGGGCCCGCGCCACAAAATGGCCTGATCCCTGTCCTCAAGCAAGGTATCCATTGAAATGACGGAAAGATTTTCATTATACTTCGCGGGCAGAAGCATCTGGTCAAAGGGGTCAACCTCGATAGTCGATTTCAATCCCAGAAGATTTGGCACGCTCGGCCCATGAATATCAACATCCATGATGCCGACCTTGCGGCCATTTTGCGCCAGGGCCGCGGCCAGATTGACCGTGACCGAGCTTTTGCCCACGCCGCCCTTGCCGCTCATCACAAAAATCTTGTGCTTGATGCCTTTGAGCGCCTGGGCTATTATC
>VSMX01000179.1 GCA_009773975.1 Desulfovibrio sp. | reverse complement strand
ATGTTTGTGATCTTCTGGTTTTTGCTGATTCGCCCCCAGCAAAAAAGGGCCAAGGCCCACAAACAGATGCTTTCCGAACTCAAAAAGGGCGACCAGGTTGTTACCAGCAGCGGCATTATCGGCCGGATTCTGGAAATCAGCAACGATCAGATCACGCTTGAGAGCGGAGATTCCAAACTCAGGATTTCCAGGGCTGCCGTAGGCGGCCTTGTTCAGCAGGACGGCGGCGACAACTCGGGCGGCAAATGAGGCCTATTTTAGGCGAAGTTGCTTCGCCTGGCAATTTTTTGCTATTGCGGCAACAAAGCTTGCGCAAAGCAAGGTGAGCAGTATTTTCGCCGTGGCTGCCGCAGCTTTGCCATTTTTAAAAACCGGCCGTGCTTGCGCGGCCTTTTGTCATTGCAAGGATAGGTGATAAATGGGCGTGCGTTGGCGACTAATCATATCGCTGGCGGTTTTTGCTCTCTGCCTGGTTTATGCTTTGCCAAGTCTACCGGGCATGAGCGCGCTGGATCGTATTTTACCGGCAAGCAGAATCAATCTTGGGCTGGATCTCAAGGGCGGCATTCATCTGACGCTTGGCGTCGAGGTGGCGAAAGCGGTAAGCAATTCCCTGGCCATCACGGGCCAGGATATCCGCCGGCTTGCCCAGGAAAACAAGATTGTCGTCCTGAGGCCGAGAGTAGTTGGCGGAACAACCCTGGAATTTATTCTGCCAAGGGCCGAAAGCGAAAAGCAGCTCCAGGAGATCCTGATGCGGCATTTTCCGCAGCTTGATGCTGGCACGCCGCAAAAGGGCGATTCCGGCCAGCTGCGCTATACCGCGCATTTTACCGATGCGGAAGTAAAGCGCCTTGAGGACATGGCTCTTGACCAGGCGCTAAGGACAATACGCAACAGGATTGACCAGTTTGGCGTTGCCGAGCCAGATATCAGGAAGCAGGCCGACAACCGCATCCAGGTGCAGCTGCCCGGCGTGTCCGATCCTCGCCGCGCGGTGCAGATTTTGGGCCAGACCGCGCATCTGGAATTTCATCTTGTGCGCGATGACGTCGATCCCGGCAAGGCTGTGCTTCCGGCCGGCGTGATGGCCTTGCCCATGCTGGAAAACAACGGCCAGGGGCAGCAGGAAAAAAAGATAGCTGTCGAAAAGGACGTCATGCTGACGGGCGAGGATGTTGACGACGCAAGGCCAGCTTTTGACCAGATGAACCAGGCATACGTAACCCTCAACTTCAATTCGCGCGGCGGCCGCATTTTTGAGCGCGTAACCGGGGAAAACGTCGGCAAAAGAATGGCCATCGTGCTGGACGGCAAGGTTTATTCCGCGCCGGTCATCCGCGAGCGCATAGGCGGGGGCCGGGCCAGCATATCCGGCAACTTCACCACCGCCGAAGCCCAGGATCTGGCCATTGTGCTGCGCGCAGGCTCCCTGCCCGCGCCCGTTACAGTTCTGGAAGAACGCACCGTCGGCCCCTCGCTCGGCCAGGAATCGATTGACAGCGGCATCAGGGCCGCCATTGTCGGCGCCTCGCTGGTGATAATATTCATGGCCGTCTATTACGGCATGAGCGGCATAATCGCCGACATCATGCTTTGCTTCACCATGCTTATTGTAATGGCCGGCATGGGCGCTTTTGGCGCCACCCTTACCCTGCCGGGCATTGCCGGCATAGTGCTGACCATAGGCATGGCCGTTGACGCGAACGTGCTTATTTACGAGCGCATACGGGAAGAACTGCGCAATGGCTTCACGCCGCTTGCAGCGGTGAAGGCGGGCTTTGACCGCGCCGCGATTTCCATTACGGACTCGAACCTGACCACAATCATCGCCGCGGCCGTGCTCTACCAGTTTGGCACAGGCCCGATCAGGGGTTTTGCGGTTACGCTCTCCCTTGGCATTATCGGTTCAATGTTCACGGCAATTTTCGTGTCCAGGGCAATATTCGAGTATTGGGCGCGCCGCAACGGATCCAGAGGCATCAGTATCTAACCGCCATATGCCACGAATCATGGCTTCCATTATTTGTCGGGAGTAATATATGGGCTTTACCTTTGTAAGACACGGCACAAACATAGACTTTATCGGCGTCAGATACTGGGCCTATGCGATTTCGCTCATTGTGATTCTGGCCGGCCTGGTCTCGGCCATCTTGATCAACGGCTACAAGCTCGGAATTGACTTTGCCGGCGGCGTCATTGTCCAGATCCAGTTTCTCAACCCGGTAAATGACGAGGCCCTGAAAAAGAGCCTGGACATCCCGGCGCTGCCCGGCATTTCCACCCAGCGCTTCGGCGACGAAGGCAGGGATTATCTGCTGCGCTTTTCAAAATCCGAAACCGCCGATGCCTCCCAGCTGCGGACAACGGTTATCGAGACCTTGCAAAAGGCCTTTCCCGACAATCCGTCCGAAATTCAGCGCCTGGAAGTTGTCGGCCCCAAGATTGGCGCGGATCTGACCAACAAGGCCCTGAGCGCGCTTTATTATGCCGTGTTGCTGATTGCGGTCTATATTTCCGGCCGTTTCGAACAGCGCTGGATGGCTGCCGCAATAATGGCGGCCCTGCTCTGGGGCGGAATGTACCTCCTGAATTTCACTGGACTTGGCATGGGCTGGCAGGTGCTGGTTGCGCTGGCCATTACACTGGCAGTCTGTTTTGTACTCAAACTCAATTTTGCCCTGGGCGCGGTCGTCGGCCTTTTGCATGACGTTATTATAACCGTGGGCATTCTTTCCATCCTCAAGGTGGAAATTGACCTCAATGTCATGGCCGCCATCATGACCATCATTGGCTATTCGCTCAACGACACCATTATTGTCTATGACCGCCTGAGGGAAAATCTGCGCGCCGCGCCGGATGTGGAACTGGGCCAGCTTGTCAACCGCAGCGTCAACCAGACGCTTTCACGCACCATTTTGACAAGCGGAACAACATTTTTGGCCACGCTGTCACTTTATTTGCTTGGCGGCGGCGTAATTCACGATTTTGCGCTGACCATGCTTATTGGCGTGATTGTGGGCACATTCTCGTCAATCTATGTTTCTTCCGCCATTCTGCTTGCCCTTGGCAATACGGAATTCTATGCCCGCAGCCAGGAGAAGGAAGAATATGAAAGACCCGGAGAACACGGCATAGTGTAGTAATAAGCCTGCCGACAATCCATTTTCAGGGGCTTTGCCAGCGCAAAGCCCCTTTTTGCGTTCCCGGCATGGGCGCGTTTGTATATCCTGTCCATCCAATGGACAATATGGAGGATATATGGCCAATCTTCAAGTAAAACTGGATGATTCCCTGAGTGACGATGCGCAATGCGTTGCCGCCAGGCTCGGTATGGATCTGCCTTCCGCAGTGCGCATGATCCTCGTGCAGATGGCGCGGCAGAATGGTTTGCCCTTCCAGGCATCGGTTGATCCCTTCTACAGTACGGCAAACCAGCAGCATCTGAAAAACATGATCGAGGACATGGAGAACGACAGGAACCTCGTTCGGCGCGACTTGCTCGGAGTATTTTAACACCCATTTTTCAAGCCGTATTTGGGCAGTTATTGAGATTTTGCCTCTTGTGCCAGAATGGCGGCATATTCATCTGCAGACCTGACTTTTAACAATGCGCGTGTAAGCCGGCTGACCGAGGACTGATCGGTAATGCAAGTTATCATCTCTTTCCATTCCGCAGGTATCACGTCAAATCGGTCCGAAAGCATTTCGAGCAAGGTTGTTTTCTGCGTGCGCAAACCTTCGGCCCGGCCTTCCCGCCTGCCTTCCTGACGACCTTCCTGACGACCTTCCTGACGACCTTCCAGCCTGCCTTCCTGACGGCCTTTTTCTTCACCGGCAAGCATTCCTTTCTGGATGAATTCCTGCTCCCATTGCCTGAATTTTTGCTCAAGC
>VSMX01000178.1 GCA_009773975.1 Desulfovibrio sp. | reverse complement strand
TCGTACGCCCTCCTCATTGAGGCAGGCGAAATTTTCAAGTTCGGTAAGGCTGAACCATATACGGCCCTGTAAACATCTTCCGTGATGCCAGCCATGAGGCGATAAAACTTGTCGGGATTGATGGGGGTGCCGTCCGGCGCATGAAGCGAAAGAATGCCGCCGCTTTTTCCGGGCCTGCGTGAAAGCCGGATTTCATCCGGCAGGGATCCCTGGCCATCGACGCGCAAAACAAGATTTCCGCCCGGACGACCGCCATTGACAGGCTCGCCAAATCTTTTGGCCATCTTCCTGTTCGAATAGCCAAAAAGCATGGTTCGTATAAATTCCAGGCAGGTGGATTTGCCGGCCTCGTTCGCGCCAAGAAAAATGACCATGCCCGGCGGTAAATCGCTGACGCCGGCATTGGAGAAAATACCGAAACCATCAATATGGAATGACGAGATATACATCAGGATTTCTCCAGCCTTTCAAGACAAATCCTTTCGGCCTCGGCAAGGATTTTTTCCAGCATTTCGTCCCGCGGCATGGTTAACAGCTTGTTCAGACGGGGATTGTCAAAAAGGGAAGCCAGGCGGTTTTTGGCAAATTCCTCGAATTTTTCCCGGTCAGAGGCCATATTCCGGCATATCCGGGCAACTTCCCCAACCAGGTCGTCGCGCTCGATATAATTTTCCGGATTGCACGCGGGCCTTGTCTGAAGCCTGATATCCTTTATCCAGACTGCCGGCACCTGGCTGGTCAGGAAGCTTGCCTGATCGGCCAGGATTTGCAGGGCGTCGGTCTTGTGCAGGCTGCCATCCATGTCGGTATTCCCCTGCAGGATAACCCGCGCGATAATAACCTGGCATTCCGGGGCAACATTCTCCCTTGCGCGCAGAAGGGCTCTTTCCAGCAGTCTTGCCACCTCATCCATGGTTTTCGCGCCGCAAAGGTCAACCTCCACGGTTTCCCATTGCACGGGCCCAAGATGACGAAAATCCGCCTCAAAATCCCAGCCGCCTTCAACCGGCGTTGCGGTAACCAGATTGCAGCCCTTTGGCCCCTGCTCATTGATATGCAGGCCCTGGATATTGCCGCTATAGGCAATTAGCGGGGATTTGGAAACGATTTGCCTTTTGTGGACATGACCAAGGGCCCAGGCATCCAGTCCCGTTGAAACCAGATCCGATTTCGAACAGGGGGCGTAACGGTCGCTGTCATCAAGGGAACAGTGCAGGACACCGAGCTGGAAACAGGAATTGGCGGCATTGCGCCGGAAAAACCTGGCCAGGTTTCGCCCTTCCGCGCTGGATGCATGGCTTATGCCATGAACAAGCGCGATCTGCTGGCCGTTTCTGAATACGGGATGCGCCTCCACATCGCTCCCGAAAAAAACAACATTGGAAGGCCATTCCAGGGCTGCAAGGCGTGATGTAAGCGGATCATGGTTGCCGTGGGCAATAAAGACGGAAATGCCATGCGCCTCAAGCCTTTTGCAGGCATCGCGCAGGGCAAACTGGGCCCGGAGACTGTGATCTTCCTCATTGTAGATATCACCGGCAAGCACCACAAAATCGGGCCTTTCCCTTTCGCAGAGCCGCACAAGCCTTTCCAGGGCGGTAAAGGTTGCCTCCCAGAGCTGCCGCCCGGAACGGGATACGTCTTCGAACTGGCTTACAGCGCCCTTAAAGGCGACATCAAGATGCAGATCGGCGGCATGGACGTAACGGACGGCATCCATGATCAGCGGCCGGCCTGGGCGCGTTTTTTCAGGCATTCCTCCGCAAGCTGCCGCAAATCCGCATTGTCGGCTTTTTCATTCAGCCCCTTGCGGATATAGCCCAGGGCGCGAACATATTCCTTCGCATCCATCATGGCCTTGGCCATCAGGCCATAGACCGCGATTTCGTCCTTGTAGTATTTGAAGGCTTCCGCAAAACAGTTGTCCGCGTCGGAGGGCTTGCCCTGGCCCAAAAAGACCTTGCCGTCGTTTATGCAACGGTCAAGGTTGACTTTGCGGGCCAAAGTGGCTTCGTAATCTTCTTCCTCTTCCTCCCCGGAAAGAGCAGAGTAAAATCTGGAAAAAAATGCCAGGAGTTCTTTTTCGTTACCTGGCTGGTAGGAGAGGGCATGGACATTTTTCTTTTTGTAGACGGGATCGCCGCACAAGTCTGCCAGAGCCGTCCGGATGTCGCCCCGCACAACCATTGGCGCGGTCTGGCCGCCCAGTTCCCTGAGGCCATTGCAGAAAAGGTAGACTGCGCGCGGATAATCCCGCCTTTGCACGCATGTTCTTACCCGACCCAAATCTTCCCGAATCTTACGCGTGTTCATATCCGCAAGTTCCTTTGATGTATTGGCTTTGCCTGCCTGAATGACAACATGTCGCTAGCCCGGCAGGGGAACATCCGTCAGATAGCCCGATACAATGGCCCGGGCAATAAGGGCGCCCTCCCCGTCAAATATCTGCACATCATAATTGGCAATATGGCCGCCTATTCTCACGGCCCTGGCTTCCGCCATCAGCGGCCCCACGCGGCCAGGACGCAAGTATTCGATGCTGGACATCATGTTGACCACGCCACAGTCGCGATCCGCATTGGAAGCCGCCCCGAAAGCAACATCGGCCAGCGCGAAAATCGCCCCTCCATGCGCCACGCCCATGCCGTTCTTGTGCTGTTCGAGAAGAGGCATTGTAACCCGCGCGTATTCGGGCGTGGCCTCCTCGATTTTCATTTGCATCAAACGCAAGAGCTTGTCATGTTTTGTAATATAATTCTTGTCAACGTCCATAACCGCGTCCGGGATTTTGCAAAATGTATCGCGGGCCGAAAACCGGCCCGCGTATCTGTTCAACTAACCAGAAAAACAACCGAATTGACCAACAAGCCTACTGCACCTGCTGAATGCCATCGAGCTTCCATTCGCCGGTGTTGCCGTCGCGCACAAAGTGCCAGATTTCCTTGACATCATCCGGCTGCTGCTGGGCGGGGCTTTCGCGCATCAGCACATCAAAAAACACCTGCGCGCGCTGGTCGTTGCCATCCTGTTCAAAACCTTCAAGCTGGGCATTTACAAGCATGATCTCGGTATTGGATGTACCGGGATCCTCTTTGGCCTGTTCTTGCAGGGTCTGCAACACAGCTGGCGTAACAAACTGGGCGATATCGGCAAGATCACGCTTGTCCCAGGATTTCTGCAAGCGGTTATAGGCCGCTTTCGCGCCGCGCAAAAACTCGTCAACATTGAAATCCGCGGGAACCTGCACGGAAGGCTCGTCAACGGCTTGCTGGTTTTGGGAAAAAGCGCCCCAGCCAGATCCGCCCTGCTGCTGTGTGCCCGGGAAATCCCTCTGCCCGAAAACACCCTCGCGCTGCATGGACTGCTGCTGATCCTTGTCCGGTAAATCCCTGCGGGCAAAGCCACCAGCCGCGGACGGTTGCGGTTCCTGCTGCTTTTGCCGGAAACGCATAAAAAGCTTGTAGGCAACAAAACCAAGAATGGCCAGCAGAATGATATCCATAAATCCGCCGCCACCGCCAAAGCCATTGCCCGACAACAGGGAGCCAAGCAATGTTCCGGCAAGAAGGCCGCCGAAGATGCCGCCCATGCCGCCAAACATTCCGCCGGGCCTGGCCGCGGCAGCCGCTCCGGGCTGGTTTGCCTGCTGACGATTTTGCTGGCGCATGGCCGGAGGCGGCGCGCTCTGCTTCATGAAGGGCTTGCTGCCGAAGCTTTTGCCGCCGCCCATTCTGGCGGCATAGGCATCGTCAACCGTTACTATGGCAAAAGTGCCGAAAAGCAGCATAATAGCCGCCAGGATTGCTCCAATTTTCATCTGATTCTCCACTTGTAAAGGATAAAGTTTTTATTCTCACATTTCTTTTTAAACATTATTTAACAAAATTGCAATCCGTCGCGAAAGTGCTT
>VSMX01000177.1:1594-4030 GCA_009773975.1 Desulfovibrio sp. | reverse complement strand
GGCTTGACCAGGAGGGCAGGATTTTTCATTACAGCCAGGCGCAAAATATTCCCCTCGCAATCTGGATGGTGGACAATCCCTGGCATTTGCTTTCCTCACTGCGCCTGCCGTGGTGGAAAGATGCGGCAATTTTTGTAACCGATGCGAGTTTCATAAAAGACTTGCGCGCGGCAGGCGCCAGGAATGTTCATTTTTTGCCCCTTGCCGCTTCTCCGCACATGCCTGGGCAGGCCGGTGCTGGCAGCGGCGCGCCTGTCTTTGTGGGCAGATCGGAATTTCCGGATAAAAAAAAGTTTTTTGCCGCGGCAACTTGTCCGGCGGATTTCATGCAGGCTGCGAAAAAGTTTTTTGCAGCAGGGAAAATGCCCGATTTCCATTGGTGGCAGGAAAATCTCAAGGAAAGGCTCTGGCCGGGTTTTGGCTGCAGAAGGGTTGGCCTGGGCGCGGAAGAATGTTCATGTTTCAACCGTCAGCGCTGGCTGAAAGCGGGCGTAGAATCGGGCATTGAAATTTATGGGGATGCAGGCTGGCAAAAACTCTTGCCAGGAGCCATTTTGCATGATCCTGTGGATTATTATGGCAAACTGCCGCAAATTTATGCCGGGGCATTGGCTGTTCTGAATGTGACCAGCCTTTTGCTGCCGCAAAGCCTGAGCCAGCGTCATTTTGATGTCTGGGCAGCGAATGGTTTTCTTTTGAGTGATCCTACAAAAGGGCTGGATATATTCCCACATGACCTGGTTGTGCCGATACGCGTTGACGGCCCGGAAAAACTGCTGGAAAAGCTGGCGTGGCTGGAATCCAGGCCAGCATACAGAAGCGAGCTGTCTTCGGCATGGCGCGAGCATATTCTTGGCTGCCATCTTTATTCGCACAGAATTTCCAGAATTCTGGAGATTCTGGGATAAGGCAAGCCTTGAAAGCTATATTCGATAAGTCACTATATTTGAATAATAATCAAAGCTAATTTGCTTCAGGGAAACCGCCCTTTCGGTAATATGAAAGGTGGCTTCTTCCAGCATTGTACGGGGATGAAAATGCGGCGGGTCGGTAAGGTGGTAATGGGCTTCATCCACCCTGTTGGCAGCCTGGATCATTTGCAGACAAATGCAATCAATAGGCGTAATCATGGCTCATCCGCCCTGTGTTTATTTTAATGGAAAATCAATTTTTCCCAATTTTATGGAGAACGATTTTAACATCAGCCGGAAATTTTTTCCAGAGGTAAAAGATGGCAATTAAAATCAGAAAATATCAGGCCGAAGACTTGCCGGAAATGCTGGCAATCTGGAATGAAGTTGTGGATGAAGGCAGGGCCTTTCCCCACAAGGAGGCTCTGGACATGGAAAGCGCAAGCGAATTCTTTGCGGGCCAAAGCCATTGCGGGGTCGCTGTTGACGAAGCTTCCGGCAAAATACATGGGCTTTATATTCTTCACCCCAATAATGTCGGTCGCTGCGGCCATCTCAGCAACGCAAGCTACGCTGTTTCAAAAAATCTCCGTAATCGGGGCATAGGCAGATTGCTGGTGGAAGACAGCCTGGAGATTGCCGGTGAGCTTGGTTTCAGAATCCTGCAGTTCAATGCGGTGGCAAAAAGCAATGCCGCCGCGAGAGCCCTCTATGAAAAACTTGGTTTTGTGCCCCTGGGCTGTGTTCCAGGCGGATTTCTGCGCAAGGACGGCGTTTATGAGGATATTTGCCTTTACTACCATCCGGTGGGGGAGGGGCGTTCAAAACAGGAATAATTGCTTTGTGGCATGATGGAAATAATCGGCATTCAGGACGTGGAGGCCTTGCGGCGGCATGCCGCAGATTGATTCGCCGTTGCGTCCCGGTTGACGAACAGTTGGCCAGTAAGCCCTTTACCTGAAAAGATTCATGCCCGGTATTGAAAAATTGGTATAAATAGCATATTCAAAAATCACTTATCATAAAAACCCGAAAAGGGGGAGAGTTATGGAAGACGCCAGGAACGGCCCCGGCAAGAAGTCCGGCGCCCGGAAGTGGAAATGGCTGTTCGGCGGTCTTGTTTCGGGAGTTGTCTTTTCCGTTGCTTTTGCCTGGGGCCTCAATGCGACGGATCAGAGACAGTTCTGCGCATCATGTCACCTGATGCAGGAAGCTGCCAGAACCCAGAAAATGGGGATGCATGCGAATTTGACTTGTAATGAATGTCATGCCCCCCATGCACTGCTGGCAAAAATTCCTTTCAAGGCCAAAGCGGGCGCGGAAGATGTCTGGGGCAACATTGTGGGGAAGGATTTGCCCATTCCGCCAAGCAAGACCCAGCGTGATGTAATCAACCAGAATTGCATTGCCTGTCATGCAATGGTCAATGTCAAGGTTGCCAGCATGGCCGTAAAGCCCTATTGCACCGATTGCCACAGAAGCGTCGCGCACATGCGCCTGAATCCCATAAGTGAAAGGACGGTGG
>VSMX01000177.1:0-1584 GCA_009773975.1 Desulfovibrio sp. | reverse complement strand
TTATGACTAGGATAGGTTTGTGTTTGGGAACAATGGCTCTCGCGGCATTCCTGCTCTGCGGCTGCAATGACGTCAGCACGGAATTGAAGCCGCCTACCTATAAAACCGGCATCAATCCCGACAATATTTCCATGTCGGCGTTCAAGGAACAGTTCCCCAATCAGTATGAAACATATATGTGGAACAATCGCGACAAGGAGATGACTGTTTACAAGGGCTCGATTTATTATCACAAAAACGATAATGTTGATCCCTTGCCAAAAGGCTACAAATATGCCCAGCCCTATCTGAAAAACCTGTGGCTGGGTTATCCGTTCATGTACGAATATAATGAAACCCGCGGCCATACCTACGCCCTCAATGATTTCGTAAATATCGACCGCATCAACCGCTATGCGGAGAAGGGCGGTTTGCCGGCAACTTGCTGGAACTGCAAAACGCCCAAAATGATGGACTGGATCAAGGAATACGGGGACAAGTTCTGGGCCATGGACGTGAATTCGTTTCGCGCACCCGACAAGATCAACGAAATCCAGAATTCCATCTCCTGCGCGACTTGCCATGATCCGGCCACAATGGAGCTGCGGCTTTATTCAGTGCCCCTGTCCGACTGGCTCAAGCGTTCCGGCCGGGACTGGAGCAAGATTTCGCGCAATGAAAAGCGCAGCCTGGTTTGCGCGCAGTGTCATGTGGAATACTACTTTACGGCCAAGGGCAATGGCCCCACCGCAAAGCCGGTATTTCCCTGGGACAACGGTCTTGACCCGGAAGACATGTACCAATATTACAAGAGCCATGGTCCAAAGAATGCGGAAGGAAAGGAAACGCAATTTGTGGATTATGTGCAATTTGCTTCAAAGACGCCCTGCATCAAGATGCAGCATCCCGATTACGAAATGTGGAGCAATGGCCCTCATGGCGCGGCAGGCGTTTCCTGCGCCGACTGCCATATGCCTTACATGAGGGAAGGCGGGCAGAAGTTCTCCAGCCACTGGATGACCTCGCCCCTCAAGGATCCGGCAATGCGGGCCTGCCGCCAGTGCCACTTTGACAAAACGCCCGAATTCCTCAAGTCCCGCGTTATCTATGTGCAGGAAAAGACCTACAGGCAGCTGCTCAAGGCTGAAGCGGCTTCCGTGCGCGCCCACGAGGCCATTCGCCAGGCCGCGATGTGGGAAGGCGACAAGTCTCCCGATTATGACAAGCTGCTTGCCGAAGCCCGTGAAATCAACAGGAAGGGCGTCATGTTCTGGGATTATGTGTCCGCGGAAAATGGCGTTGGTTTCCATAATCCGGCAAAGTCCCTCGATACATTGATGACTTCAATGGAGTGCAGCCAGAAGGCCGTTGAACTGGCGGAACAGGCTACAAATTACGGAATTTCTCCCATTATGGCCAGACCAATTGAAGAGCTTGTTCCTCCCATCCTTTACCTCAGCCGCAAGCTGCAGCAGGACCGCGAGTTCCTGGACAAAAATCCCTGGACAAAGCTTTTGCCCACCCTGCCAGAAGCCAAACAGGTCTGGTATGGACAGGATTATTATCCCAATGGCAAGCCAGAGGAAACGAAGTAGTCTTTAATTA
>VSMX01000176.1 GCA_009773975.1 Desulfovibrio sp. | reverse complement strand
GTCCTGGGCAATCAGGTCAAGTTCCCTTACGCCTGTCGCGGCTATTTGCCGCGCTTCTTCCAGCAGCAAATCCGATGGCGTGGAAACCAGCGGCCCACGAATTTTGGGAATAATGCAGAAAGCGCAGTCATGTCCGCAGCCTTCCGCGATTTTCAGCCAGGCATAACTTTTGGGCGTGGAAATTATCCGGCTTCCGGCCTGTTCGCTGCTCCTGCCAAGGGCTTGCTGAAGCATTTGCGGCCAAAGAAGCATTTTTTCGGTTGGCAGCCACAAATCCACTTCCGGCATTTCTTTGGCCAGTTCACGCATCCCGTAGCGACCGACCATGCAGCCGGCCACAGCCAGAAGCGGACGGCGCTTGTTGTCCGCAATTTCGGCAGCCGCATCCAGGATTGCGCGGACTGATTCCCGCACCGCGGGCTCGATAAAGCCACAGGTATTGATCAGGGCCAGTTTGCTCCTGCCGATGCTTTGCACCGGGCGCACATTGCCCAGCTGGCCAAGGAGGCGTTCCGTATCAACCCTGTTTTTGGCGCAGCCCAGGCTAAGGACCCAGACCGGGAGCGGAGAGGGCTTTTTCATATCTTAAAAAGGCAGGCGCGCAAAACGCGCGGATTCGGGCTGGATGCAAAGCAGTTTTTCCCGGTTCACATCCTCGGTCCTGGTTACAAAACTGTCCTTGCGGATATTGAGAATGGCTTCGGCCTCATGGCTGCAGTCAAAAAGATGCAGGATATCGTTTTCCAGGCTATCGGCCGTTGTCCAGTGCTTGTTGAGCGCGTCCGCGTCCGGCTTGAGGTAGCGCAAAAAGCGGAAGATCACGGCGCTTTTTGGATCTGCCGCCAGCCATTCCCCGGTTTTTTGCCAAAACTCGTCGGGACTGGCGCCATTGGGAAAAGGCTTGACCACTTCGAGCGGCATTCTTTGGGAAACGGCCTGCAAAACTCCGTCCACCATATCAACATAATTGGTGCGCATATAGAGCACATCCTCAAAGAGCTTCCGGTTTTCGGAAATACCGAGCAAAGTCGCATTGAGGATTTCGCGCGCTTTTGAGGTGCGAATGCCGTGGGTCAGGCGCAGGGCATTGAGCACGGCGTAAATCGCGCAAAAAGTATCCAGTTTGCCCTGATAAAATGGCTTGATCATCCTCATTCCACCGTAACGCTCTTGGCGAGATTGCGCGGCTGATCGACATCCTTGCCCAGATAATCCGCCATCTGGTAACTGAAAAGCTGCAAGGCAGGGAGGGCTGCCAGGGCCGAGAGGGGAGCCGGGATTTTGGGGACAATCCAGAGATCGTCAGCATCAAGCTCCACCCCGGGATTGGTCAGGGCAATGACCTTGCCGTTCCTGGCGCGCACTTCCATGATATTTGACTTGAGCTTGGCAAAAAGCGCGTCGTCCGGCGCAATCGCAAAGGTCGGGAAGGCGGGGTCGATCAGGGCAATCGGGCCATGCTTCATTTCGCCGGCCGCATAGCCTTCAGCATGGATGTAGGAAAGTTCCTTGAGCTTCAGGGCGCCTTCCAGTGCCAGGGGCCAGGAAAAACCGCGCCCGAGATAGAAGAAATTTTTGCAGGTCGCATATTTTACGGCCAGTTCCTGGGCGCGGACACGCATTTCGGGCAGGATATCGTCAAGCAGGGACGGCAGATCACGCAAAATCGCGATCTGTTCCCTCGCTTCCCGCTGCTCCATGCAGCCCTTGCGCAAAGCCCAGGAAATCGCCATCAGGGCCAGGGCCAGCATCTGACTGGTCATGGCCTTGGTGGAGGCCACGCTGATTTCCGGGCCAGCCTGGGTAAAGATCACCGAGCGCGCTTCCCGCGCTATTGACGAGCCCACCACATTGCAAAGGCCAAGCGTGGGGATGCCGGCGTCGTGGCCGCGCCGCAGGGCGGCAAGCGTGTCCGCGGTTTCGCCGCTCTGGCTGATGAAGATGGCCGCGCCGTCCTTTTCCAGCAAAAGCCTTTCCCGATAGCGGAATTCCGAGGCTATGTCCACGGAAACCGGAATTTGCGCCCAGTTTTCCAGAAGATGCCTGCCCCACAGGCCGGCATGCCAGCTTGTGCCGCAGGCAACAATATCCAGCCTGGAGGGAATTGGCAGGGCGTCAAGTTCTGGCAGCGCGGGCAAGTCGTGGGCGGCATTGAGGCGCCCGGCCAGGCCGTCGTTGATGACGCGGGGCTGCTCGAAAATTTCCTTGAGCATGAAATGGCGATAGCCGTCCTTTCTGGCGGCCTGCATATCCCACTGGATTGAAGCCGGCTCGCGCCCTACTGGCGAAAGATCGGAGATGCGGAAAATCTCCCGGCTCGTGGCATTGATGCGAATGATTTCCCCGTCTTCCAGAAAAACCACCTTGCGCGTCCAGGGCAAGAAGGCTGGAATGTCGGAAGCGACAAAATTTTCGCCCACGCCAATGCCGCAAATCAGCGGGGCCTGCTGGCGGGCGGCATAAAGAACACCTGGCTCTTCCTCACACAAAAGGCAAATGGCGTAAGCTCCCCTCGCCTCGCGCAGGGCCACGGCCAGGGCGCGCAGGATGTCAGGCTCTGTCTTACGCCGTTCCGCAATCAGGTTGACCAAAACTTCGGTATCGGTTTCGGACTGGAAGGCATAGCCCCGGGCCAGCAAATCCTGCCTGAGCTCCTGGTAATTCTCGATAATGCCGTTATGGACGATTGCAACGCTCCTGTCCGGACAAAGATGCGGATGGGCATTGCGCTCAGCTGGTTCGCCGTGCGTTGCCCAGCGTGTGTGGCCCATGGCGCAGGTTGCGAGCACGGGCGGCATGGCAGCCAGCTTTTCCGCCAGGGCGGAAAGCTTGCCCCTGGCCCTGGCAACGCCTATGCCGCAGGCTGCCGGCCACGCAACGCCGGCTGAATCATAGCCGCGGTATTCCAGCCTTTCCAGGCCTTCCATGACCACTGGCACAGCCGGCCTGTGCCCGGCATAACCGATTATTCCGCACATTGGCTTCTCCTTAACTGATACCCGAATTCATTTCACCGCGGAGCATGAAGGTTACCGGGCCGCTTATCGAAGCCCGCAAACCTGCCCCGCTTTCTTCAAGTTTTACCTGAAGGCTGCTTTTGGGCTGGCGAAAAACAAAATTGCCCTTGTGGCCAATCTTGCGCAGATGCAGGCCAAGCGCGAGCGAGGCCGAGCCGCAGCATCCCTCTATCATGGCCGTGCCCAAGGCAGGGACAACGATGTATGGAATTATCCGGTATTCGCCTTCTCCAAGCGGGAGGCAATGAATAATGCCGAGGGCGGCTTCGCACTCCAGGCCGAAACGGCTCCTCTTGCGTTCCGCTTCGTCCTTGAAGGCGTCAAGGGATTCAAAACGGAATTCGCTGTCAAAATACAGCAGGTGGCTAATGCCCTGCAAGCGCACAAGGCTATGGCAATTGTCCAGCTTTTCCGGCGCGCAGGGCGGCAAATCAAGATGGGCGCATACCTGCCATTCGGGCATTTTGCCGGCAACTTCCAGATCAACGGCGGATTCCCAGCCCGAAACACTTATCCTGTAACGCCGCGCAGAGCCGGAAGCTTCATCATGGTCAAGATCGAGAAGCGCGCCAAAGGCGCGTGAGGCATTGACGCAAAATTCCCCGGCCGCCATCTCGAGGCGCCGCGCGCCAGGATCGACAAAACCCGCCTGCTCGCCGCCCAGTATGTCAAGGGCTTTTGTTGCCAGGCCGGACGGCGGCCCATACAGAAAGACGGTGTCGTTTCCGCCTGGACTGAATTTGGAAAAGCGCACAATGGCCATTGCAAAATCCGGGAAAAAAATCATTTTGGCAATTCGTTTTCTGGCGATGAGGTGCAATAAAACAAAAATGCCAATTATATCAATAAGTTTTATACAACAAAGCGCCAGCCGGGCAACATGGTCACGGGCAGGGCGAGCCGGTTTGGCCCGGAAAGACGTTTTGCAAGGGAATTATTAAAATGCCAGAAAACCTGGAAAAAGTAAATAAAGGAGAAAAAAACATAACTATGGATGTTTCAGTTTGTATCCAGGCATGCCTGGATACAAACTGAAACGATCGTCTGCCAAAAGCGTGTTTTGGCAGAGTTGCGCCGCTGCGCGGCGCGCCGGGCTTTCGACCGGCGTACTGATGATTTACTAAATTATCAGAAAAAAGCAGGTATTTTTGCTT
>VSMX01000175.1 GCA_009773975.1 Desulfovibrio sp. | reverse complement strand
TGCTTGGTAGTTCCATGCCATGCAGTGTAGCAGCTTTGCTAAATATTGTTTAGTAAAAATTTGGAAGATCAGTAATGGCATTCACCTGCTCAACGGCGACCTTTCCAGCATGAACTATGACGACCGCAGCGCGCTGCAGCATGATGGTTCCGAGCTGGATGCAAAGGGCGCGCTGAAGGTTCACTTCGGCCCCATGAACGACAAAGCCGAAGACTACTACTACATCGAAATCGGCAGCTGCACGGCTTCATCCCTTGGGGTAGGCAACCAGGCCACGCCAGGTTCCGATGGTTACACGGTTTCCACGCAGCAGGCAGCCCAGAAGGCCCTGGTTGCCCTCAACCAGGCCATCGACTCCAAGGACAAGATACGCGCCAACCTCGGCGCCATGCAGAACCGCCTTGAAAACACCGTAACCAATCTTACGGTTCAGGCCGAAAACCTGCAGGCATCCGAATCCCGCATCTCCGATGTGGACGTGGCCACGGAAATGACGAACTTTGTCCGCAACCAGATTCTCACCCAGTCCGCTGTCGCCATGCTTGGGCAGGCCAACAGCATGCCGCAGATGGCAATGCAGCTTATCGGCTAATTGCAAAAAAAACGGGCTGAAAATTTGGCTCCATATCCCCGCGCGGCATTCGCCCCGCGGGGGTATTCTTTTTTAGGCCCAAAAGCCTGCTGGATTAAAATAGATAAAGATATTATTTTCAACAAGGAGCCAGAATTGAGCCTGGCATATATCCTGATTATCGCATCTGGGCTGGCGGTTTTTGGTTATGGGCAATATATTGCACTATGCAAGAAAAATTAATTATAATATACTGTTACACAAAACCAAAAGGCCACCCGAACGGATGGCCTTTGGGTTTTTAATGGCAATTAATGAATCTATTCTGCTTTTGGGGCTTCGTCCACTGGCTGGGCATTTTTCTTGGCTTCGTCCAGGGCCTTCTGCAACTTTTCCTGATCGATTGTGGAAAGGGAGGTCTGCAAAATTGTGCCGCCCGTGCCTTCGAGTTCGGCGCGGACCTTGTCGGTGATTTCGGAATCGACAAGCACAAAGAGGGCGGAATTGCCTGGCTTGAGGGTTGAGGCCAGCCTCTTCATGAAGTCGTCATTTATTCCCACATCGCTCAGCGAGCCGGCAACGGCGCCCGTGGCCGCGCCAAGCACCAGCCCGAAGAAGGGCATCATGAAAATCAGGCCGATCAGCGTGCCCCAGATCGCGCCGCTTACCGTGCCGCCCAGGGCAAGATTGTACATCTGGCGAAGTTTTACCTTGCCATCCGGCTTTTTAACGGCGATAACCGCGTCTTCCAGGCTGACCAGGTATTCTTTCTGCATTTTCAGAAAATCCAGGCGCACCTGTTCGGCCTGAATCTCCGTGGGATAGACAATTACAATAAGATTTGCCATAAAATATTACTCCGGAATGTGGAAGCCGTTCTCGGAACGACAAAATGCAAGCGATGACGGCTTCCAGAATTGCTTTGGCGGGAATTGTTTCCCTCTTCAAAATTAAAATTTATCAAACGGCATGTCAAGGAAAGACAATGAAGTGCAAGGTTTGCGGCCAGACTGCCCATGTTGCCCTGAACAGCCACAATACCGGCTTTTGCTCGAAATGTTTTTGCGATTTTTTTAGCCGCCAGGTGGCGCGGGGCATAGAAAGCCAAAAGCTGCTGGCAAAACAGGAACCCGTGCTTGTGGCCATTTCCGGCGGCAAGGACAGCCTTTCGCTGATGCTGGAGCTTTCGCGCCAGGGGTACCGGGTTTCCGGCCTGTTCATTGACCTTGCCATTCCGGATTCTTCCGGTATTGCCCGTCAGGTGGTGGAGCGTTTTTGCAAAAAGCACGGGCTTGATTTGCAAATAATCAGCCTTGCCGACGAAGGTCTGGCCATCCCCCTCGTCAAGGCGGCCCTGAACAGGCCGGTATGCTCGGCCTGCGGCAAGATAAAGCGCCACTACTTCAACCGCGCGGCCATTGACGGCGGATTCGCCGCCCTGGCAACCGGCCACAACCTGGATGATGAAACGGCAAGGCTATTAAGCAATACCATGCGCTGGGATGGGGCCTATCTGTCCTCCCAGGGCCCCCTGCTTGAGGCCGAAAACGGTTTTGCAAGGCGCATCAAGCCGCTCTGGCGGCTGAGCGAATTTGAAACCGCGAACTATGCCTTTATTGAAGGCATTGAACATTCCTGCGCTTCCTGCCCGTATAGCCCGGGCGCCAGTTTCACGACCCTGAAAAATATTCTGGGGCGTCTCGAAAAAGCCATGCCCGGCCGCAAGCTGGATTTTTACCAGTCATTTTTGAAACATGGGCGCCCTGTTTTTGCCGCATCCGCGCCAAAGGCCGAAGATGCGCTGAAACCCTGCGAAAATTGCGGCTCGCCTACATCATCCGGCGATCTTTGCGGCGTCTGCCGCATCCGCATTGCCGTGCGTGAGAGAATCCAGGCCTGAAACCGTATCTTGCCTGTGTGAACGCTCCCGGTTATTCTTGCCCGTGGAGGAAGCCGATGCTCATCAAACTTGTATCCTGGAATGTAAACGGACTCCGGGCCGTGCTTAAAAAACCGGACTGGGACTGGTTTGCAAATAATCAGTGTCAAATTGTCGGCCTGCAGGAAACCAAGGCCAATCCGGCCCAGCTGCCGGAAGAAGCCGTCAATCCCCCTGGCTGGAACAGCTACTGGGATTCCAGCGTAGTCAAGAAAGGCTATTCCGGCGTGGCCGTGTTCTCGCGTATTGAGCCGCTAAGGGTTATGGCCGAACTGCCGGTGGATGAGTACAGGGGCGAGGGACGCTTTTTGCATCTTGAATTTGAGCATTTTCATTATTTCAACGGCTACTTTCCCAATGGCGGCGCGGATGTGCTGGATGAAGACGGCAAGCCCACCGGCGATTTCAAGCGCCTGAAATACAAGATGGGTTTTCTGGAAGCCTTCGCGGCCTATTCCGAGGAATGCCGCAAAAGCAAGCCCGTGGTCATTTGCGGCGATCTCAATATTGCCCATCAGCCCATTGACTTGACGCGGCCAAAGGAAAATGAAAAATGCACGGGCTTTTTGCCTGTTGAGCGCGCCTGGCTGAACAGTTTTCTCGACCGCGGCTATATTGACACCTTCCGCTATATTCACGGCGCGCAGCCGGACAATTATACCTGGTGGTCTTACAAAATGAAGGCCAGGGCCCGCAATGTCGGGTGGCGCATCGACTATTTTTTTGTTTCGGAGGAACTGGCGCCCCATATCAGGGACGCCTGGATCGAAAAGGATGTCCATGGTTCGGACCATTGTCCTGTTGGCCTGGCCCTGGAATTTTGAGAAAGAGAACAAAATCAATAAAAATAAAGGAATAACAATGCCTGATGTTTTTGTAATGATGGGTTCCGCGTCCGACAAGGACAAGATGAAGCCCTGCCTGCAGGTTCTGGCCGATTTGGGAATCAAGGCGCAAGTTGCGGTAAGCTCCGCCCACAGAACGCCAGAACGCACCGGGGATCTGGTGGACAATGCCGAAAAAAACGGCGTGAAGGTATTCATTTGCGCGGCCGGCATGGCCGCCCACCTGGCAGGCGCGGTTGCCGCGCGTACCATAAGACCCGTTATTGGCGTGCCGATTACGGGGAGCGCGCTTGCAGGCCTGGATGCCCTGCTTTCCACAGTGCAGATGCCTCCCGGATTCCCTGTTGCCACAACTGCCCTTGATTCCGCCGGCGCCCGCAACGCGGCCTGGCTGGCGGCCCAGATTCTGGCTGTCGAGGACAGGGAACTTGCCGAAAAAATTGAAAAAGCCAGGGAAAAAATGCGAGAAGGCGTGGAAAAGTCAAGCCGCGAGGTGGAGGAGGAATTTGCCAGGGATACGGCGTAATTGGCCGGAGCATTGGTATTTTGTAAGACGCGATTTAAAAAAGAATCAGGCGTTGAAAAACCAGATTGGCAGCCATCCCCGCCAGGGCCTGGCTGTCAATCTGGTTTTAAATTCACCTGGACCGAGAAGCAGTCTTCACATGCACATTTTGTCCTCTCGCTGCGTCAGATTTCGTAAATTATTCCGGTCGAGTGCCGTAAGAGCACACTCCCTTCATACTGATCATCTATTTTATATTTAAACACATCCTGCTTGCGCAAAACAGGCCTGAATCAGATGCGGATGGGAGCGAA
>VSMX01000174.1 GCA_009773975.1 Desulfovibrio sp. | reverse complement strand
TTGCCTTTCGCCAACTTCCAGGAGAACAATTTCACCACGCAAGGCACCGCGGTTGCCGTCTCCGCTCCGGGAAAAAACCTGGAAGCGCATTCCTTCGGCCGCATTGCTTTCCCTGCCCAGGCTTGTCTTGAAACGACCCATTGGCAGCGCTTCCAGAATAATGCCCCCGTCCATAAGAATGCGCGAAAAAGGCATGCTCAGGTTTTCGGGCGCAACCTTGCCCAGCCTGGCATTGATTGCGACCATTGCCGCAAGGCGCGCCCGGTTGCGCAGGCGCCTGGCCTGTTCGAACATGGGCAATACAAGTTCCTGGCCCGCCATATCCTGGGGGTAAAGGGCGTGTCCCGCGCTTAAAATTATGGCCGGCGCGTTTTCATTGGCCGGCGGTTCGACAGCGTGCATTCTGGCCAGAGCACCCTGGGCCAGCTTGTGGCAAATGCCCCTGCCAGTTGCGGGAAAAAGCATACCGATTTCATAGCGCCCCTCGTGCATGCCAAGACGCGCGCAAAGCACGTCGGAGGGCACACCCTGCGCGCAGGCCAGGGCAAGACGGGAAAAATACCGCTCGTAATAATCGTCAAGACGCTTTTTCACGCCATTGAGCTTGAGTACGACCAGGCCGAGGCACAAACGGTGCAGCGGAATGCTCTGGCCTTCGAGCTTGCCCGGATCTTCCAGCATGGCGCGAAGGCTGCTGACCTCGTGTTCCATTTTCGCAAACAGGGCGGCCTCATTGAGCAAGCCGCTGCGGGCCTCGTAGTTTGAAGCGCGCAGCATGGCGAGGTTTTCGAGGCACAATTGCGTTATGGCAGGCAATTGCGGCAGGACGCGCTTCGCTTCCGCGGCCTTTACCCCATTGAGCAACAAAACGCCAAGCTTTTCCCCGCGCCAGAGCAAGGGCAGCAAAAGGCGCCGCTCCCGCGGCAAAAGCTCAATTTCTTCAGGGAAGTTTTCAATGGGAAAATAAAGGGCATGCCCGCTGAAGGAAAGAAAAGGGGAAAGCAAACGGCAAAGCCGGTCTTCCATTTCGATCAGGTCAGGACGGCCAAGGACAAGTTCATCAAGATTGTTTTCCATAAATCCGTTTTAAATGGGACTCGCCAACTTGTCCATACACTTCATGAAATATTATGAAGTCTTGCAAGGCGCCATCAACAAGGAACGAAATTTGCATGATATTGTGTAAAATAAATTTTTCTTCAGGATATACACTGCAATTACCGAAGATTTGCATAAATAAATCAATGGATTTCAAATGGTTGCCATAACCTGGACCGCACCCGCAAACGACAATTCTTATACTTCAAATCATGGCACGGTAACCGCCACATATGCGAACAACCAATTGAGCATGACTGTTCAGCTTGATGCGAACAATTCCATAAGCAAAACATGGACTATAAATAATGGTAATGCCCTGGCTGTGCCAGAGGTGAGTGTAGATTTAAATGTCAGGGACGTTACTCAACCTGCCGGCCCCGGTACAAACCCCACTCCTCCCGGGCCGAATCCCTATCCGGATGATCCGAACAGCCCGTTCAAGCCGGATTATGTGATACCCGATGACGTGGTCCGGATTCACTTTGGGCCGGGCGCGGATTCGCGCGAGGATTTTTACGATATCAAAAAGAATGACCAACTTTGTGCGCAACCAGATTCTGACCCAGTCTTCCGTCGCCATGCTGGCCCAGGCAAATTCATTCCCGCAAATGGTAATGAGTCTGGTGCAGTAAAGATTGAAATCATGATTAATTCAGACAGTGAAACGGCCAGCCGTTTCCCTGTTTCGTTTCAAATCCGGACAAAAGCCAACAAAAGGAGCGCCCATGCCCATAGCCTCTGACAGAATAAACAGACTTGCAGCCATTAATGGAGCCCAAAGATACCTGGAAATTGGCGTTGCCGAAGGCTACACATTTATGGATGTGAAAATCGCGCACAAAACAGGCATTGACCCCAATTTCCTGTTTGACTACACCAAATATTCCGATCTTCCCGGACATCACTTTTTCAAGACAACAAGCGACGATTTTTTTGAAAATCTGGAAGACATCAAGCGCAATGTATATGGGGAAAACGATTTCACATGGGACATCATCTTTATCGACGGCCTGCATACATACGGACAGGCCATGCGGGACTTCACCAATTCCCTGAAATACGCGCATAAAAACACGCTCTGGGTCTTTGACGACACTGTGCCGTCCGATCCCTGGGCCGCAATCCCGGACATCCGGGAATGTTATTTTTTTCGTGAACTTGCCGGCGTGGCCTGCAAAGACTGGCAAGGCGACGTTTACAAATGCGTATTTGTGCTGCACGACTTTTTTCCGGACTTTTCATACGCCACGATAGTCGGTTCCGGGAATCCGCAAACCCTGGTTTGGCGCACGGAAACGCCAGTCAACAGGCCCAAAATATTCAAAAACAGGGAAGAGATAATCCATCTGGACTATTTTGGCATGCTTGTAAGGTGCGGAGCGCTCAACCCGATGACAGAAGATGAGGCCTTTGCTTTTGTCGGCAAACCGTTAGACAGGCCAGTTCGCAACGGCAGTCCCTTTTTGCCCTCTCTTGTGCCGCATATCAGCACGCTATGAACATAGCCTACCACGATTCTTTTCTCAGACAGGGCCTTGAGCAGTTGGGCCATAATATACTGAGCATCCCGGCTGACGATATTGACATAAACCTCAGGCTCAAAAATCTTGGCCAGCCAGTTGATCTTGTGATCATTGAGCCTTACGGAAGCTCGTTTTCCGTAAGGGAGCTTGCCGATTGCGAACATGAAATCGAAAACCACGACGCAAGGGCCGCGGACGCAATGGTTGAACTGGGCAACATTTATGCCAGACGCGGAAAGCATGGCCCTGCCGCCAAATATTATCCTGATGCCGCAACAGCCGGCAACAGCGCGGAAATTGCCCTGAGCTATTATGATTATGACACGGCAAATGAAATTATCTTCGCGATGAAATCGCCAAAATGAGTTGCCCCTGCCAGGCAATATTTTGCGGCATGCAATTATTTGCGCAATATTTTGCGCAAGGTTTTTTCATCAATGCCCTTGCTGTTGGCCAAAAAATATTCCAGGCGCATTTTGACAAGGGGATGCCGGGGAGCAAATTCATATAATGATGAAGCCGCTGCGCGGCCTACTTCATAACCCCGCTGGCGCCATAAGCCCTGCGTCTCCAGACGCCCATAAAGCAGGGATGCGCCAATAATCCTGTCCAGCCAGATATATTTGCCTGTTGCCATAAAGGCGCCCCAATACATGTGCATGACCGAAGGTTCGGCCAATATGTCCCAATTGCCCAATGGCGCGGGAGAATTTGCAATTTGCCTTGCAAGAAAGGCATTGTCGTTATTTAGCAGGGTTGCCAAAAGGCTTTGCTCCGATTTGTGCCGCGCCAGATGCGCACTCCAGGCCATGGTTCTGGAAGCATCCCGCCCGAGCCCACTGGCCTGAAAGGCAAATTTTTCAAGATCCAGCTTGTTTTCCATGGCCAGGGCCGCGAAAAAGGCCGCCGTCATCAATTGCTTTTCATTATGGGCCAGAACACCACTGGAGTTTAGAAATTTTAAAAGATCAGCCAACATATCCGGTCTGGGCTTGAGGTAATAAAATTCCATCTCCTCGCCATAGTGGGGCAGCGATTTGGAAAGCATCAAGCCAGAAGCCGAAAAAACAGGCGTGGGACTGCGCAGACAAAGAAGCAGCCCAAGAAGAACAAGTGTGACAAGATGGCAAAAAGCGCCCGACAAGCGAGACATTCTAGTCAAAGTCAGCCAGAAGGGCATTGAGGTTAAGACATTCCAGGGGGCTATCCCAGATTTTTTCCTTCAAACGCGCCTGGGCTTCCACCAGATGGGGCGAAGAAATACCATTGCGAATTGAGCTGTGCGCTTCAAGAAAGGCGGCCAGCCAATCGCACATCTTGAGCAGTTGGCCGTCCTTGGGTTCCAGATTATCCATATTGAATTTTGCCATTTCCTGAAAGCCATTTACAGGTATGGCCTTGCCATCCCTGAAATAGCAATCCTGAAACTCCGAACCGACATCCAGCCCAAGATGGTAGCGCAGGCTGTGGCTCAAATCCTCAAAGCCATCACGTTTTAATGGATTGAGGATGCGCCGTTCAAGTTCGGAGATTTCGTATTGCTTGATAATTTCGGGCAAACTTGGAATGGATTGCTTGACGGGCGAGATAATGTCC
>VSMX01000173.1:308-4229 GCA_009773975.1 Desulfovibrio sp. | reverse complement strand
ATTCAGGCCTGTTTTGCGCAAGCAGGATGTGTTTAAATATAAAATAGATGATCAGTAACTCCTGCAAAACACATTTCCAATGCCGATTTCACTTTATTTTTTGCCCAATTTGCTCAAGAGGCCTTTTCCTGGCCTGAAACATCCATGGACGCTTCAGTTTGTATCTATAGTAACTCATCAGTATGTATGCAGAAAACTGTCTGTACCCTTAAATGCCCGGGAATTGCAAATACTGGCATGGCAACGCAGGACGCAGCACAAGAGGCCCGGTGCGCATCAGTGATTGTTTATCAATCATATTTTTGCGCAGCCATTTGAAATCATGAAATAAAAAGATAAATGCATAAATTTGCAGCTTCCAATCATGCCAAGTGATTACGCTTATCCATAAAAATTTCCACAAACTGCCACTGGACACTGGCAAAAACTCTGGAAATCTGTTAAAGAACTTTTCATGATGATGGTCGTTTTCCATCCTTTTGACCTTGTTGAAAGATTGAGAGACGAGCCCCATCCAGTTTTTAATGCGATAATTTTGCACGCTGACACCTGAAAATGGTATATCAGGAAAATAAAGAGATACCATATATGAAAAAATCGAATAAAAATACAATCGAAGCAAATATGGCCCCTTTTCCCGATGAAAAATCCGCCGCTCCTGTTTATGGGGAGACAATATTGCCCGCGGATTTGCCAAAACCGACTCCCGGCCCCACGCCTCCAGGCGCGGAACCAATGGCTGCGGGCAGTATCAAATCTCCGGGCAATGCCACTGACAAGACGAGGCAAATGGAAAGTTTCCTCTCCTACGGCGCAAACAGCGCTCTGACCACGGGGCAGGGGCTGACAATATCGGATAATCAGAACACCTTGAAGGCGGGAGAGCGCGGCCCTTCCCTGATGCAGGATTTCCTCTTCACGGAGAAGCTTGCCAATTTTGGCAGGGAAAGAATACCGGAAAGGGTTGTTCATGCCAGAGGTTCCGGCGCGCACGGCTATTTTGAAGCCTACGATTCCCTGTCTGAATACACAAGCGCGGCATTTCTTCAGAAGCGGGGTCTGAAAACGCCTGTTTTTGTGCGTTTTTCCACAGTTCAGGGCTTCCGGGGTTCCGCCGACACCGTGCGGGATATACGCGGCTTTGCGACAAAATTTTATACCAGCGAGGGCAATTTTGACCTTGTAGGCAACAATACTCCGGTTTTCTTTATCCAGGATGCCATCAAATTCCCGGATTTTGTCCATGCCGTGAAGCCCGAGCCAAATAATGAAATGCCCCAGGGCCAGAGCGCCCATGACTCGTTCTGGGATTATATCTCCCTCCAGCCGGAAACATTGCATAATGTCCTGTGGGCCATGTCCGACCGCGGCATTCCCCGAAGCTACAGGATGATGGAAGGCTTTGGCATCCACACCTACCGTTTTGTAAACGCAGCTGGAAAGAGCTGTTTTATCCGTTTCCACTGGAAGCCTGTTTACGGCGCGGCCTCACTGATTTGGGATGAAGCGCAGCTTTTGGCCGGACGGGACCCGGATTATCACCGCAGGGATCTTTGGCAGGGCATCGAGGCCGGAGATTATCCCGAATTTGAACTTGGCCTGCAGATTATTCCCGAAGAAGATGAAAAAAAATTCGGTTTTGACATTCTGGACGCCACAAAGCTGATTCCCGAAGCCCTTGCGCCAGTAAAAATTGTCGGCAAAATGGTTCTGAATCGCAACCCCGACAATTTCTTTGCCGAAACCGAGCAGGTTGCCTTTTGCCCTGCCAATATTGTGCCGGGAATCGACTTTTCCGATGATCCGCTCCTGCAGGGCAGAATCTTCTCATACACGGATACGCAGCGTTACCGTCTGGGCGGCCCGAATTTTAATGAGCTTCCCATCAACAGGCCCCTGCAGCCGGCGCACAACAACCAGCGCGACGGCATGCTCCGCATGCGCATTGACGTGGATGCGGCAAACTACGGCCCAAATTCCATAAGTGAAAACTGGCCCCGCGAAATTCCGCCTCAGGAAAAAGCCGGCGGTTTTGCAACCTATCCACAGAGTGTCGAGGGCAGCAAAATACGGCAGCGCAGCCAGTCTTTTGCGGATTATTATTCCCAACCGCGCCTTTTCTGGCTGAGCCAGACGCCGGTCGAGCAGGATCATATCATCGGCGCTTTCAGCTTTGAGCTGGGAAAAGTCGCGCGCCCGCATATTCGTGAGCGCATTGTGGACTTGCTCACGCGCATTGATGGAAAATTGGCGGCAGCGGTGGCCGCAAACCTGGGCATAACCCTGACAGGGGAGCAGCTTTCGCGAAAATTGCCCAAAAGCATATATGGACTTGAAAAAGATCCCTCTTTAAGCCTTTATGCTGGCGCGGAAAAGACCGTCAAGTCAAAGCGGGCAGCAGTTCTGGCAACTGATGGCGTAAATGGCAAAGATGTGGGATCCATATACAGGATATTGCGGGAGGCGGGGGTTCATCCGCAATTGTTCGCGCCCCGGATGGGCACAATCAGGACTGCGGAAGGTGAAGAACTCAAGGTGGATGGCACTATTGAAGGCAATCCATCCGTTCTTGTGGACGCAGTTGTCGTTCCTGCGGGAAAGACAGCAATAGCCACGCTTATGGCGGATGGCGACGCCCTGTACTATATGCTGCAAGCCTACAGGCATCTCAAACCCCTCGCGTTTGTCGGGGATGCCCGGGAGATACCGAAAGCCGCCGGTCTGCCTGATGACAAGGACGATGCCGGCCTGATTATGGAAAACGATGCGGAAAAGGCAGCGAAGGGCCTTGTTGAAGCCATGAAGCAGCACCGTATCTGGAGCCGTGAAAAAATAGCCAAAAAAGTGGCGGCATAACCAGATATAAACTTGAGCGGCTGCCAGGATAACAGGCGCGGAGACATCACATTTTCCAGCTGACAGATCCGGCAGCCGCAATCACGGCATGGATTAAATTACTGCCCCTCAAATTCATCTGGCCAGCTTTGCTGGCTTACGCAAATGGACAGCAGAGCTTCTGAATTTGACAAATATCGTTCTTTCGGGTTCCGCCAATGTGGAACTGTCCGGAACATACGGTTATGCAATGCTTGATCATGTGAACATTGACGCATAGGGGCTGACCAAGAGATAACGCGGCAACATGGATGCATACGTTTTCCTGACCACAAACGATGTCAGCAATTTTGCCTTCGAAACAGGCGAAGGCTCCCAAGGAGGAACGCAGTGAACATAATCGCGATCAACGGCAGCCCGAGAAAGAAATTCAATACGGCGACAATTTTGCAGCATGTGCTTGACGGGGCCAGACAGGCTTGTCCCGATATTGAATGCGAGATGGTCAATCTTTACGAGCATGATTACAAGGGCTGCATAAGCTGTTTCGAATGCAAGCGGCTGGGCGGCAAAAATTACGGAAAATGCGCGGTGCATGACGGCATTGCCGATATTTTGACCAGATCCCTCCATGCCGATTGTCTGGTGTTCGGCTCGCCTGTTTATTTTTCGGATGTCACAGGTATGATGCGCTGCTTCTGGGAACGGCTGTATTTTCCCAATTTTGTATATGACAAGTATTACTCCTCGCTTGCGCCCAAAAAAATCCGCACCGCCTTTATCTACACGATGAATATTCCGGAACAGCTAATGGACAAAACGGGTTATCCGCAACGATTTGCCCAAATGGAAATGTTTGCCGGCAAGCTTTTCGGCCACAAGCCTTTTGTGCAATATGTCTGCGATACCTATCAGTTTAACGATTATTCAAAATACAAGATGGAAGTTTTTTCGGAGACCGAAAAAGCCAAAGTCCGCGAAACGCAGTTCCCTCTTGATTGCAGGAAAGCGGAGGAAATCGGCTGAAAACTGGCTTCGGGAGTCGACGCCTGAAGTTAATGCAAAAATTCCGGAACAGCCTTGCAT
>VSMX01000173.1:0-298 GCA_009773975.1 Desulfovibrio sp. | reverse complement strand
CTTGCATCTCCCGGAAGAGGCCTTCATTGCCGTTTTTTACAGTCATGAAGATCTTTCGATGAAAAGCATGGTTTTCGGTTCATTCGCGCCGCTTTTTTCGGCGCGTCTGATAAATTATATATCTTGCGGGTCTGGCAACTTCGTGCCATATTGGAGCATTGCCTCAATCAATACGGAACAAGGGCAATGACAACTTTGGAGAAGATATATGGCACCCAAAAATAATGTCCCGGAAGAAGTGAAACTGGACCCGGCCCAGAGCCTTCCCCGCCTCCCCGTTTGCTGGGGCCGGAGAAGG
>VSMX01000172.1 GCA_009773975.1 Desulfovibrio sp. | reverse complement strand
ATCTCGTATGGGTTTTCCGGGCTTCGCGTGGGAATGAAAATCGGATTGTACTGCTCTATGGGATCGCGTGATTCCCCGCAGCCATTCATCCACAGACCGCCCAAATCCGGATTTTTGCCGGGCTCCTCTTCTGTCGGAATGGGATATTGTGCGCCCACATCTTCTTTCGCCCAGTCATCGTCGCCCACCATGGCCCGCGAATTGCCGGGCAAGACAACAAGCAGGGCAAGGAGAAAAATCGGAACAAAAACCTTGAGCATTGTCTCCTCCACAATTATAAGAAGCTTTTTCAACGATCCGCCATGCCAATATTTTTCAATACCTCAACCGCTTCCCGATAGCCTGTTTCGGCGGATTTCAGCAAAAGCTTAACGGCTTTTTCGGGATTTTCCTCCACACCCCTGCCTCCAAGATAAAGCAGGCTCAATTCGTAGAGGGCCTGCGGCTGATTTTGGGCAGCGGCCTTTTCCAGCCAGTCCAGACCGGCCCTTGCGTCAAGTTCCGTTCCAACTCCGCGCAGACAGTGCAGGGCCAGCGAAAGCTGGGCGTCGGCATCCCCCGCAAGGGCCGCGGAAGTGTACCAGTAGCACGCTTTTTCATGGTCTTCCCTGGTGCCCCAGCCATTTGCGTAGCAGTCGCCAAGCCTGTTTTGCGCGGGAACATACTCGTTTTCGGCGGATTTCAGGAACAATTCGAAACTTTTTTGCGGATCGTGCTCAAGCTCGATGCCGTTCAGATAAAATTCGCCAAGATAATACTGGGCGATTGGTTCGTTTTGCGCCGCGGCCTCCCGAAAAAGGCGGCAGGCTTCGCTCTTGTTCTTCTTGAGGCCGTAACCCCATAAATAATGCACGCCAAGCATGGCCATGGCCGGCATGCAGCCCTGGGCCGCGGATTTGGCGTACCATCTGGAAGCCAGGGCCAGGTCAAAAGGAGCCCCCTTGCCGAATTTATGGCAGTCCGCAAGGCTTTTCTGGGCAAAGGGATTGTTCTGTTCCGCCGCCCTGCCATACCAGAAGAAGGCTTTTTCCGGATTGGGCGCTGTGCCTTTTCCTTCCTCGTATGCCTGGCCAAGATAATACTGGCCATCGGGATCGCCCGCATTCGCCGCCTTTTCAAACCAGGAAAAAGCAAGGCTTTCGTCCCTCGCGCTGCCCATGCTGTGGCAAATGCCAAGGCTGGTCATTGCAAAGGGTATGTTTCTGGCGGCCGCCTTTTCAAAAAGCAGAATTGCTTTTTCCGGATCCGGCTTCGTGCCAAGACCCTGCAGATAGCAGAGTCCCATGCGCAGCCATGCTTCCGGCAAATCAGCTTCTGCGGCTTTCGAAATCCAGAAAAACGCCCTTTCCCGGTCCAGGCGAATTTTTTCGCCCCTGGCAAAAAGCTGGCCGACCTGCAAACAGGCCTGCGTATCGCCCCGGCTTGCCCTGCTTAGCAAGTCGTCAATTTCGAGGCTTTCGGACCGGGCAAGGGGCTTGTTTTCCAGGGGGGCGTAAAGTGCCGGATCCATGAACTCTCCTGTGTTATTTCGGGAAGTTGCTTTGAAAAATCGTGGCGAAAGGCGTGGCAAAAGATGCGGGCAAGCAGGAATTCAATCGGGCTGGCAGCAAGGTCTTTGCTGCCAGCCCGATAATTTTACAAAAAATCCTGATCCGCGGCCGCGCGTCCTCCGGCCATGATAATCCGGATATAATGCAGGCTTGTTTCATCGACTGGAATTATCGGGAATGTTGTTCTGCAGCCATCGCAGACCAGCATTCGCGGTTCGGTCGGGGATGGCACCGCCACATGCTTGCCGCAGGACGGGCACTGATAGAAGAACAGTATCTCCATCCCGTCCGGCGGCACAGGAGCGACTGTTTTTTCGTTATTGGCCATTTTCCACGCTCGCCAGATTTTTGCCGGTCATCTTTTCGGTTGGTTTCATACCCCACAGGCCCAGGATTGTCGGCGCGATATCGGCCAGCTTGCCATCCAGCACCGTGGCCTTTTTGTCGCCGGGTTCAATCAGGATACAGGGCACGGGATTGGTTGTGTGCGCTGTCTGCGGGCGGCCGTCTGGTGTCAGCATGACTTCGCAATTGCCGTGATCGGCTATGATAATCATCCTGCCAGCGCGATCCTCGACGGCTTCGACCATGCGGCCCACACATTCGTCAACCACGGCGCAGGCTTCTTCGGCCGCCTTGAGATTGCCGGTGTGCCCGACCATGTCGCCATTGGCCAGGTTGCAGACAACGAGGTCATATTTGCCGCTTTTCCAGGCTTCCACAAACTTGTCAGTAACTTCGCGCGCGCTCATGGCCGGCTTGAGATCGTAAGTCGCCACGTCCCTCGGGCTGGGCACCAGAATGCGGTCTTCTCCCGGTAACGGATCTTCAACGCCTCCATTGAAGAAGTAGGTCACATGGGCGTATTTTTCGGTTTCCGCCAGTCTGAGCTGTTTGAGACCGGCTTTGGAGACAGCCTCGCCAAGGCCCATGTCCACCGCTTCCTTTGGGAAGGCAACGGGAAGGGGAAATGTGGCCTCGTAAGGCGTCATGGAGGCTATGCCGCACAAGTTGGGCACACGGCCACGGTCAAACTCCCTGAAATCCTTGCCAAAAAAAGCCTGCACCAGTTCGCGCATGCGATCGGCGCGGAAATTGAAGAAGAACAGCCCGTCACTATCGGCCATGCCGGCAGGGCCTGGCACGCCTTCGATTACGACGGGTTTCACAAATTCATCGGTTATGCCTGCCTTGTAGGAGGCCTGCAGCGCGTCCGTGGCAGATTTGGCCGTGAGATTGTCATCCGAATGGCCATGAGCCTGGAGATCCCAGGCCACCTTGACCCTCTCCCAGCGTTTGTCCCTGTCCATGGCGTAAAAACGGCCAACCAGGTCGCTGATTTTTGTATCGGGCTGATCCTTGATGGCCTTTTCAAGCTGCTCCACAAACTTGATGCCGCTTTGGGGGTCGGTATCGCGGCCATCCATGATGCAATGGATGCGAACCGGCAGGCCCCTTTCCGCTGCAAGCTTGCACAGGGCCTCGAGGTGGCTGATATGGCTGTGGACGCCGCCATTCGAGACGAGTCCAGCCAGATGCAGGCGGCCGCCGCTTTTCAGGATTTTGGAGAAAAGATCATTGAAAACCGGATTTTGGGCAAAGCTGCCGTCCTCAAGGGCAACGTCGATGCGGGTCATGTCCTGGTAAACAATTCTGCCCGCGCCTATATTGAGGTGCCCGACTTCCGAATTGCCCATATAGCCTTCTGGCAGGCCTACCGCGCGGCCGGAAGCCTGCAGCCGGGAATTTGGCCTTGATTTGAAGAGCCGGTCAAGATTTGGCGTGTTGGCAAGCAGTGGCGCGTCGCCGTCTTTTCTCTGGTCAGCGGGAGCGATTCCCCAGCCATCCAGTATAAGAAGCAGGGTAGGGGTCATGACAAATTTTCCTCACGCAGGGCTCTGCCGGTTTCGGCCTGGTCCCTGGTATGCTGCCAGAGATCCTCAAGCCGATATAACTGGCGGCTTTGCTCCTGAAATATGTTGACGATTATATCATTCAAATCCACAAGAATCCATTGGCCCTGATTGTAGCCTTCCATTCCCAGAAATTCGAAATTGCGCTCATGGCAAAAATCGGCCAGACCATCGGCAAGGGCCTGGGCCTGCCGGACTGATTGGGCAGAGCAGACTATCATGGCGTCCGCGAACGCGTTGCGATCCGAAAGATCAATTTCGGTCAGCTCATGCGCCTTGTGGTCCCCAAGCCATGCCAGAATGTCGGCCTGCCTTTCGGCAAGCGGCTTTGTGGAAAAGGAAGTTTTGATTGTATTATGTATGTTTGACATTTCCTTGCCATATCCCAAAGCGTAGCCAAGGGCAACAAAAATGGCAGGCTTAATTTTTATTGCAATTGTATTCAAGAAGATATAATATTCTTGCCTGTTGTTCTCGTAGCTCAGTTGGATAGAGCGACAGCCTCCTAAGCTGTAGGCCGCAGGTTCGATTCCTGCCGGGAACGCCAATAAATTTCAATGGGATACAGCAATTTCTGTTGTATCCTATTCTTGTTTTTTGCGACCGTATTGCGACCAAACGTCGCAACAAGAGCCGCATCTTTTCTTCTCGTGCCAAGCTTCTGGCCACCAATTCCAGTCTTTTACTGATCTTCCAACTTTTTACTAAACAATATTTAGCAAAGCTGCTACACTGCATGGCATGGAACTACCAAGCAGCAAAGCAAAAAACGTTC
>VSMX01000171.1 GCA_009773975.1 Desulfovibrio sp. | reverse complement strand
GCACAAGATTCCAATAGGCTACATAAAGAGGCAAAACAACAATCATCATTATGTAAGCCCAGTTTTTGGTATATAAAAAATAACTGTAAAAAGTTGGAAATTCCATAAGGCCTCCTTGATTTATTCCTCTTCTTCACTGAAATCCGGATGTTGGTAAAGCACCGGCATATTATAAACAATGAAGCGATAAACTGTTACAATCATGGTAACAACAAATATTGAAATCATGATTTCCCAAATGCTGGGAAAATACCTGTCAGCGGAAGGCAGCTGCCAGTTGAAAGCAATCATGGAGACATTGAAACGGTTAAGCACAATGCCCGCAACCGTTAGCATGGAAGTATACTGGCACAGTCTTACATTTCCATCGCGGGCACCCTTTGCATAAAGCATTGCAGGCAGAAGAACAAAAATGAACATTTCCACGCACCACCAGGCGCCCCAGCTTGTAAATACAAGGTGCAGGTTTGCCTGGACAAGCACATCAATAAACTTGAGCATGAAATAGGCAAAAAGAATAAACGAGGCAGCCCGCGAAAACGCCAGAACAACGCTATCCGCTTCCCGCAAATGGGTTTCATCCATATAATTATGGACACCCTTATGGGCAAAAAAGCCTTCGAATATTACCATGCTTGCCCCTGCTGCCATTGAGCTGACAAAGAAGAACATGGGCATAAATGGTGAATACCAAAGGGGATGGAGTTTTTCAGGAGCGATCAGGTAAAGTGAACCCAGCGATGACTGATGCAGGGTCGAAAGAGTGACTCCAAATATTGTCAGAAGAATCGTTACACGAATAACCCATTTGCGGCACCATAAAAGCCAGGGGAATTTCTGGGACAGCCATTCCATTGGCGCAACCGAAAACTCGATAAAGAGCACCGTAAGATAGGTTGCCACGCAGAGGCCCACTTCAAACAGCACGGATGTTGTGCCCGGAAAGAAGAACATGAACGGCAGACGAAGGGGATGGCCAAGGTCATATAAAAGCGCGACGACAACAAAGGCATAGCCGAGGAAGGCCGTCGTAACAGCTGGGCGCACAGCCGAATGAAAGTGCATTCCCATTACATAGACGCCAACTGTGGTAAAATAGCCGCCTGCGGCCAGACAAACGCCACAGAGCAGGTCAAAGCCAATCCACAAGCCCCACGGTTGATAATCGGTGAGATTCGTAACCGAGCCAATTCCCACAGTAAAACGGATGATGGTGATGAATAGACCAATGGCCAGGATGATCCAGGTAATAATATTACCCGGAGTTTTGGTCAGCAGGGGCTCAAGATTGAACAGCTTGTCTTTGGTGGGAATTATGATTCCATGATTTTCCATCGCTATTCCTCCCCGTGACCGCTATCTTTCTGTTCATGATCCTTGAGGGCCTCGGTCATTGCCTTGCGCGCCCTGTCTGCCGCGCCCGGGCCTTCGGTTTCCTCAATTTTACGCACGGCCGCGTCAATCGCTTCAACTATGCCGTCTTTGGCTTTCTGCTTAACCTTCTCCATTGCAGCCTTGTTCATGGCTTCGCGGCGTTTGGTTATGGCATATGCCCCGCCAAAAACGACAGGCCAGAAGGCTACAATCATCGGCACTGCGCCAAGGGCGCCGTATGTGTATTCACTCATGGGCTGGGTGCCAAGATGCGTATCCATGCCAAGCTGGGAAAATTCGCTTCCCGTTACAGCAAGATCATCTGGGGGATTTTCCACTGCGCCAGCCCTTGGGGCCAATACCATCCAGGCCGTGCCGCCCGCGTCTGTTTCACCATAAACATAATCGACATATTTTTCGGGATTGGCCGCAATGCGGGCCCTGGCAATCTTTATAAGATCGCTTCTTTTGCCAAAGGTAATGGCATCCACCGGGCAGGCTTCCACACAACCCGGCAATTTGCCTTCTTTCAGGCGTTTTTCGCAGAATGTGCATTTCTGCACCAATGGATCCCATGCGAGATCATACTGAAAACCCGGGACGTAAAATGGACAGGCAACCATGCAATAGCGGCAGCCTACGCACTGACTTCCATCATATACCACAGCCCCATTGGGCAATTTCTGGAAACACTTTGCGAAACAGGCTGCCGCGCAGGCAGGATCATTGCAATGATAGCATTGCAATTTGCGGAAAAACGGCTGACCATTGACTTCGTATTTGTTTACGACTGTCCAGGCATAGGCTGTTGTCCGGCGCCTTGTTTCTGTTACCGCAAGATCCGTGAATGGCTTGTCGGGCATGGGGAGATGATTGACTTCCTGACAGGCCGCCTCGCAACGACGGCAACCTATGCAGCGCGTCACATCGTGCAGCACGCCAAAGCTGTTTTCATAATATGGGAAAGTATGGGGGGCAGCTTCGGCAACCCTTGCGGTGCTTATGGCCGAGGTCACGCCAGCTGTTCCAAGAAAGGCAAGAAATTTTCTACGGTTCATTTTCCACCCTCCTGAACACGAAGCTTGTGGCAGGTTGTGCAGTCTGTCTTCTGTGGCCTTGCCACTTTCATGTCCGCATGGCAGCTCATGCATTGCAGATGATAGGCGGCAAGCAAAGAAGGCCGGTCAGGTTCGGCCGGATTGATGGTTTTACTGTGGCAACTGACACATTTGGGTGGATTGACCGATGCCGGGCTGTTATGGTGGCAAGTAACACAAAGAGTGGCCGGATCGGTATGGAACGCGCCCGCGAGCTTGTTGTCCTTGATGCGTTCCATCAGCGAAGCAACATGGTGGCGATGATTGAAGACACAAGGCTCATACTTGCCCTGCAATTCATTGATTACCACCTTGTATGGGCCCTTCATGGGAGACCAGTAATCGGCCTGCTTTCTGGCAAGCGCGGTTTTGACAGCCAGGGCTTCGTTCTGTCTTGCGGGCAGCTTCCCTGCAATGCCGGCTTCCATTTGCTTTTTGGTCATTTCCGGAGTCTTGGTGTGACAAACAACGCACCAGGCCTCATTCTGCACCTTTTTATCTTTGACAAGAGTCTTGTGGCAGCCTGCGCAATTTCGATTTGCAAGTTGTTTGTTATGGCAGCTTACACAACTTGCCGGTGTGCCTTCCTTTCGGGGAGCAACCTTTTGTGCATGCATTGCTGTATAAAGTGTTACAAAACCACCCTCGGCAGAGCCTTGAACCGTATGGCATGTAGCACAGGCCACAGGATCACCTGTATGATGACATACAATACAATCCTTGCCTGCTTTTCCCATCCATTTTTCATGAATGAGATGGTTGAAAGCTACTGGCGCCATGGCAGAAGCCTCGGGATTTGGCTTTTCGCCCAGGGGAAACATGACTATGGCCGACGGCGCGCCGCTATCTGTAGGCTCCAGGGTGTTGGTCTGTGGAGACGCATACCCCAAAGCCGAAAGACAGGTAACGCCGGCAAAGGCCATCGCCGCCAGTAGAAGCAGAATAGTGCCTTTCCTCATGTGCTTGTCCTTATGCATTACAAAAGACCCCAAAATAGGAACAAATCCCGCCCATGCGGAAAATTCCGTATCACTGAAGTGTTAGCCCACGGCACAAATTACGTCAAGGCACTTCCAGCATTTTGCCAGGGGTGACGCATCAGATTTTTAAGCAATTTCTTACGGTAAGGTCTTGACATGTATGCCTGATACATTTTCATTCTGAAAATAAAGTTTTGATCTGGACAGGAATTTTAATTATATTATTTAAAAATAGCCTAAATCTTTTTCCATACCTGTCGATAAGACAGCGAGAGGTAAATTGTCATGCGTAAAACAGCGCTCTACTTGCTATTTTTCAATATTATTCTTGGCAGAACCGCTTTTGCGGATACATATATGCCGGGCTACGACACAGTGCCAAATGTGGAAGATGCCACCGGCGCCGGCGTATCGCTTGGCTCGACTCCCTATCCTCCAATGTACCTCCCAAGCGGGAGCATTAATCTTGATGATGTCTGGACGCTTAATGGGGGCGCCCGGATGTACTGGAACAGCACCCGTTATCCCATCCAATTAAATATGGCCGGTCAGACCTGGGTTGACCCAGCGCTGGTTCCGGAATTGTTTCCCCAAAAAGTTTCAGCGCCCAAAAAACGCTATCGTCCTCGCAGGGTTGCCAAAGCCAAACCGAAACCAAAGCTGATCTGCTTCCCTGCTGACCAGGTTCCGGAAGCCCTGCGCCCCAAAAAGACGGCTGTCCCGGTTCCGGTAACGCCAACCAAAACAGAAAGTCCAAAACCAGAGGCTACAAAGGCGGAGGCGACGCCGCCCGTGCAAACTGTGCGCCAGGAAAGCACC
>VSMX01000170.1 GCA_009773975.1 Desulfovibrio sp. | reverse complement strand
AAACAGCTCCTGGATAAAACGCTTGAAAAAAGTGACACAAATGTCATTATTCAACCAGCAGATGATAGTGCCCGCGACGCGGGCGAAGTCCGGGACGGGTCTGAACGTGTGTCGGTGGATATTGCCCAGGCAAGGCGCAATGCGGGCGGCACCCGCGGCGGTGGCGGCGGCGAGGGCGCCGGGCCTGGGGGGGGCGGCCTAGGTGATGTGTATATTGGTCAGGTAATGCTGGCTGTCAGGCCGAACTGGGGCTTCGCATCCGCGACAAGGCGCAATCTTTCCTGCGTGGTCAAGGTAAAGGTTGACAAGTTCGGCAAGATCGAGCAGGCCCAGATCACAAGGAGTTCGGGCAATGCCCAGTATGACGCGTCGGCTGTGAATGCGATTATGCGCACATCGCAAGCCGGGGATTTTCCCCCGCCTCCCTCGCAGGACTACACGGATCTGGATCTGGTCTTTTCGTTTGATGAATTATCGGCGCGTTAAAACCATTCCGGGAAACAGAATATAATACGGCAGAAAAGCTGGAAAGGAAGGCAAAACAAAATTTGGCCTGAAGGCCGAGGTCTCAAACCACAAAGGAACTTGCGGATGAAAAAGCATCTTCTCTCCCTCACGGCATTTTGTGTAATGATGCTCTCTCTTGCGCCACTGGAGGCCAAGGGCGCATTAAGGGTTGATATCATGAATCCCGGCCAGAACACCGTCAACCTGGCCCTGGCCTCTCCCCTGACCGGGCCTGACCGCCAGGCCACAGGCATGGGCGCGCAGCTGCAGAAAATAGTCGAGCAAAATTTGAGTTTTCTCCCCTTTGTGCGCCTGACCGATCCCAGGGCTGTTCTTGGGGGCACCGTGCTCAATGCCTGGGAACCGCCGGCCCTGGATTTCAAGCGTTTCCAGATAGCCGGGTCCGATATCCTTATAACAACCTATTGGCCAAAAGGAGATTCCGGAACCGCCCCCGTGCAGATGCGCGCCTTTGAAACCAATAGCGGCGGCCGGCTGTTCGGCAAGGAATATCCCAGGGTCAATGCCGGCGATTTGCCGGAAGTTGCCGACAGGTTTTGCGCGGATCTTCTCGAAGCCCTGACCGGCAACGGGGACTTTTTCCGCTCAACCCTGGCCTTTATCAAGAAATCCGGCAAGATGGCCGCCAATGTCTGGCTGGTAAAGCCCACTGGCCGTGATTTGCGCCAGATTACGAATATGCCGGGAGAAGCGCTTTCTCCCGCATGGTCGCCTGACGGACGCTTTGTCGTCTTCAGTCATATCGATCCCAAGTCGCATGCTCTTGGCGTCTGGGATCGCTCAAGCGGCAGGGTGCAGATGATTCGCTTTCCCGGCAACGTGGTAATAGGCCCCGCCTTCACCCCGGACAACAAGGTGGCTGTGGCCCTCTCCAAGGGCAGGTACCCTGTAATCTATCTTCTCAACCATGTTTTCAAGAAAGAGCGCGTCCTGGAAGAGCACAACTCGATCAACGTCTCCCCAACCTTTGACAAGACAGGCACAAAGATGGCTTTCACATCCTCCCGCCTTGGCGGCCCGCAGATCTTCCTCAAGGATCTGTCAAGCGGCTCCGTTTCCCGGGTGAGTCAGGGAGGAACATATAATACGGAAGCCAACCTTTCGCCGGACGGCACCCTGGTTGTTTTCAGCCGGATGACCGAATATGGCCAGCGTATTTTTGTCCAGGACATGCTGACAGGAATCGAGAGGCAAATCACCTTCGGCCCCGGCAGCGACGAGCAGCCGTCATTTTGCGCCGACAGCTATTTTATAGCCTTCAGTTCCACCAGGGGCGGCGGCCATCATATCTACCTGACCACGCGCCATGGCGGCGACGCCAAGCAGGTGCCCACAGGAGGAGGCAATGCTTTCTTCCCGCGTTGGGGCATGCCTGGCGTGGCTAAAAAATAATTTATTTTTTATGAACTTTTTGCTTGACGCGTGGGGTTGATTTATTATAAAAGAAGAAACGCCACGAGGGCAGTTGGCTCAGCTGGTAGAGCACCGCCTTCACACGGCGGGGGCCGCAGGTTCAAGTCCTGCACTGCCCACCATGCGGAACGGTAGTTAAGACGGTTATAACGCCGGCCTGTCACGCCGGAGGCCGAGGGTTCGAGTCCCTTCCGTTCCGCCACAATAAAATATCAATAAGTCTTTTCGAGACAGTTCCTGTCCGAAAGGACTTATTTTTTTATTTCCGTCTGGCAAAGAGCGGCGTTGTGCGCCTTGAAGCGTGGCGGTTGAAGATGTGTGCCTTTCTGTACGCCCTTAAAGCAGGGATTCGAGGCTAAAGGTACACATTTTTGAGAGGCACAGCGGGCGAAAATTTGCTTACGGCAAAAGAAGTCCAGGCCTCTCTCCGTGAGGGAGAGGCAACCTGACTTCCTTTGGGCGGTTCTGCATGGCAAGAAAAAACCTGCATCATTGCGCAGGGCAAAGGGCGCTACGATTTGTGATTTGGGAGAGGCGCGGCCGTTCGCATGGCATCTGAAGTCGCAAGCCAAATTTCGTTTATAATAGCAATAGCGCAATAACAAATTATTGAGCCAAAGCTCCAAAAAAAGCTTTTCTTCAGTTTTTCTCGCCGTATTTGGGCGCTTATTGAGATTTTGCCTCTTGTGCCAGAATGGCGGCATATTCATCTGCGGACCTGACTTTTAACAAGGCGCGCGCAAGCCGGCTGACCACTGGATTCAGTTCTACAATGATTTCTTGCGGGAAATAATTTCATCCATGATTTCATTCAGTTTGTCGGGAGATGCTATTGATGGAACCTTTTTGGCCAGCCCACAAAGATCCTTGATGTCATATATGCCGGAAAGTTTTTCATAAATCTTTGTCGTGGTTGGGCCGAATTTTTCATGTATCATCGAATGCAACATTTCCCTCAGGTCGATTCTGGTTGTTTCCAGCGCTTCTTCCCTGCCTTCTTCCCTGCCCACTTCTCTGCCTTCTTCCCTGCCCAATTCCCTGCCCTCTTCTCTGCCCTCTTCCCTGCCGATGGCAATATATTCGTATTTCCAGTTAGGTGCGTTTTCGAGCAGCATGGCGTTTACCTCCCGTATGTTATCGAATCTTTCGACAGTTTCGGTTATTCCGGCCTCGTATGCCGCATGGCAAATCCATTCGGCAAAGGTTCGCGTCAGTTCACGAAAGCCAGGATGGTTCAAAATCCTTTCCAGGCGGCGCAGTTCGTCTCCGGATTCCAGCAAATTGCATCTTTGCAAAAAGAAAAACAGACTTGCCAGATTATCCCGGCTTTTCAGCTGTTCATCCGGAACGCGCAATTCGTCAATCAGAAAATACCTCAATGAGGCCTGGAATTCGGATAGAATGGGCGGACATGGCGGCAACAGGGATTTGATGTCCAGTGGCGCGTTCCAGGATTTTTTCCCATTGTAAATTACAATGGGAAAGACCGGCGGCAGGCCGGTTTCGGCCTGTATCCTGCCTTCCCTGAGCATATTGTCCCAAAGCAGGGCGATATAGGTCAACAGGCGCAGGGCCATCCAGCGGTCGTTTTTGCGCTGAAATTCCAGCATGATGATTATGTAGCAGGGATTGCCGCGCAAATCGAGCTGCCAGACAATGTCGTTCAGCTTTTTCCTGTAATCCCGGCCTATATGTTCCTGAGGCAGGCGGCGCAAGGTGGAAAAATCGATTTCTTCAACCAGCGAGGTGGGCACAAAATCACGCATCAACGCCTCGATCATGGCCGGATGGGTGAAAAACTTTTTGTAAAGGGCGTCGTATTTGATTGGGCTCATTGACGCAAGGTACATCAAAATGGGGATTTCTGCCAGAGGGGAGTTTGGCTGTTTCAAATCATGTATAGACCCTCTGATGGAGGCGGCCTGTTTTTTGAAAATTTTTGTGAAGAGCAAAAAAAGAGCCTGAAAATATAGCAGGCTCTTTGAAAATTTCGTTTATAATAGCAATAGCGCAATAACAAATTGTTGAGCCAAAGCTCCAAAAAAGCTTTTCTTCAGTTTTTCACGCCGTATTTGGGCGCTTATTGAGATTTTGCCTCTTGTGCCAGAATGGGCTCATGGTTCAAAAGCTGTGGATATTCTCATTGAATAACTGCCATAAATAATCACTTCGCCATGCCATCAATGCGCAGTATGGCCAGCCTGTCCCGCTCAAAATCTTCCGCGCGCTTTTGCAGCTCGGCCAGGTTTTCCTCGTCCGTCTCCAGGGTCTTGCCGTCGATTACAAGCTTCTGCCGCGTGCGGCAAAGCTGGTCCCAGGCGAATTTGGCCCATTGACC
>VSMX01000017.1:4896-22396 GCA_009773975.1 Desulfovibrio sp. | reverse complement strand
ACTCAAAAATTTGCCCCCGTAGTTCCTTTTGACGCCACCAGCGCTCACAAGCTCGTGCAGGCCCTTGCCGAGTTCGGCCAGGTCCAGGCGCTTTTCATGTTCATATTTATGATAGGGAATGCCGAAACCGCCGCCAAAATCAATATATTCGAGGCTGGCAAGAATTTCGGGGGGCAAGGTTTCAATGAGATCCAGAAGCACCCTGGCCGCTGCAAGATAACTGGCCGGTTCCATAAAGAGCGAGCCGATATGCTGGTTGATGCCGGCAAGCACAAGATCATGCTTGTGCAAAATCCTGAAAACCTTATCAAGGTCATCAGGCGAAATGCCGAACTTTGTATTCTTGCCCGCCGTGATCACCTTTTCGCTGTGACCGGCTCCAATGCCGGGATTAATGCGAATCATGGCCCTGCCGCCCCTGTTCAGGCTGCCAAGAATATCCAGCTGGGCCAGGGAATCGACGCTTGTAAGGCAGCCTTTGGCCACGGCCGCGGCCATTTCATCCGCCGTGATATTGTTGGCTATATACAGAGTGTTTGCAGGCTCATAGCCGGCCAGCTCATTCATGTAAAGTTCGCCCGGGCTCATTGCGTCTGCCATCAGCCCTTCCGAGCGGATAATGGCCAGCAGGACAGGATTGGAATTGGCCTTGACCGAATAGTTTACGCGAAAACCGGAATGATCGGAAAGTGAAACCAGGTCGCGGCAGCGCTGGCGCAGGATCTTTTCATTATAGACATAGAGGGGCGCGCCCCATTGGGCAAGCAGTTCAAAAGGGTTTGTCTGGCCGTAAAAATCAAGGCCATCTGTATATTCTGACCGGATATCGCTCATTTTTTCACCAATCGTGGTTGTCATTTGAGAATTGAAACATAAACACCGGGAAGCATTGCATATTCGCAAGCCGGATTATCCTTGCCAAAAAGACCAGTGTCAAGCGTGAAATAGCTCTTTGTGATTGACAAGCGCGGGGGCACATGCTTTGCTTTGCTGGCTGGAATGATTGAGATTCCGGCACAATTTCAAGGAGTGGTTTATGGCTATCAAGCAAGGCGACAAAGTCAGGGTTCATTATACAGGCACATTGGGCGACGGCACGGAATTCGATTCTTCGAGGAATCGCGCGCCGCTTGAATTTACTCTTGGCGAAGGCTCGATTATCCCGGGATTTGAAAAAGCCGTGACCGGCCATGAAACCGGGGACAAGATCAAGGTTGTCATTCCGCCGGAAGACGCATACGGCGACGCGGATCCTGATTTGATTTTCACGGTGGCCCGCGCCCAGGTGCCGGATTCAATCCCCCTGAAAGTCGGCACGCCCCTGCAGCTTTCCAACGAGCAGGGCGCAATGGATGTTGTGATAACGGAAGTGGGGCCGGAGGAAATCACCCTGGACGCCAACCATCCGCTGGCCGGCAAGGAACTTGTGTTTGAAATCGAGGTTGTTGACGTAGCCAATAAATAATTTTGCCGCTCTGCCGTGGCAGGAATTTTCCAGTCACGGCTTTGCCGCGGACGAACGATAATTTTTCGATTCACAGGGAATTTGGGATGAGCAAGAATACCGGACGAAACAGCGCAATCCAGGCAATAACCAGCTATCGGGCCGAAGCCGCCCCCCTCAATTTTGCGGAAACGCGCCCAACCGAGATATTTGGCTGCAATGTTTTCAATGACAGGGTAATGCGGGAAAGGCTGCCCAGGGACGTTTACAAATCCCTGCACAAGACAATAGCCTTTGGCGAGCGTATGGATCCTTCCATTGCCAATACCGTGGCAGCGGTCATGAAAGACTGGGCCATAGAGAAAGGCGCCACCCACTTTACCCATATTTTCTACCCTCTTACCGGGCAGACCGCGGAAAAGCACGACAGTTTCCTTACTCCCGATGGCAATGGCGGCGTGATTGCCGAATTTTCCGGCTCAATGCTGATTCGCGGGGAGCCGGACGCCTCGTCCTTCCCTTCCGGCGGCCTGCGCTCCACCTTCGAGGCCAGGGGCTATACGGCCTGGGATGTTACAAGCCCGGCCTATATCATGGAAAACCCGAACGGCACATTCTTGTGCATTCCCACAATGTTCCTTTCCTGGACAGGAGTTGCCCTGGACAAGAAAACGCCGCTCCTGCGATCCAACCAGGCCGTCAACCGCCAGGCCCAGAGGGTGCTGGAGATTTTTGGCATCAGCACAGGCCTTCCCGTCGTTTCATACGCCGGCCTTGAGCAGGAATATTTTTTCATCGACCACAATTTCAATTTCGCGCGGCCCGATATCCAGATTGCCGGACGTTCGCTCTTTGGGGCCAGGCCGGCCAAGGGCCAGGAATTCAGCGACCAGTATTTTGGAGTCATTCCCCAGAGAGTGCTTTCCTGCATGATGGAAGTGGAAAGGGATCTTTACAAGCTTGGCGTGCCCGTGAAAACGCGCCACAACGAGGCCGCGCCAAGCCAGTACGAGATTGCGCCGCTTTACGAGCCCAGCAACCTGGCCGTTGATCACAACCATATCATCATGGCCACGCTGCGCAATGTGGCCAAGCATTATGGCCTGAAATGCCTGCTGCACGAAAAGCCCTTCTGCGGCGTCAACGGTTCGGGCAAGCATGTCAACTATTCCCTGGGCAACAGCGAGCTGGGCAGCCTGTTTGATCCTGGCGAAACACCCCACGCCAATGCCGTATTCCTGGTTTTCTGTGCGGCCATGATTCGCGCCGTGCACAAGTTTGGCGGTCTTTTGCGGGCATCCGTGGCCAGCGCCGCAAATGACCATCGCCTGGGCGCGCATGAGGCGCCGCCGGCCATCATGTCCATATTCCTGGGCGACCAGCTGACCGAAGTCCTCGAGGCTTTCCGCGCCGGCCGCGCGGAAGAGGCCGATACGGGCAAGAGCGGGCGCACAATGAACGTTGGGGTTGATACCCTGCCTCCCCTGCCAACCGATCCCGGCGACCGAAACCGCACTAGCCCGATAGCCTTTACCGGCAACCGCTTCGAGTTCAGGGCCGTTGGTTCCGGCCAGTCGGCTGCGGGTTCAATCACGGCCCTGAATGTGATGATGGCCGATTCTCTGGGCTATGCGGCCAACTGGCTGCAAAAGGAAATTGATGGCGGCAAGGATCGCAATGCGGCCGTGGAATCCTTTATCAGCCATGTTATCGAGGAGCATAGCGCGGTCATTTTCAATGGCGACGGCTATTCCGAAATCTGGCACAAGGAGGCCAGAAGGCGCGGCCTGCCGGATTTGCGCACAACGCCGGAGGCCCTGCCAGTCCTTACCCGGCCCGATGTCATTGAGCTTTACGAGAGCCAGGGCGTTTTGTCGCGGGAGGAACTGCGAGCCAGGCAGGAAATTTACGCGGAGCAATATTGCAAGACCGTGCGCACGGAAGCCAATCTTGTTATCCGGATTGCGAAAACCATTATCTTCCCGGCAGCCATGCGTTACCAGGGCGAACTGGCCACAACCGCAGCCCAGATGCGCGCAATCGACAAGAATTACAGGACTGTCGCCCTGGATGAAGTTAGCGAATCCCTCAATGCCCTGCAGGAGAACACGGCCGCGCTGGAAAAGGCCGTGGCGCTTGCCGGGGATGCTGGCGAGGGGCTCCCCGCGGCCGGGATATACTGTGACAAGGTCCTGCCGCTGATGGAGGAGACCAGGAAGCATGCAGATCATCTTGAAACGATTGTGGCCGATGATCTTTGGGCTTTGCCCAATTATCAGGAGATATTGTTTGGCAAATAACCAGGTGGCCATATGGCATGGAACAAGATTGGGCTTTGCCTGGTTTTGCTGGGCGGAGTCCTGCTTTACGGCGCCCTGTCCTTTGGCTTGCCCAAAAATGTAGAGATGAAAATGCCAGAACCAGGACAGAAGCTCATATATTTCGCGGGCGGCTGCTTTTGGGGCGTGCAGGAATACTATTCCCGCATCCCCGGTGTGGCGGAGACAATATCCGGCTACGCGCAGTCGCAAGTTCCGAACCCTTCGTATGATATTGTCTGCAGCGGCAAGACTGGCGCGGCCGAAACAGTGCGCGTGCTTTACAATGCGGACCAGGTCGACCTGCAAACCCTGGTGCGCCAGTTTTTCAGGATCATCAATCCCTATACAGCCGACCGCCAGGGCAATGATGTGGGCAAGCAGTACAGGCCAGGGATTTTTTACATGGATGCGGACGACAGGCGGGTTATTGAGGGCGTGGTTGCGGATCTGCAAAAGCAGTCGAAAAGGCCATTTGTGGTTGAGGTGGAGAAATTGCAAAATTTCTATCCCGCCGAAAAATATCACCAGGATTATCTGAAAAAGAATCCTGGCGGCTACTGCCACATTGATTTTTCCAGTCTGAAAGATCTGGAAGCAAAAAACGACAGGCCTCAAAAATATGCGAAGCCGTCCCGTGAGGAGCTCGAGGCGCGTCTTTCGCCAATCGAATATCACGTTGTACGGGAAGCGGGCACAGAACCGCCCTTTACGGGCAAATACTGGAAGCATGACGAGCCCGGGATTTATGTTGACATAGCGAGCGGCGAGCCGCTGTTTTCATCCAGCCAGAAGTTTGATTCCGGCTGCGGCTGGCCGAGCTTCAGCAAGCCGCTGGCGCCCGATGCGGTGGTGGAAAAGCGGGATTTGTCGCACGGCATGGACAGGGTCGAGGTGCGGAGCCGGATTGCGGATTCCCATCTTGGCCATGTGTTCCCGGATGGGCCGAAGGCCCTTGGCGGCTTGCGCTATTGCATCAACAGCGCGGCCCTGCGCTTTGTGCCATACGCCGAAATGGACAGGGAAGGCTACGGCGAGTACAAGAAATTTGTAAGGCCCGTTGGGGATTGATTATCGTTAATATGAGGAAGAAATACCAGTCATTGCCCGGTTGTATGGTATTGTTATAAAAATCAATCGGGCCGTCTCCGGGGGGAGACGGCCCGTCAAACCATGGAACATTTCATCCTTCCGTTCTGCCGCAGCCAGGAATCATAAATCCGATCTGGCCTCCGGCTGACAGTTTTGCGCGAGCTGGCGCAGCCGCCTGCCTACTTCCTTCTTCACCTTGTTGTCATAAATCGAAAACACGGCCAGCAAAAGCAGCACAGCCTGGGTTACAAAGAAGAAAATCCACTGTAGCTGCCTTTCCTGCCCTGCCGGCTTGTCCATTGCCAGCCATTTTTGCGCCAGAAGCTCCTTTTCGCGTGGCGTGATTTTATCCATGGCAAAGGACACGGCGTCATAAAGCTCGGGCTTGTTCTTTGCCACGGCCACGGCATGCCCATACGAAGAATCCACGGTGCCTGCCTTCTGCATCTGCATGACGCCGCCAAGCTGAATTTTTTCCAGCAGATTGAATTCGTAATCCAGGATCGCATCGACTTCCCCGTCAGCCACTTTCTGCAGGGCCTCGAGCGTGTTCCTGGAGGGCACGGCCGTTATTTCGGGGTGAAATTCCTTAAGAAAGTCGTGCCAGGAATAGCCGTCCACAACCGCCACCTTCTTGCCGGCCAGGTCCTTTACGTTGATATTGTCCAGGCCGCTGCCGCGCCTTGTCATGATTATGCCGGGCATGGAGATGAAGGGCGCGGTGAAGAGCATGAATTCGCTGCGCCGCCCTGTTTTGGCCGCAACCATGAACATGTCGATCATGCCCCGGTTGGCCTCGCCTTCCGTTGTTGCCCAGTCGTCCAGGGCGATGGGTTTGAAGGTCAGCCCTGTCATTTTGGAGAGAATTTTGATGTAGTCGCCGCCAAGGCCAGTGTAGCGTCCACGTTCGTCAAACATTTCGAGCGGATAGAAATTGGGATCCACGCCCACGGTGACGACGGGATTTTTGGAGACATAGGCAAGGTCTTCCGGCGAAAGCTGCTTGAGAATGTTTTCCTTGTCGGCCAGGATGTCCTCCACGCCGCTGCTCCTGTTTTCAAACAGTTCCGGAAAAAATGCGCGGCTGCCCATCAGGATTTCAATGCCCAGAACAATCAGCGCCAGAACGAGCAATAACAGGCGATGCATGGCCTAACCCCTTTTCCCGGCGCATACGCCGCAAGATTGTTCAAGGTTTTTCGGGTCGTCCTGTTCTTCGTCATCAAACAGAACGGGGTAGGAGCTGTCGCCAAAAAGCAGGTAGCGCAGCCGCGAATGCGAAATATGCAGCAATTCGCTCTTGCGCTGCATGAAGAAAAGACCGCCCAGCGCGACCCAGGCATAGAGCATTATCCATGACGGCACGCTGATTGCGGCTGGGGAGGCCGGGAAGATCAGCAGGCAGAAGCAGATTACGGAAGTCATCGCGCCAATTACGCACACGGGCTTGCCCCAGCCGGATTCCGGCACGGAGGGATTTTGCGAAAGGTATTTGTAGGCCGTGAGGTTGGTGAAAAGATAGGCCAGCGCCGTGCCGATTGCGGACATATCCACGATCCAGCCCAGGGCGGCACGCCCGAACCAGGGCACGACAAGACAAAGGGCAAGGGTAAAGAGAACGCTCTTGAAAGGCGTTCCGTACCGCGGATGAACGGCGGCAAAGAAATTGGGCAGGAATTTGCTTCTGCCCATGCTGAACAAAAGCCGTGTCGTGGCCATGAAAAATCCGTTCATGCCGGTCAGGATGCCGGCCAGGACTGGAATGGTAAGGACAATGCCGCCAAAACGGCCGAAAACCTGGTCCGCGACCCAGCCCGTTGCCCAGGCGTGATTTTGCTTGAGCAGTTCCTTGTAGGGAATATAGCCGGCCACGCAAAGGGTTACCAGGGTATAAAGTATGGCGCCGCATATAATGGAAAGCAGCATCAGGTCGCGGGCCTTTGAAGGCGGAAATTTGAATTCCTCAGCAGTCTGGGGAATTGTGTCGAAGCCGACATAAAGCCATGGCGTCAGGGCCAGGATGACAAGCACGCAGGCAATGGGATGGCGATCCTCCGAGAACAGGGGCTCAAAGTTGGCCAGCTTGGCTGATTCGGAAAGGAAGGTGCCGGAAGCCAGCACCAGAATGCCGGCTGTGAGCGCAATGGCCAGAATAACCTGGATTGTGCTGGCGGCATTCATGCCCCGGTAATTCATCCAGCCGAACAGCATCAATACGGTTGAAACAAAGACGACTTCTCCCGCATTGATGTTCCAGCCGGCAATCGAATACATGAAGCCAATGTCAAAAACGCCGGGCACAAGATAGCGCGTCAGCAAAATAAGGGCCATAGCGTTTGCCGCTATCACGCAGATATAGCTCAGGACGAGCGCCCAGCCGCAAATGAAAGCCCCTTTTGTGCCAAAACCGGCGTATGCGTATGCAAAGGCCCCCCCGGCAACCGGATAGGGCTTGATCAGAAAACTGTAGCTCAGGGCCACTATGCATTGAAAGAAAGCGCCGACAAAAAAGGCGATCACCGTGCCGAGGGGGCCGGCATCAGGCAGAAAGCGCAGGGCGGGCAGGATAAAGCATCCCCAGCCCACAATGGCTCCCAGGGCCAGGGCCAGAACCTCAACAGGATTTAGCGATTTTTCCAGTTCCTCACGATGATCCGTATCGTGCGTTTGCGACACAATGCTCCTCCTGTTGGGGTTTCGGGGCTGGGTAAATATGTTTGTACGCTTGAACGTAAAGCAAGCCATGTGCCAAAAAGCACAATAGCGGCTGGCATAATTTCAAATCCGGAGCAAAATCGGCCCGCAAGGGGCAAATATCCGCAATTATTTTTTGTATGGAACGCGGTTTTGCAGAACAAAGCGTCCAAAATGGCAATTTCAGGCTTGTGATAAAACAAGCAAATGGCGATTTGTCCGCTTTCAAGTTGGATTCAACTCAAAAGAGGTGCCAACCGCGATTTCTATCAAGTCAATATTGAATTACAATGCGGAATCGCGTCAGTCAAGCCGCACAATCATGGCGCCTGCCATAACCAGGAATATGGCCAGGATTCTGAGGGGGGTTAGCTTTTCGCCCAAAAAGATAACGGCCATGAGCATGGCGAAGATGACGGACGTTTCCCTGAGGGCCGCCACAAGCGCGATTGGGGCCATGGTCATTGCCCAGATGGCAATGCCGTATGAGCCCAGACCGCAAAGGCCGCCGCCAATGCCGATTGCGGCCCTTTTGCGCAGATAGGCCAGGTATTCCCGGCCATGGCGCCAGCAGACGTAGATATGCAGCGGGAAGATATTCAGGAAGAAAATCCAGCAGGTATAGCTCAGGCTGTCGCCGGAAAGGCGGGCGCCGTAGCCATCGGCCAAGGTATAGCCCATGATGACGAAGGATGTTCGCAGGGCATAGAGAATTCCCTTTAAGCTGCCCTTGTGGGAAAGTTTCTGCTCAAGAGCCAGGGTAAAAATGCCGGCGCAGAGCAAAAGAACGCCGCCCCAGCCCGCAAGGCCAAGGGGCACGCCCATGAGGTAGAGCGCCAGGGCCGTGAGCATGGGCGCGGTGCCGCGCATTATTGTATAGCCCAGGGTGAGATCGGCAACGCGGTATGCGGCCGCAATGCAGATGTAGTAGGTGAGGTGACAGGCGCAGGAAAGGGCCAGCAGGCCCCAGGCCTCCCTGTCGGGAAAGTGGAGAAAGGGCAGGATGAGCATGGCGCCGAGGCCGCCACCCAACGCGTTCATGGCGGTTTCGAAAAGCTTGTTTTGACCGCCCTTGACAATGATGTTCCAGGTGGCATGCAAAAGCGCCGCGCCAAGGACAAGCAGGATAATTGACCAGGACATGCCGGACTCCATTCGTAAAAAAGGCGCGGAAAATCCGCGCCATTTCAGCCAGGTATATGGATTGCCAGTTTATACGTTTTCGAGTGTGTATTCCCTTGTGCCCAGGCCGATTTCCTCGCCATAGGTCAACTGCAATTCGCCCACCGTGTGCGGCCAGCGGGCCTTGAACTTGTCCGGCGCATCGGCGAGTTTGGGATCGAGCGACGGGGTCTTGTTGACCAGATCCAGACAGGCCTGGTCAAGCGCAACCGGGTCGGTGGAAGCCAGAATGCCAAGATCGGGCACAATGGGCAAATCGCTCCAGGAAACGCAGTCACAGTCGGGAGTTACATTGAGCACAAAATTGAGATAGCAGATTCTTTTTTCGCGGTCCTTGACCACGCCGTAGGCGTATTCGGTCATCCTTTCGACAAAGGGCGTCATCTGGGTGGCCCAGTCGATGCTGATGGCCTTGACAGGGCAAACCGTGATGCACTCGAAACAGCCTATGCACTTGCTTACGTCGACATGGCTCTTGCCGTCAACCAGGCTCAGCGCGCCTTGCGGACAGACGCGGACGCATTTGCCGCAGCCAATGCAGTCGTTTTCACTGACCTGCACATGGGTGTCGTGCTGGTCGCGTTTGCCGCGCACGGAACCGCCGCCCATGGCCAGATTCTTGATCGCGCCGCCAAAGCCGGCCATTTCGTGCCCCTTGAAATGGGAAAGCACGGTCAGACTGGGCGCGCGGCGAATGACATCGGCAATGTGGACTTCCCTGAAGTGCTTGCAGTCAATGCGCACGGGCACGTCGTTTTCGCCGAAAAGGCCATCTGCTATAATGACGGGTGCGTCAACAACAGCCGGCGTAAAGCCGTGCAGATAGGCCACATTGAGGTGGTCAACGGCATTGTGGCGCATGCCGCTATAGAGGGTATTGCTGTCCGTGAGAAAGGGCTTGGCGCCGCACTTCTTGATTTTGTCCACAACCTGCCGCACAAAGGCCGGCTTGAGATGTGTATCGTTGCCGTATTCGCCAAAGTGGAGCTTGATACCCGCGACTTCATTTTTGCGCAGGGTTTTTTTCAGTCCCACCGCATCGCAAAGGCGCTGAATTTTCGAAAGTTTGTTCGACTGTTCCGTGCGGCAATGCAAGTTGGCAAAATAGACCGTCGCTGGCATGTTTATCCCCCGTTTCTTTTATATTGCGGATATTGTTTCCGTTTGCAAAATGCCTACAGCAAAACCATTAATCTGTAAATATCATGCCGGACAAGCTGCAATGTCGGAGGCTATTTTGCTTTTATCGGGCAATTAATTGGGATTTTATGCGTTCCAATTCAATCCTTGACAAGCCAGTCATCCTGCGCCAACCTTCTTTGCTGAAAGCGGAATATATTGGCATTCCGCTGCCAACAGATATTTTACCACAATTTTGTAAGACTCAAGGAGAATATAAGTATGGCCAGTGTTACATTTCAGGGCAAAGAACTGCAGCTTGAGGGCCCGCTGCCCAAAGTTGGCGACAAGGCGCCAGATTTCGTTCTGACGTCCAACAGCCTCGAGCCCGTAACCCTCAAGGATTTCGCGGGCAAGACCCTCGCGCTTGTCACCGTGCCCAGCCTGGATACGCCGGTTTGCGATGTTGAAGCCAGGCATTTCAACGAAGAGGCGGCAAAGCTTTCGGATAACGTGAGGATTGTCGTTGTCAGCCGCGACCTGCCCTTTGCCCAGGCCAGGTGGTGCGGCGCGGCCAATATCAGGAATGTCCAGACGCTTTCGGACTATCTGGAAAGGGATTTCGGCAAAAGATACGGCGTTGCAATAGAAAAACTCGGCCTCCTGGCGCGGGCTATTTTTGTTGTTGATGCAAAGGGCATTCTGACATACGGGCAGCTTGTGCCGGAAGTAACCCACGAACCTGATTACGCTGCCGCAATCGAGGCAATTAAAAAAGCGGCCAAATAGCCGCAGCTTGTTGCATATATAGCCTGCGGCGTTCGCGTGCATGGTCCCTGGCGCTGACAGCCGTGCCGGCGTCAGGGTTTTTTGCGCCTGTTTCCATATCCAGCCATAATTTGATCCGATAGTTTGGGGACTATCCTTTCATGATCGTAACCTTAATGAGCGTTGCGGCATGCGCCGCCCAGGGACGCAATTTCAGGCCGGATTTCAACAGTGTCCGTCTCAATTTTCCTCTTCCGCCCTGGCTTCCCCGGCAGCCTGGCCGCGAAGCTTGTAATGCAGCAGCTTGCCTGTTGCCGTGTGCGGCAATTCCTTGACCAGTGTGAAATATTTCGGTCTCTTGAATGGCGAAAGCATTTTGTGGTTCACGCAATAATTGCGCAATTCCTCAACTGTCAGGCTTTCATCGGCCGGCACAATATAAGCGGCAACGCACTGGCCGTGCAGCCTGTGCGGCCGGCCAACAACGGCGCATTCCGCAACCTTGGGGTATTCGTTCAAGATTGCCTCAATCTGGGTGGGATAGATGTTCTCGCCGGCCACAATGATCATGTCGTCCTTGCGGCTGACCACCGTAACAAATTCATTCTTGTCCCAGGTGCCAAGATCGCCCGTATAGTGAAAGCCCTTGTAAAATTTCTGCCCGTCCATTTCCGGATTGTTGACATAGCAGCCCGCTGACTTGGTGGGGGAACCGATAATGATTTCGCCGACTTCCGTATTGTCCTTCGCCACCATGTCATCCGGTTCGGCGTGGCTGCCGTCCGTTGTCAGACGAACTATGCGCACATCGTCATCCGTGCAGGACTGACCAGCGCTACCGGCCATTTGGGGCAGGTTCCAGGGCCGCAAAAATGTGTTCCAGAAAGTTTCTGTTGTGCCATAGCCATTGAAAATATTGGGGGTGAACAGTTCCCGGTAGCGTTCGCAGGCGCTTTTTTCAAACGGGCTGCCCATGGTTACAATGCCCCGCAGGGACGAAATATCGGCAGGCGAATGTTCCTGTGCCCTGGCCAGCAGGGCGATAATTGATGGAACGCCAATCAGGAAGGTAACCTTTTCCTTCTCGACAAGCGCCAGACAGCGTTTGGGATTGAATTCCCGCAGGATGATGACCTCCCCGCCGGCATAAAATGTTGGCGTTATGCCGCCGGAATGCAGACCGCCGCGATGAAACCAGGGCGTCATGTTCATTGTCCGGTCCGTGGGGGCAAGCGGAAAATGCATCATCACGTCATGCGCGGAAAAGGCCTCGTTGAGCGAATTTAGCGGAACCGCCTTGGCCCTGTTGGTCGTTCCCGATGTATAAAGCCTTGTGGTTTCGTCATAGATATTCGGGCGGAATGAAAGTTCGGGATTGTCAACCGGCTTGCCGGTTATATATGCTTCAAAGGTCGTATTGTCCGATTTGGCGTTTTTTGCCTGGCAGATGACAATTCTTTCGGGCCTGAAGCTGGCGGAGGCCAGGGCTTCTTCCGCAACCTGCGCGAACTGGGCATCGTAAAAAAAGACTTTCGGGCGGCTGTCGTCAATGAGCAGGGCTATTTCACTGGCGGAAAGGCGAAAATTGATCGGGCAGCTGATTGCGCCAAGCTTGTGGGTGGCAAGGTAGCAAAAGGCGAACTCTGGGCTGTTCAAGAGCATATACATGCAAAGGTCGCCCTTGCCCACGCCGTCCCCGCGCAGGGCATGGGCCAGCATGTTCGCTTCCGCGTTGAGTTCCCCGTATGTCCAGCGCCTGTCGGTATCGGGATCATACATGGCCGGATGATCAAAGAACCTGCGCGCATTGCGCATAAATCCGGCCAGCCATGTAAAACCATGCTCGAAATTATCCCTGAATTGCTCGGCATCGTAGCTGGGAGGCATTAATTCTTCCTTGATTTAAAAATTTTTATTATAATTGTAGCGGGAGACGATGATGCTGGAATTTTGTCCTCCGAAGCCAAGCGAATTTGACATGGCATGTTCAATGCTGGCCTTGCGCGGCACATTTGCCACATGGTCAAGGTCAATTTCGGGATCCGGATTATCAAGATTGATTGTTGGCGGCAAAATGCCCTCGTTTATGGCCATGGCGCAGGCTATCAGCTCGGTAAGCCCTCCCGCGCCCATCAAGTGGCCTGTCGCGCCCTTGGTGGAACTGATCGCGGGCGGTTTGGGGCAATTGCCGAAGACTTGCTCAAGCGCTCCCGCTTCCGCCAAATCCCCAAGCTGGGTAGATGTGCCGTGGGCATTGACGTAGCCAATTTCGCAAGGCTTCAGGCCTGCCCCCTCAAGGGCAATGCGCATGCTGCGCGCGGCGCCGGCCCCTGTGGGATCCGGCGCGGTAACATGGTAGGCGTCCAGGGTGTTGCCAAAACCCGAAAGAATGGCAAGGATCCTCGCGCCGCGTTTTTGGGCATGGCTTTCCTTTTCGACAACAAGCGCTCCCCCGCCTTCGCCAATGACAAAGCCGTCCCTGTCCCTGTCAAAGGGGCGGGAAGCCTGGGCGGGACTTTCATTGCGGCGCGACAAGGCCCGCGCCTGGGCCAGGGAAGATACCATGCCGGCGCAAATGATGGATTCCCCCCCCATGGTGATGACGGCCTCCGCCTGGCCGGACATGATCAGAAAGGCCGCGCTCATCAGCGCATCGCCGCCGGCAGAGCAGGCTGTGTTAACCGTAAGGGAGGGGCCCTTGATGCCGTAGGTAATGGCCAGGTGCGCGGCCGCCATGTTGCCGATGACCATTGGCACAAAATGCGGGCTGACCCTGGCGCTCCTGTTTTGCAGCAGGCTTTTTTCGGCTGCGCTCATTTCCGCAACGCCGCCCATGGCCGTGCCCATGCAAATCCCTGTTCGATATGGCTCTTTTTCCAGGTCGAGCCCGCTCTGGGCAATGGCTTCGCAGCCGGCCACAAAAGCGTACTGCATGAATTTGGCCGCATAGCGCGTCATTTGCCTGGGCAAGGCATCAGGTGGCTCAAAATTCCGGATTTCGGCGGCAATTTTGCAGGGCAGGGACGAGGCATCGAAGCGGCTTATGGTATCTACGCCGCATTGACCGGCAAGCAGGTTGCGCCAGTATTCCTCCACCCCTATGCCAATCGGGGTGACCGCGCCCATTCCGGTTATTACAAGCCTTTTCTTCATTTGGCCTTCCCCGCGACCCTGACAAGATCGGCCAGGGCCAGAATGGTGTTGGCATATACCTGCGAATGATTGTAGGTCATCAGCAGCTTGTGCTGCTTTTCCCGGCTCTGCCCAGCGCGCCAGCCATGCCTGTAAAGATAGTTTGCAAGGCTGGCCACAGCGTCCGGAACGGTAAAGAGGTCAACCCGGCCGTCGCCATCGCCGTCGGCGCCGTATGTTGAAATATTGGAGGGCATGAACTGGCAAAGGCCCACTGCGCCATAGATGGAACCTGGCAAATGCGCTGGCGGCACCTTGTCCCGAATCATGTGGGCAACGAGGGCACGGGTCTCGTTATAGGCCCAGTCGGCCCTTTTGCGCATGGTTTCGTCCATCCAGCCCAGATGGTCTTCATAACCCTTCATGCGCGGCAGCCATTCGGCAATATCGCCCGGCCTTGTGCTGACGGCCATGCTGGCCAGGGTGTAAAAGGCGTTTTCCGGCACATCGCCCAGCACCTTGCCCAGACGCGTCTCCACAAAAAGCAGGGACGCGGCTATGGACGGCGGCACGCCAAAGCGGCTTTGGGCCGCATCAAATGAAGCCTGGTTCGCTGCGATGAAATCACGGCAAAGGGCGGCATTGGCCGCTGTTACAACGCCCTTGTAATAGCGCTGTTTTTGGCTTTTGGGCGGCTGGGGGAAAAACTTGCGTTTGTAAAGCTCGAGCATCTTGCGGCCCATTGGCGATTGGGTCGGCATGGGCGCAAGCTCCGAAAGGTATTCATCCACTGCGTATGCCGGCAGGCCGTCCGCGACAAGGCGGCGCTGCAGGGGCAGCCAGCAGGGCGCAAGCATTTTTTTCGCGGTTTCGATTTCGGCCGGTCCCGGGGTACCCGTCACGGGCGCGGAGGGACTTTGCAGAACATGCGGCGCAGCCGTTTTGGGGGCATTTCCGCAGGCGCACAAAAGCAGGGAAATAAATGAAACGCAGAAAAATGCCGTGAGCAGGTGAATTGAAAACGGGAAAAAATTCCTGGCCTTTCCGGCCAGGAACATGGTCTTTTCGCGCATCCCTCTCATGGCGGTTCGAAAATGCCGCATGCTATTTTTGCAAATCCAGCAAGGGATTTTCATTGCTCAAAACCATTTTGCTGTTTTCCCTGAAGGACTTGCGCATGGCCTCCAGCCAGCGCTGGAAAGCATAGAAATCGGGCGACTTGTTATAGGATTCGGCGTATGTCGCCGCTGCCTTTGCATCGCCCTTGCCCCGTTCAACCTGGGCTTCGCGGGCTGCTTCCGCCAGGATGACAGCCTTTTGCCTGTCGGCGTCCGAACGGATACGGGCGGATTCCTCGTCGCCTTCCGAACGGTATTGCTTGGCCTGACGTTCGCGTTCGGCGCGCATGCGTTCGAAAATGGCGCGCTGGTTTTCGGTGGGCAAATCCGTGCGCTTGATGCGCACATCAAGCACTTCCACGCCAAAAGGCTTCATCAGTTCCGAAACCTTGTCCGTAACTTCCTTCATGATGGCCGCGCGATGGCTCGAAACAACCTCTGTCAGGGTGTATGCGCCAACCAGGGCGCGCAGCTGGGAATAGACAACGTCGTCAAGCCTGGCCTGCGCCCCGGGGATGGTGCGCATGGTGCGGTAAAACTGCAGGGGATTGATAATTTTCCAGCGGGCATAGTTGTCCAGCACAATGGCCTTTTTGTCCACGGTAAAGGCTTCCCGGCTCCTGGCCTCGTAATCCAGCACGCGGGAATCAAAATAGACGACATTCTGGATAAAGGGCAGCTTGAAGTGCAGGCCGGGGCCATAAACCTCCGGCAGGGGTTCGCCAAGCTGGAGCACAATGGCTTTCTGGGTCTGGTGCACGGTAAACCAGGACTGGCTGAGCAGGCCCACAATCACAATTACCAGTATGGAGACAATAACGGGATATTTGCTCACTATTTTTGCTCCGCGACATTTTCGGCGGGTTTTGGCGCAGGCCGGGCTTCCGGGCCCCTGGCGCCGTCCGGGCCGCTCAGGCCTGGCAGCGGCAGATAGGGCAGCGCGCGATTGGCGGCCGATTTGTCCAGAAGAACCTTTTCACCGGAATGCGAAAGAATATCTTCCATTGTCTCATAATAAAGACGCTGGCGTGTAACCCTGGGCGCCTTGTCATATTCGACTCTCAGGGCGTCAAAACGGGATGCCTCGCCTTCCGCGTTGCGAACGCGGGTGGCGGAATAGGCTTCCGCCTCGTTGCGCACGGCTGCGGCCTGGCCGCGCGCCCTGGGCAAAAGTTCGTTGCGGTAGGCTTCGGCCTGGTTGATGATGCGGCTTTTGTCTTCCCTCGCGCTTGCCACATCCTTGAAAGCGTCAATTACTTCCTTGGGCGGATGGACATCCTGAAGCTGGACAGCCAGCACCTGGATGCCGGCGCCGTAACGGTTGAGGATTTGCTGCAAAAGCTGGGTGGCCTCGCTCTGGATTTTCAGCTTGCCGTCGGTAATGGCGGAATCGATTTCGCTATTGCCGATAACCTCGCGCATGGCGGCTTCCGCCGCGTTGCGAACCAGGGCCGTCGGCGCGCTGACATTAAAAAGATACTGTACAGGATCGCTGATTTTATACTGCACGCTAAACTGGACATTGACGATGTTTTCATCGCCGGTCAGCATGGAGGCTTCTTCCGGCACTGTCTTTACCTGGCCCTGTTTGAAGGTGGAGCTTTGGCCCACGGAACGGAACCCCACCTCGCTGCGCAAAACCTGGGTTACCTGGGGCTTGTAAACCTTTTCAAACGGGGCGGGCAGTGCGTAATGCGGGCCAGGATCAACCGTGCGGTTGTATTGGCCAAAACGCAGCACAACGCCTTGCTCATCTGGATTTACAATATAAATGCCCGTCAAAAGCCAGACAAGAATGGCGCAGGCCACCACAATAAAAACGAGCCTGCCGCGCGGCATTTTCAGGTTGTTTATTTTTCTTGCCGTGTTTGGCCCAAGATCGCGATTGTTGAAGAGATAGCGCTTGTTTTCAGGTTTTGCGCGGCCGGCTTCAACTTCATCCCCCTTTTCCTGCTCGGGTTTCGTAGTTGGCCGGTTTTGCTGGCGCTGCCGTTTTTCCTGTAGTTTGTCCCAGTCCCAGTTCATGACAAGATATATCCCGATATATTATATGGTACAAAAATTTGAGGGCACTTTTACGCATGGCATTGGAATAAGCATCGTTTATCGCATTTATGTTCTATCCTGCAAAAAGTCAAGGAAGCATTCGTAGTATTGACATACGGAATGATTAATACGATAGCAAAATTTATGAAGACAAGACCGGCCAATTCCGAACCCGCAACAAGAAAGACAAGGCAACGCCAGCTAATCCTGGAAGAGTTGCGCAAAAGAAGGGATCATCCGACCGCGGAGGAAATTCATGCGGGCGTGCGCAGGATCTTGCCCAGCATCAGCCTGGGTACAATTTACCGCAATCTTGATTTTTTGGCTGACCGCGGCGAAATCAGGCGTATCGAATGCAGCGGCAAGGCAATGCGCTTTGACGGCAACGTGGCCAGGCACGAGCATGCACTCTGCATTGGCTGCGGCCGCATCGAGGATATTGAATGTTGCTTTGAAGCGCCACCCTTGCCGGAAGGGAACGCCAACGAAATTTCCATTCTTTGGGCGCGCGTGGTTTATGAGGGTTTTTGCAGGCAATGCGCCGCCGAACAGACAAAAGGAGAAAATATATGAGTTCGCCAGACGAA